>NZ_CP156081.1:3861915-4174817 GCF_039830135.1 Defluviimonas sp. SAOS-178_SWC | reverse complement strand
TTGTGTCCGTCCACGTCTTTTATCACTGTCCGGCACATGCAGATTGTGCCGATACATTTGTTCCCGCGGCGATTCCTCCTGTCTTGCTTCCACGCAAAAACGGTCAAGAAGCCGGGGGCAGCCCCGGACTCTTGCCGCTTCCGCCGGGAAGCGCGGGTTATTTGGACATGGCAGCGACCGGAAACCGGCCCCCCGCCCGGCCCGCGCGGAAAGGTTCCGGCGTCCGAACACAACCCCGCCCGCCGAATTTGCCGGCGCGCGTTCCAGGTCTCGGCAGGGTGCAGCACCTGCTTCGGCCCGTGGTTACCGCATGTCCCCCCAAGACGATGTGAATCGCCAGAGGACGCTAGCAAGGGCCGGGACAGCGCCGCAACAGAACTTCGCGCTTGACTCACCCTTTGCCGCAGCGAATCCGGAGAGCCTGTGCAAATGGGGCACAGGGGTCACAAGACGGGTCAGAAATGCAGAAAGGCGCAACCTTGGGTTGCGCCTTTTCGCGAATCGTCAAGCGGGTCGGATCAGGCGGAGATCGCCTTCACCCGCGCGGCGAGGCGCGACATTTTGCGGGCAACGGTGTTCTTGTGCAGAACGCCCTTGGTCACGCCGCGCGCCAGTTCAGGCTGGGCGGCCTTGAGCGCGGCCGCCGCAGATTCCTGGTTGCCCGAGGCAATCGCCTCTTCGACCTTGCGCAGGTAGGTGCGGATCCGCGAGCGGCGGGCCTTGTTGATGTCTTGACGGCGCTCGGACTGGCGGGCGCGTTTCTTGGACTGGGGCGTATTGGCCATGTGTGGTTTCCCAACTTCCGGGTTTGTTTCGATACCTAAGCGCGACAAAACCCGGGTTCCCAGTGAACCGGTCGATTCCAGCCTGAGCGGGCTCCACGCGCATGTGACCGCGGTCCCTTAAGGGAAAACGCGGACAAAGGAAAGGGGTTTCAGCGGTCGCGGAATTGCGGCTGGCGCTTTTCGAGGAAGGCGCTCATGCCTTCCTTCTGGTCCTCGGTGGCGAAAAGCGCGTGGAACAGCCGGCGTTCGAACAAGAGCCCCTCGCGCAACGTCGTCTCATAGCTGCGATTCACCGCTTCCTTCACGGCGAGCGTCGCCACCGCCGATTTCTCGGCGATCTTGCGCGCCGCGGCCATCGCCTCGGGCAGAAGCTTGTTGGCCGGCACGACCCGGCTGACGAGGCCCGAGCGCTCCGCCTCGGCCGCATCCATGAAGCGCCCGGTCAGGTGCATGTCCATCGACTTCGACTTGCCGACGAAGCGGGTCAGCCGCTGGGTGCCTCCGATCCCGGCGACGACGCCGAGATTGATCTCCGGCTGGCCGAACTTGGCGGTATCGGCGGCAATGATGAAATCGCACATCATCGCAAGCTCACAACCACCGCCAAGGGCATATCCCGCCACCGCCGCGATGATTGGCTTGCGGCACCGCAGGAGCGCTTCGACGTTCGCACCGAAAAGGTCGTCGGTGAAGACCTCGACGAAGGTCTTTTCCGACATCTCCTTGATGTCGGCGCCGGCGGCAAAGGCCTTTTCGGAGCCGGTCAGGATGATGCAGCGCACCTTGTCGTTGTTCTCGGCCTCGGTCACAGCATCGGAAAGCTCCGCCATCAGCTTCGAGTTGAGAGCATTCAGCGCATCGGGCCGGTTCAGCCGGATAAGCGCGACATTGTCTTCGATCTCGACGATCAGGGTCTCGTAAGCCATGGACCTGAGCCTTTCTGCAGATGCGAGGGAGAGTCCTACCAGCCCGGTCGCCGGGATCAAGTCATCTTTGACAGCGCGGGCAGAAGAAGGTGGACCGCCCAGACTGGACGATTCGGGCGACAGTGCCGGTGCAGCCCGGCGTGACGCAGGGTTTCGCTTCGCGGTCGTAGGCGCGGAACGCATGCTGGAAATAGCCCAATTCGCCATCGGCCTGGCGGTAGTCGCGAAGGGACGATCCGCCCGCTTCGATGGCCTCGTTCAGCACGTCGCGGATGATCGGGACCAGCCCGGCGACCCGCGCCGCCGAAATCTGCCCGGCCTTCCTGCGGGGGTCGATCCGCGCACGGTGCAGCACCTCGCAGACATAGATATTGCCAAGCCCGGCGACGATCCTCTGATCGAGAAGCGCGGCCTTGACCGGCATCGTCCGGCCTTTCAGACGCCCGACCAGATATTCCTCGTTGAACGTGTTGCCCAAGGGCTCCGGCCCGATATCGCGAAGGAGCCAGTGCTCCTCGGCCAAAGCCGTTGTCATCAGGTCCATCGCGCCGAACCGGCGCGCGTCGTTGAACGTCACCCTGGCGCCCCCTTCCATGTCGAGGACGACATGATCGTGCTTGGCGGGTGCTGGATGCTCCTGATGGAACACCCCCGGCATGACGCCGGAAATCAGCATCCGACCCGACATGCCGAGGTGGATCAGGAGCGTCTCCCGCGTCGACAGGTCGGCGAGAATGTATTTCGACCGTCGGTGCAGGCCCAATACCCGCGCGCCGGTCAGTCGCTCGGCCATCCGTTCGGGAAAGGGAAAGCGCAGATCGGGCCTTCGAATGTCTGCGGCCAGGACGGCCTTGCCCTTCATCGCGGGCAGAAGGCCCCGGCGCACGGTTTCGACTTCGGGCAGTTCGGGCATGTCCGTCCGGTGCGTGAACGCCGCATTGTCTCTGCGGCCAAGGCTTCTATAAGAAGGACGAGTTCCATCGGACGGCAAGGGCCAATGACCGAAAGCGATACCCGCACGACCCATTTCGGGTTCAAGGACGTGCCCGAGGGCGAGAAGGCCGGGATGGTCCACGGCGTCTTCACCCGTGTGGCGAACAAATACGACATCATGAACGACGTGATGTCCGTCGGTATCCACCGCCTCTGGAAAGATGCGATGATGGACTGGCTTGCGCCGCGTCCGGGCCAGAAGCTTCTGGATGTGGCCGGAGGAACCGGCGATATAGCTTTCCGCTTCCTCAAGCGCGCACCGGGGGCCGAGGCCACGGTTCTCGACATGACGGAATCGATGCTGATCGAAGGCCAGAAGCGTGCCGAGGCCGAAAACATGGCCGAGAGGCTGTCATGGGTCGTCGGCGATGCGATGTCGCTGCCCTTCGCGAACAACAGCTTCGACGTCTACACGATCAGCTTCGGCATCCGGAACGTGACGCGCATTCCCGATGCGCTGTCGGAGGCCTTCCGCGTCCTGAAGCCCGGAGGCCGGCTCATGGTGCTGGAGTTCAGCCAGTTGCCGAACCCCGCGATGCAATGGGCATACGACAAGTATTCCTTCAACGTGATCCCGGTGATGGGCCAGATCGTCGCGAACGACCGCGAGAGCTACCAATACCTCGTCGAATCGATCCGCAAGTTTCCCGACCAGGAGACTTTCGCCGCGATGATCCGCAAAGCCGGGTTCAGCCAGGTGAAATACCGCAACCTCACCATGGGGGTCGCGGCCCTCCATTCCGGCTGGAAGATCTGAGCCTTGCGCGGTCCGCACAACGTCTGGCGGCTGATCCGCACCGGTGCGACTTTCGAGCGCACGGGCGCGATGAAGGTTGCGCTCGAGGCGATGGAGGTCCCGCCGCGCCTTCGCCTTGCCGCCCATATTTTCGGCTGGCCCTTCAAATGGCTCGGCTATCGCGGCGACCCGTCACAACCACCGGTGACACGGGCGCTGACCGCGCTCGGCCCCGCCTATATCAAGTTCGGCCAAGTGCTTTCGACCCGCCCCGACGTGGTCGGAGTCGAGCTTTCGGACCAGCTTCGGGTATTGCAGGACAAGCTGCCGCCCTTCCCGACAAAGGTGGCCAAGCAAACCGTTGCCGATGAGCTTGGCCAAGGCGTGGAGACGCTGTTCTCCGAATTCTCCGAGCCGGTCGCCGCGGCCTCGATCGCGCAGGTTCACCGCGCCAGGCTCGCAGGAACCGGCGAGGAAGTGGCGGTCAAGGTCCTGCGGCCAGGGATCGAGCGTGCCTTCCAGCGCGACATCGACGCATTCCACTTCGCCGCCGGGCTGATCGAGGTGCTTTCGCCCGCCTCGCGGCGGTTGCGCCCCACCGACGTGGTCAGCCATTTCGAAAGCGTGGTGATGGGGGAACTGGATCTCCGGCTCGAAAGCTCGTCGGCCTCGGAATTCGCCGCGAATACCGAAAAGGATGAAGGCTTCCAGGTGCCGAAGCCGTTTTGGAACCTGTCGTCGCGCCGGGTGATGACGCTCGGATGGGCGGAGGGGATTCCGCTTGGCGATGTCGCGGCGATCCGGGCGGCCGGACACGATTGCGTGGCCTTGTCCGAGCGGGTTCTCCAGCTCTTCCTTAGCCATGCGCTGCGCGACGGCTACTTTCACGCCGACATGCATCAGGGCAACCTCAAGGTCGCGGCGAACGGCGATATCATCGCCTATGACTTCGGCATCATGGGCTCTATCGACGAATATACCCGCCGGGTCTATGCCGAGATCCTGATCGGCTTCATCCGCAAGGATTATCGCCGCGTCGCCGAAGTGCACTTCGAAGCGGGCTACGTTCCCCGCGACCGCGACGTGGACGAGTTCGCCCGCGCGCTGAGGGCCGTGGGGGAGCCGATCTTCGGCATGGACGCGACCCATATCTCGATGGCCCGGCTTCTGGCCTACCTCTTCGAGGTCACCGAGCGGTTCGGGATGGAGACGCGGACCGAACTCATCCTTCTGCAACGCACGATGGTCGTAGTCGAAGGCGTCGCGCGCTCGCTCAATTCCAACATCAACATGTGGCAGGTCGCGCGGCCCGTCGTCGAACGCTATATCCGCGAGAATGTCGGGCCGCAGGCTCTGATCCGCGATCTCGTGCGGACCGCCCGGGTGCTCGGCCGCTTCGGCCCGCGCCTTCCGCAGATCGCCGAGGCGCTCCTTGCCCGCCAGACAGAGGTGCCAGCCCCGCCGCCGCGCCGGTCGCTGACTGGGACGGTCCTTCTCGTTGCTCTCGGTGCCGCCATCGCCGGCCTCGGGTTCGCGCTGGCCACGCTTCTTTGACGGCCGTCAGGGCGTGGACGGTTCGCGGACGGCCTTGATGTCGGACGGCGCGACGATGCCACCGCCGTCCATGACCAAGGCAACGCCGCCCGTGCCGTTGCGCACTTCCTCGATGCGGCCATAGGCCTCGACCGCTGTCGTCTCGACCAGCTTTCCCTCGCTGTAATTCTCCAACCGGAACGTATAGACGCCCGATGGGAGTGGTGCCCCGTTCGCATCCGTTCCCGCCCAGGTGACCGGATCATGCGAAACCGTGACCTGCGCGCTCATGACTTCCTGCCCTTCAGCGTTAAGAACCACGAGTACCGCCTGATCGGCGCCATTCGAGGGTTCGGGATAGAGCGTCAACGGGACGCCGTCGAATGCCACGGGGGCTGCGACCCGCGCCTCCATCCCGACCCAGGACGCCATCTGCGCCATTCCGGAGAGCCCCATCTGCGCCGACATTGCTTCGATCAGCGCATTGGTCCGCACCTGCTGCTCGACGCCCGAGAAGGTGGCGAGCTGGACGGCGTAGTCAGAGGATTCGATCGGGTTGAGCGGATCCTGGTTCTGCATCTGCGTCGTCAACATCAGGAGGAAGGTCTGGAAATCGCTGTTGATCAGCGTTCCCTGCTGGCTTTGACCTTGAGCGTTCGTCATGCCGGTCCGGGTCGTGGCCGATATCACGGCGTCCATCGTCGGTTCCTTTCACAATCTGAGGTCAAGCCCGCCATCCACCGCCAGAGGTCGGGCGCGGTCTGCTCCGGACGATGGGGCGGCGGCGGAGACCGAAAGGCTGTCGCTTTCGGTCGCTGAAACGGATGTGCCTGTGTCCTGTGGCTGGCGCGGATCACGCTCCTGCCCGAAGCTGAAGCTCAGATCCTGATAGCCGAGATCGCGGAAATCCTGCGCCAGCGACCCGATGTTCCGGCGCAGGAGGTCGAGCGTGTCTTGCCGGTCCGCCTGGATCATCATCGTGAGCGCCCCGTCATGGGTGGCGAGCGTCAGCCGAACCCGGCCGAGTTCCTCCGGCGAAAGGGTGATCTCCACCGGCCGATCCGGAAACTGGCCGACCGCCTCGGCCAGCCGATGGCCAAGGCCCGCCGGCAGCGTCACGGCCGCGGCATGGGTGGCGGATGCGCGGTCTGCGCCCCGGGCGAGAGGCGCGGAGTCGCTCGCCGATACGACCGGGTCGCCGGGGTCGAGCCGGATATCGGCCGGGTTGGGCCTGGCATCCGTGTCGGGATTGGCCTGCGTCACGACCGGGATGCCGGGCCGCTGGCCTTCCAATATCGCCGTACCGGCGGTCGTGCCGCCGCCCTCCGCGAAAGGCGTCCCGACCATGGCGCCTTCTCGCCCGGACTGCGTCGGGGCGATGGCTTCTGCCGTAGCGTCTGGCGCAGGCGGTGCCACGGTCGTCGCGGCCAGGGATTGTGCGACGGGTCTGGCATCCGTGCGCGCCGGGCCGGGCCGGGCGTCCGCTGCGAGGGGCGGAGTCCGGGCCGAGGCGGTTTCGGCACCGTTCGAATTCCCCGTGAAAGGGCGATCCATCGCTGCCAAGCCGTGCGGCGCAGCGGCACTGGCCGGAACCGTAAACTGCGGAAGACCCGGCGGCGCGGCCGTGTCGTCGCGCGCGGCTGGAACGGCCGGCGTCACTTCAGGCGCCAGCAGTGCGCTGTCCATGCCGCGTGCGCCCGGACCCGGAAGGGGCAGCGATGCATTCCGGCCGGGCTCTGCCCGCGTCGCCGGCAGGGTGGTTTGCGTAGGTGCTGCATCGGATATTGCGGTTGTCGTCCCAGTCCTCGGTTCCGATCCGTTGGCCCGGTCTCCAGTGGCGAGCCTTCTGCCGGCCTCGGGTATGGCCCAACCCGCAAGGGCCGCTGCCGCCGTTTCGGTGCGCAACGCCGGCGCACCGGCCGTGACCGAGACCGCATCCGATGGGCCGGCCGGCAGAGCGATCCCGGCCTCCGGGTATCCGGCCGTTGCCGCAAGGCTCGGGCCGGACCCGCCGGCATCCGCTGCGGGCAAGCTCGGTTCCGCCCCGGCGATCTGACCACGCAGCCAATCGGCCACTTGTTCGGTTGTCCCGCCGTCCCATGGCGGCTGAGTGTGCCCTTGGAAAGGAAGCGATCTGTCGGGGAGCAATGCCGTCCCGGCCCACATTGCCGGCTGCGGCGGCTCACTGTCGGCCGCCGACGCCGGGTCGCCGAGAACCGCGAGGAAAGCGGCCAAAGCGCTGGCCATGCCGGTATCGGCCCACGGGTCGTCCCGTTGTGTCGTCCTGATCCGGACGGGATCGGCGAGGGGAATCAGGTCCATGTGCTCACGACTTCTGTCTGTGTGCGGAAGACTATTTCAGCATGAGGTTACCGATCCTTTACCCCGGTCTTCCCATAGTCCTTGAGATATCCGCAATTGGAGGGATCGCCGATGGATGCAATCTCCGCCGTGACGTCTGCCCCGCTCCGGGCCGAACAGTCTAAAGACCAGGCACTGCGTTCCGCGGCCGAAGCGCTCGAGGCCCAGTTCCTGACGGAAATGCTGAAATCCGTCGGGCTCGGCGAAGCGCGCGAGAGCTTTGGCGGCGGCGTGGGCGAGGAGCAGTTCTCCTCGTTCCTCAGGCGCGAGCAGGCGGCCGAGATGGCCCGGACGGGTGGCATTGGCCTTGCCGAGAGCATTTTCGAAGCCCTGAAGCGGAGGGCCGACAATGCGAACTGACGAAACGACGTTGATCGCGACCCTCGACGCGCTCCTCCGGGACGAGGCAGAGGCCATCCGCCGCGGAAACTTCACGTCTCTCGAGGCGCTTGCGGCCCGCAAGACGGACCTTGTCGGCCGCCTCCCGGACCTTCCGCGCCGCGATGCCGACGGTGCGCTTTCGCGTCTGAGGTCGCGCGCAGAGGCAAACCAGCGGCTGCTGTCGGCAGCTATCGAGGGCGTGAAGGCGGCGCGGGCCCGCGTCGAGGCGATCCGCCGCGCGGGCTCCCGGCTCGACACCTATGATAGCGCGGGCCGTGCCCAATCCGTCACCTTCGGCGGCGGCGGCGTCGAGAAGCGCGCCTGATCCCGGCGAAATTGTCTCAAAATGCCGTCAATGACCGTCTTGCCTTAGCGAACTATTAGATTTTGGGCCGCATGGTCGGCCCTGCATCCGAAACCCGGATGGCGCGGACGGGGAGCGATCCCGGGACTCCGCATCGGTCAGAACGCCACTGGCGCCGTCAAGCGACGGCAAGTGAAACCCGGCGCAAAGCGCCGATCTGTGAAGGATGTAACTATGGCAACCTTCCACGCCCCACCGTGGTGCCTGCCGCCGCCAACGACCTTCTTGCGCTTGATGATGACTGGCGTCGCGTTTGATCGCGCACCCATCCCACCAACCTCTTTTCACCCAAGGTGATGGGTATCAGCCGTGTCTTAACACCAGCCTAACCCCGGCAGGATGGCTGGTCGGGTCCCCGCCGGCGACCGCGAACAACGCGCAGACGGCGCGGCGTCAGCCGGCGCAGCGCTTCGCCGCCTCGTCGAGCGCGGCACTGACACCGAGGAGCGAAAACGTATCCTTGGTCTCGGTTCCCCGGCTCGAATGCGCCGTCAGAACAGCCGATGCACCGGCCTTCAGCGCCGCGACGATCTTTCCGTCATCGTCCTTCGATCCCGACCAGGCCCACTCTCCGTCAGTAAAAAGCTCGAACGTGGTGCCGCTGATCTCGAGCCCGACGGTCGAACCGCCCGCAAAGGGATAGCCGCCGGTGAACGAAACCTCGCCTTCGGCGGAGCCGGGCCGGTAGGTCACGAACAGAAGGATATCGCCGCGCCGGACCGAGACCGCCTGACCGTCTTTCGTGTTCACGGTTTCCTTGGGCGCCGAGACCCCCCAGCATTCCTTGGGGTTCTCCTCGACGAAGACACTCCAGTCGGTATTGGCGGCCACGCGGTTCGTGGATACCTGCCCGGCGGCGGTGGTCGCCATCGTCGCTGCCAGAAGAAATGCGCCCGTGGCGCGCCAGCTCGGTGAAGTCATCTTTGCCGCAGCCTCCAGCTGTCTTATTCCTCGGCGGCCCCGGCAGGTGCTGCCCTTGATACGGCAGCTTTTTGGCTTGGCGGGGCGCGCGTCAACTCGATATGCACGTCTTAACGCGAATCCGACAGGAGCGAAAAGCCCCGGAGGCAGAAATTCGCGCAAAGGTGAGGGGAAGATGCCAGCCGTACCGATGATCGAACTGTGGCGGGGCGGAATGCTCGAGAGCATGCATCTCGGCCACGCGGTGATTTGCGACGAGAAGGGCGAGGTCGTCGAGGCCTGGGGCGATCCCGACGCCGTGATCTTTCCGCGCTCCTCCTGCAAGATGATCCAGGCGCTGCCGCTTCTGGAAAGCGGAGCGGCGGACGCGGCCCGGCTGGGCGAACCGCAGCTTGCCTTGGCCTGTGCCAGCCACAATGGGGCCGCCATTCATACGGAACGGGTTGCGCGCTGGTTGTCCGACCTCGGTCTTGGCGAAGAAGATCTGCGCTGCGGGGTGCAGATGCCGGACGATCCGGCGGCGAGGAAGGAGTTGATCTGCTCCGACACGTCGCCTTGCCAGATTCACAACAACTGTTCAGGGAAACATGCGGGTTTTCTGACGCTAGCCAAGCATCTGAAGGCAGGGCCGGAATACCATGAAGTCGATCACCCGGTTCAGCGGGCGGTGCGCGCCGCGTTCGAAGAGGTGACGGGCGAGACATCGCCCGGCTTCGGCATCGACGGCTGTTCGGCGCCGAATTTCGCCACGAGCGTCCATGGGCTTGCCCGCGCGATGGCCTTTTTCGCCGGGGGGCGCCTTGAGGGCACCCCGCGCGAACGCGCCGCGGCCCGTCTCGTCGCCGCCATGACCCGTCATCCCGAGCTTGTCGCGGGCGAGGGCCGGGCATGCACGAAACTCATGCGCGCGATGGGCGGTTCGGTCGCCGTCAAGACCGGCGCCGAAGCGGTGTTCGTGGCGATCCTGCCGAAGCAGAAACGCGGCATCGCGCTGAAGATCATGGACGGCGGGACCCGTGCGTCGGAAGCCGCCGTCGCGGCGCTCTTGCGGCGGCTTGGAGCCATCGCGCCGGATGACCCGGTTCTCGCGCGCTATCTCACGGGCCCGATCACCAATCGGCGCGGCCTTGCCGTGGGTGACATCCGGCTTTCTCCCGGCTTCGCCGCCTAGTCCGACGCTAACGGGAAGTGAACCAGTTGAGCGCCCGTTCCGGGCGCAAGCTTTTCCCCTCGTGCCCGCCGCTTGTGCGGCGGGCACTCGCGGCGCCGGGTCAGGCGAACTCGTCGGTCGAATAGCCCTGGATGTAGAGCAGCGCCGTCAGGTCGCCATGGTTGATGCGGATGTCGCACTGGGCGGCAACAGATGGCTTGGCGTGGAGCGCCACGCCGGCGCCGGCGAGGCCGAGCATCCCGAGATCGTTGGCCCCGTCTCCGACCGCCATCACGTCGTCGTGGCGGATGCCAAGGCGATCGCTGATCTCTCGCAGCGCGGCCATCTTGGCTTCGCGCCCGAGGATCGGCCGGGCGACATCGCCGGTGAGCGCACCGTTTTCGACGAGGAGGGTGTTGGCCCTGTGTTCGTCAAAGCCGAGATGGGCGGCGACCGCCGTCGTGAACGCGGTGAAGCCCCCCGAGACGAGGGCCGCATATGCGCCATTTGCCTTCATCGTCGCTATCAGTTCGCGCCCCCCCGGCGTGTAGGTGATGCGCTCGGCTAGGACCTGCCCGATGACCTCCGCAGGCAAGCCCTTGAGAAGGCCGACCCTTTCGAGGAGCGCACCCTCGAAGTCCAGCTCCCCGTTCATCGCGCGCCGGGTGATCCCGGCCACGAGCGCGCCGACGCCTGCCATATCGGCCAGTTCGTCGATGCATTCCTGTCCGATCATGGTGGAGTCCATGTCCGCGAGAATCATCGCCTTGCGCCGCCCTTCGGCCGGCTGCACGACAAGGTCGATGCCGATGCCCTGCAATCCCTCCCAGGCGTCCCAGCGGTTCGCGGGCACCGTATCGACCGCGAATTCCGCCGCCACGCCCGGGTTCAGCCAGTTTGCCGCCCCCCCACCCCATGCGTCACGCAGGGCCTCCACCGCTGCCCGGTCGAGATTGGCGCGCGTCGGGTTGGCGAGAAGCGTGGCGATGTGCATGGCGAAGTTTCCGATAGTGGACGGGCGGTGTCGGTTTTTGTGGCTCAAGCGGCGCTTTAGATCACTTTTTCCGCTTGTGCCAGCCTCCGGCCCCCTCTATTTCCGGCGGTGGGACACCCCTCCCCAACGAGGGGCGTATATCTGGAAGGATACCAGCAATGGTCAAGACGACTCCGGCCGCGCGGCCGGCAAATCCGCGTTTCTCTTCGGGCCCGTGCACGAAGATTCCCGGTTTTTCCCTCGACATGCTCGCTGACGCGCCCTTGGGCCGGTCGCACCGTGCCGCCGTCGGCAAGGCGAAGCTGAAAGAGGCGATCGACCTCACACGAGAAATCCTGGGCGTGCCTGCCGATTACCGCATCGGCATCGTGCCCGCCTCCGACACCGGCGCGGTCGAGATGGCGCTCTGGTCGCTTCTGGGCGCCCGACCGGTCGAGATGCTGGCCTGGGAGAGCTTCGGCGAAGGCTGGGTGACCGATGTCGTCAAGCAACTGAAACTCGACGCGACGGTTCGCAAGGCGCCCTATGGCGAGATGGTCGATTTCGCCGCCGTCGATTTCGCCAAGGACGTGGTCTTCACCTGGAATGGCACGACCTCGGGTGTGCGCGTGCCGAACGGTGACGCGATCCCGGCGGCGCGCGCGGGTCTCACGATCTGCGATGCAACCTCTGCGGCCTTCGCGATGGATCTGCCGTGGGACAAGCTCGATGTGGTGACGTTCAGCTGGCAGAAGGTGCTGGGCGGCGAGGGCGGGCACGGTGTGCTTGTGCTGTCGCCGCGCGCGGTCGAGCGGCTGGAAAGCTACGCGCCCGCCTGGCCGCTGCCGAAGATCTTCCGCATGACCAAGGGCGGCAAGCTGATCGAGGGCATCTTCACCGGCGAGACGATCAACACGCCCTCCATGCTTTGCGTCGAGGATTACCTCGTCGCGCTGAAATGGGCGAAGTCGGTCGGCGGCCTGAAGGGCCTGATCGCGCGGGCCGAGACCAATGCGAAGGCCATCGCGGAGTTCATCGCGGACAAGGACTGGATCGCCAATCTCGCCGTCGATCCGGCGACCGCCTCGACCACGAGTGTCTGCCTGAAGTTCACCGATCCGCGGATCAAGGATGGCGCCGCCTTTGCCAAGGCGGTCGCGAAGCGGCTTGAGAAGGAGGGCGTCGCGCTCGACGCGGGCGCCTACCGCGACGCGCCTCCGGGCCTTCGGATCTGGTGCGGCTCCACGGTGGAGACCGCCGATGTCGCGGCCCTGATGCCCTGGATCGAATGGGCGTTCGCGGCCGAGATCGACGCACAGCCGGTGGCGGCCTGACGCCGTCCCGAAACGTTCCCGAATTTTCCGAAAATCAAGGAGCCTGTTGAAATGGCACCCAAAGTTCTGGTTTCCGACAAGCTGAGCGAAACCGCCGTGCAGATCTTCCGCGACCGCGGCGTCGATGTGGATTACCTGCCGGATCTCGGCAAGGACAAGGACAAGCTTCTGGAAGTGATCGACCAGTATGACGGCCTCGCCATCCGCTCGGCGACCAAGGTCACCGAAAAGATCCTTGCCGCCGCGACCAATCTCAAGGTCATCGGCCGCGCCGGGATCGGGGTCGACAACGTCGATATCCCCGCCGCCTCGAAGAAGGGCGTGATCGTGATGAACACGCCCTTCGGCAACTCGGTGACGACCGCCGAACACGCCATCGCGATGATGTTCGCCGTCGCGCGGCAGTTGCCCGAGGCCTCGACCTCGACCCATGACGGCAAGTGGGAGAAGAACCGCTTCATGGGGGTCGAGCTGTTCAACAAGACGCTTGGCGTCATCGGCGCGGGCAATATCGGCGGCATCGTCTGCGACCGGGCGCTGGGCTTGCACATGAAGGTCGTGGCCTACGATCCGTTCCTGTCCGAAGAACGCGCGAAGGCGATGGGCGTGACCAAGGTGGAGCTTGACGAGCTTCTGGCGCGCGCCGATTTCATCACGCTCCACGTTCCCCTGACCGACAAGACCCGCAATATCCTGTCGAAGGAGAACATCGCCAAGACGAAGAAGGGCGTGCGCATCGTTAACTGCGCCCGTGGCGGCCTCGTGGACGAAGCCGCCCTGGCCGAGGCGCTGAAATCGGGCCATGTCGCCGGCGCCGCCTTCGACGTCTTCGAGGTGGAACCGGCGACGGCGAGTCCGCTCTTCCACCTGCCGAACGTTGTCGTGACCCCGCACCTTGGCGCCGCCACGACCGAGGCGCAGGAAAACGTTGCGCTTCAGGTGGCCGAACAGATGTCGGACTACCTGCTGACCGGCGCGGTGCAGAACGCGCTCAACATGCCTTCGGTCACGGCCGAGGAAGCCGCCGTCATGGGACCGTGGCTGAAGCTCGCCCAGCATCTCGGCGCCTTTGCCGGGCAGATGACGGATGAGCCGATCAAGGCGATCAACATCCTCTATGACGGCACGGTGTCCGAGATGAACCTCCAGGCACTGAACTGCGGTGCGATCGCCGGGATCATGAAGGCGACGAACCCGGACGTGAACATGGTCTCGGCCCCGATCGTCGCGAAAGAGCGGGGCATTCAGATCTCGACCACCCAGCAGGACAAGGCAGGCGTCTTCGACGGCTACATGAAGCTGACCGTGGTGACGGACAAGCGCGAGCGGTCGATCGCCGGGACGGTCTTTTCCGACGGCAAGCCCCGCTTCATCCAGATCAAGGGCATCAATATCGACGCCGAGATCGGGGCGCATATGCTCTACACGACGAACGAGGACGTGCCGGGCATCATCGGCACGCTAGGCCAGACGATGGGCGAAAACGGCGTGAACATCGCGAACTTTACCCTCGGCCGGTCTTCGCGCGGCAAGGACGCGATCGCGCTGCTTTATGTCGACGATCCGATCCCGCAGCCGGTGATCGACAAGCTGATGAAGACCGGGCTGTTCCAGCAGGTGAAACCTCTGGTCTTCGACGTCGCCTGACGCGTCTCACCACCCCGAACCGGGCCGCAGTGCCGGCCCGGTTTTCTTTTGCCCATCCAGACGTGCTCAAAGAGTGTCGAGGCGGTATTTCAGGAAGCGTGCGCCAGAATATTCGGTTTCGCCGACGAGGCGCGCGCCGAGCCGGGCGAGGGCGCCGAGGTTTCGGCGCGACGGCGGCAGAAGAAATGTCACGAATGGAATCCGTGCGTCAGCTTTCGCGAAGGCGAGTGCCTGCCGGGCGATCCGCACCCCGAGCCCGAAGGCCTCCGGCTTCAGCACCAGGCCGAAATCCCACTCGTCACCCTCCTTCTGGAAACCGCCCCACCCGACATAGGCCCCGTCTGCGAGGATCGCCCAGTGGCCGAGTCCGTCGCGGCGCCAGCATTCTTCCTTGGCGGCGACGAAACCGGAAAGAACCTGCGGGTCCCACGCGAAGGTCAGAAGCGGCATGTGCTCGGCCACGCGCGGGTCGGACATGTGTGCGATGATCTCGTCTGCCGAGATCTCGGGCAGCCGAGAGAATGTGATTTCCGTTCTGGGCTGAAACGTCATCTTGCGCCGCCGCCAGTTTCTTTCGGGTTGCCGCCTTCTGCGGCCGCAGGCATCGCCGGTCAACGCAAACGAGTATCACCAGAGTTCAAGTTCTGGTGTCCGCTTCCCCCGTACAGCGGTCGCCTGACCTTAACGGGATGCCTTCGCCGCGCCTTTGGCGACGATCCGACCGGATACGACACCCGCATGTCGCCCGCGTTCGCGTCGCCCCCATGATTTTCCATAGAAGCTCGATCCAATCGGCTTTTGGGAAGGACCGCGGCCATGTACGCACCGGAATACGACGCTTTGCTTCAAGCGCTGGCCGCGATCTACCGGGGCGAGGGGCGTGACGCCGCGGACCGCACCGCGCAGGCGCTGCTGACCACCCCCGCCCCGGAACCGATTGCGCCCCAAGAGCCCACGGCGCTCGACGCCCAGATCCGCAAGATATTGGCCGCGTCGGACCACCCGGCCACAGCTGCGATCCTCGCGGCGCAGAGCCTCATTCCGTGGGGCACGAACCCAGTCGCCGACCGGATGAGCGACGACGCCGCCGCGATCTGTGCCGTGACCACGCTGATGGGCCCCGAGGGGCCGATCCCGGCGCCTGACCTGAGGCTTGGCCTGTTCTACCAGCAGCCCGACACCTACTACGCACTTCACAATCACGATGCGGATGAAACCTACGTGATCCTCGCCGGGCGGGCGCTTTGGACCGCGGGCGAAGACACGCGCATTCGCGGCGCCGGTGAGATGATCCATCACCCGAGCCTGATGCCGCATGCCTTCCGCACCGGCCCTGAGGGCATGCTCGCGCTCTGGCGCTGGAGCGGCGACGTGAACACCCACTCCTATGCCTTCTTGCCGGATCCGCAGGCCCTTGCCGGCTGACATTGCCGCATTGCATCCGCGCGCGCGCCCGCGATAGGGTCCGCCCGGTTTCAGGACGGGACGGATCATGCGCACCTATGCGATCGGGGACATTCACGGCCATCTCGACAAACTCGAAGCGGCGCACAGCCTGATCGCGGCGGATCGCGCGGAAAACGGTGATCGGGAAGCACCGGTCGTCCATATAGGCGACCTGGTGGATCGCGGTCCCGACAGCTGTGGCGTGATCGACTACCTCCTGCGCGGAATTGCCGGGCGCGCGCCCTGGGTCGTGCTCAAGGGCAATCACGACCGGATGTTCGCGAACTTCCTCGTCGATCCCGACAGCCACGACCCCGGTCTTCGCGAGGGTCTGCATTGGACCGACCCGCGCTTGGGTGGCGGTACGACGCTCGCGTCCTATGGCGTGGCCGGCACCGGCGAGCGGCTGCTCTTCGATCTGCACGAAGAGGCGGTCGCGGCCGTGCCGGAGGCGCATGTTGCCTTTCTCGGCGGGCTGAACCTGCACTTCCAACGCGGTGCGGCGCTTTTTGTCCATGCCGGCATCCGGCCCGGCATTCCCGTCGAGCGGCAGGCAGAGGACGATCTCCTCTGGATCCGCCGGGACTTCCTTGACGATCCGCGCGATCACGGAATGCTCGTCGTCCACGGCCATACACCGGTCGACGCCCCCTGCCACTACGGCAACCGGTTGAACATCGACACGGGCGCCGGTTACGGAAAGCCCCTGACGGCCGTCGTGATCGAGGGCCACCAGGTCTGGCATCTGACCGAAGGCGGACGGGTGCCGATCCTGCCACCGGCCTGAGCGTGGGGCTTGATGCCGCCGCGCGTTCGGTGCTTGATCGCCAGCATGACCCGGTGCCCGTTTCCGACACGCCCTATCGCCTTGACCGGAGCCGGCGGATGAGTTCGCGTCGGCGGCACGGCCCGCTCACATTCTTCAGCCATCCGCGCATCGTCCAGCACCGGATCGCCGATCCACGCTGGACCCTGCCGGACATGACGATCGTGGTCCTGTCGGATCTTCATATCTGCCGGCCCTGGACGCCGCTGACGGCACTCCGCCGGATCGTGGCGATGACCAACGCGCTCAAGCCCGACCTGATCCTCTTGCCGGGCGACTTTATCGCCGACAGAAACCTGCCGGCACGGAGCGTTCCCGCCAGCGCGATCATCGCTGAACTCGCGCCGCTGACCGCGCCTTTGGGCATCGCGGCCGTCCTTGGCAATCACGACTGGTGGGACTGCGCGCTGGCGCGCCAGAGCGGTTTTGCCCGTAACTCGGTGGCCGAGGCCATCCAGGCAAGCCGGATCACGCTATTGTCCAACAGCGCGATTCCGGTCGACTTCGGCAACGGACGTTTCTGGCTGGCCGGAATCGACAGCCAGCGCGCACTGCGCCGGCACGGCCACCCCGGACTTCACGATCCCGAAGCCGCATTCGCCGAAGTGCCGCCCGGTGCCCCGGCGATCCTGATGGCGCATGAGCCGGATTATTTCGCCGAGAACGATCCACGCGCCTTCCTGCAGGTGAGTGGCCATACCCATGGCGGCCAGATCAACGTCGGCGGCTGGCGTCCGCTGACGCCATCGGCCTTCGGCTCGCGATACGGTTGGGGCCACATCCGCGAAGCGGGGCGGCATCTCGTTGTTTCCGGCGGGATCGGATATTCCGGCCTGCCCTTGCGCATTCTGCAACCACCGGAGATTACGCTAGTCCTGCTGCAGCGCGGCGTGTAAGTTGCCGCATGATTTACTTGAGGGGAGACACATGAGCGACGATATCGTCATACTGTCCGGTGCGCGCACCGCGATCGGCACATTCGGCGGGGCCCTTGCCGGGATGGCCCCCATCGACATCGCCACCGTTGCCGCGAAGGCGGCGCTGGAACGGGCGGGAGTCGACGGTGACCGGATCGGCCACGTGGCCTTCGGCCATGTGATCAACACCGAACCGCGCGACATGTATCTGAGCCGCGTCGCCGCGATCCAGGCGGGGGTGCCGAACGGCACGCCGGCGATGAACGTGAACCGCCTTTGCGGATCCGGCGTGCAGGCCATCGTCTCCTGTGTTCAGTCGCTGATGCTCGGCGATGCCGATTTCGCGCTCGCCGGCGGGGCGGAGAACATGAGCCGGTCGCCCTACGCGCTGCAGGCCGCGCGCTGGGGTCAGAAGATGGGCGACACCAAGGCGCTCGACATGATGACCGGGGCGCTGACCTGTCCGTTCGGGACCGGTCACATGGGCGTCACGGCGGAGAATGTCGCGAAGGAGCATGACATTTCCCGCGCCGATCAGGACGCGTTCGCGATGGAAAGCCAGGTGCGGGCCGCCAAGGCCATCGCCGAGGGCCGGTTCAAGGACCAGATCGCTCCGATCGAGATGCAGACCCGCAAGGGCACCGTTGTCTTCGACACCGACGAGCACCCGAAGGCGACGAGCCTCGAGGCGCTGGCGGGGTTGAAGACGGTGTTCCAGAAGGACGGCACGGTGACGGCCGGGAATGCCTCGGGGATCAACGACGGTGCCGGGGCGGTGGTGCTGGCGAGGGCCTCGGCGGCGGAACAGGCCGGGTTGAAGCCCCGCGCCCGGGTCATCGGCTACGCCCATGCCGGAGTGCGTCCCGAGGTGATGGGCATCGGCCCGGTTCCGGCCGTTGAGGCGTTGTTGAAACGCACCGGGTTGACGGTCGGCGATTTCGACGTGATCGAATCGAACGAGGCCTTCGCGGCGCAGGCGCTTGCGGTCTCGAAGGGGCTCGGCTTCGATCCGGCCAGGGTCAACCCCAATGGCGGCGCCATCGCGCTCGGTCACCCGGTCGGCGCCACCGGCGCGATCATCACCGTGAAAGCGCTCTACGAGCTTGAGCGCATCGGCGGCAAGCGGGCGCTGGTCACGATGTGCATCGGCGGCGGTCAGGGCATCGCGCTCGCTATCGAGCGGGTCTGAGGAAGGCCGTCTCGGGGGGCATCGAGCCCCCGCTCGCCGGCGCCGCGCCGGGCGCGGCCGGCCCCCGGCGGGGGAATATCGGCAACGAAGAAGTTCAGGGGCGGAGGGTCACGGTCGATGTGGCGCTTCGCCCTTTGCCGTCGATGACGGAGAGGCTGAGGTAGCCTTCGCCGGGCGCGGTGAGGGCGGTTTCGCGGCTGCGGTCGGCGAGGACCAGCGGCGCGCCGTTGGCGAGCCAGGTGAAGGGCGGCGTACCGCCCCGGACCTTCAGGGCGAGATGCTCGGCGGTCTCAACCTCGGCCCCGTCGGGGGGAAAGGCGATTTCCGGGCCGTCCGGGGCGGCGGCGAAGACGGCGCCGCGCGGGCGGAAGCGTTGCAGCGGCAGCGGCAGGCGCGCATTCGGCAGGATCAGCGTCGTCGGCGGTGGCGGCGGCAGGGGATCGAGAGCGGGTTTGAGACGCGCGAAGGTCTCAAAGAGGATCGGCGCGGCGAGATCGCCGCCGAACGCGCCGGGGACCGAGGCGCCGTCGGCCCGGCCCAGCCACACGCCCGCCACATGCCCCCCGTCGAAACCGATCGCCCAGGCATCCCGGTGGCCATAGCTGGTGCCGGTCTTGTAGGCGAGCCGGTTTGCGGGGGCGTTGGGCGGCGGTGGCAGTCCGGCGAGGATATCGGCGGTGAGCCAGGCCGCTTCGGCCCCGAAGAGCCGTTGGTCGAGCGGCCCCGCCTGCCCGGGTTCGGCCGAAAGCCGGACCGGCGCCCCGAGGCGCGCAAGGGCGGCGTAGCCTTGCACAAGCTCTTCCAGCGTCACGCCGACCCCGCCGAGCGCCACGGCGAGACCGGGTTGGCCGCCGGGCACGACCGGGTCGGCCCCGGCGCGACGTAAGGTGGCGATTAGGCGCGCGGGGCCGAGCGCCTCGGTCAGGCTGACGACCGGGATGTTCAGCGAGAGTTGCAGCGCCTGTCGCACGGGGATCGTCCCGCGGAAGGTCCGATCGAAGTTTTGCGGTGCGTAGGTGCCGAATGCCGTTGGACGGTCTTCGATCAGCGTTTCGGGATGGGCAAGTCCTTCGTCGAATGCGAGGGCGTAGACGAACGGTTTCAGGGTCGAGCCAGGCGAGCGGGTGGCGCGGGTCATGTCGACGAAGCCGGCGCGCCGGTCGTCGGTCCAGTCGGGCGAACCAACGCTGGCCAGAATTTCCCCGGTCCGGTGGTCGGCGACGACGATGGCGAGCGACACGCGGCTGGCGCCGCCCGCCGCCGTCCGGGCCGCAAGAGCTTCCAGGCCGCGTTGCAGGCGCGGGTCGATCGTCGTCGCGATCCGGGCAGCGCCCGGGTGGTCCCGGCGCTGCCGTTCGGCGAGATGGGGGCTGAGGGCCGGGAAGGGCCGGCGCGCCGTGGGCACCGCCTCGCTCAACGCAGCGGTCGCGCGGTCGGCGCCGATCACGCCGCCCTCGACCATGCGCGCGAGCACCCGCGCCCGCGCCGCGCGTGCGGCGTCGGGATGGCGGTCGGGTCGCCGGGTTTCGGGCGATTGCGGCAGCGCTACCAGAAGAGCGGCCTCCGCCGGCGTCAGCCGTCGCGGTTCCTTGCCGAGATAGGCGAGCGACGCCGCGCGGATGCCCTCGAGATTGCCGCCATAGGGCGCAAGCCGGAGGTAGAGCCCGAGGATCTGGTCCTTGCTCAGCCGCCGCTCCAGCGCCAGTGCCACGCGCATCTGGCGGAGCTTGCCGGCGACCCGCCCGGTGCCGCTGTCCTCCAGCAACCGAGCGACCTGCATCGTCAGGGTCGACCCGCCCGAGACGATCCGCCCGCTCCACGCGGCCTGCCATGCGGCGCGCAGAAGCGCCAAGGGGTCGACCCCGGGATGGTCGCGGAAGCGCCGATCCTCATAGCCGATGAGCAGGTCGAGGAAGAGGGGATCGACCGGTCCGGGATCGAGGCGCCAGCGCCCGTCGGCGACCGTGAAGGCCCGCAAAAGCGTCCCGTCGCGTGCCACGACCTCGGTGCCGGTGTCGATCGTCAGCGCCGGCAGATCCGTTCGCGCGACCCAGAGGTCGAGCGCGTCCCTTGCCGTCGCCCCGGCAAGAAGGACCGCGGCGAGGAGGAAAAGCGCGTGGCGCCTCACTCCGTCACCGTGATCCGGCCCGTCGCCGTGCGCGCCCGGTAGTCGGGCCGATACATGTCCTCGACCGCAGCCGCCGGCTGGTGGAACGTTCCGGGCGAGATTGCACGGACGATGTAGGCCAGCCGGAACGGGTCGTCCGAGGTCCAGTCGACCGCGGCGAGAAAGCGGTCCTGCCGGAACTCCACATTGCGCGTCTCGACCGTGTCGATCCAGTCAAGCGCCGCGATATCCCCGGCGCGGACCAGCGACGGGTTGTCGATCTCGAACCCTGCGGGCAGGGGATCGCTGACCATCAGTCGCGCCTCGTCGGAGCCGTGCGGCGTGACCTGTATCACCGCGACAAGGCGGGCGCCTTGAGAGACGGACGCGATGTCGACGGGCTCCCCCGCCATCGTGAAATAGCGCCGCTCAATGGAATAGCCCTTGCCGCCCGCCGGCTCCGGTTCCACCGGAACGCCGAAGGTGGTCAGCGTCACCGTCGCAGCGCTGTCCGTGCCGTTGGCTATGACTTGCGCGGTCGCGGTTTCGGCCTCCAGCACCCGCACGAGGGGCCCGGTGACGGGCGCGCCGTTGACGGTGAACCCGTCCGCCCCCGGGCGGTCGATCAGCGCATGGGTCGCGAGCAACGCCCAGGTCGCCTCCTGCGTCGAGAGCCGTTGGCCGGCAATCCCCGACGCTACCCTGTCGCCAAGCGCATCCGGATCGACCGCTGTCGATCCCGCCTCCGACGCCAGCGCGAGCAGCGCCGTCGCGTCGCGCAGGTCGGTGCCGTAGTCGGCGCGCCAGAGCTGTGTCTCCGGCCCACGCCGGGCCAGGAGGTCCGCCGCCCGCGCGAACATCGCATCCGCCCGGCGCTGGTCGCCGTATGAGGCGAGCGCCGCGCCGAGTTGCGCGGCAGCAATGGGCGTATCGAAAGCCTCGACCTTCACATCGGCATAGTAGCGCAGATCGCCCACAGCCGCCGCCCCCTCGCGGGCGAGAACCATCAGCGCGTAGGCATAGGCCCCGCCGCCTTCGTCGAAATCCGGGGCGTAGTTGATCTGGTTCCTGAGGTTGTCCATCGCGTTTCGGAAGGCCACATCCGGCACCGCGTAGCCCTGCGCCTTCGCCCGGCTGAGGAAGTCGGTGACATAGGCATCGAGCCAGAGATCCCCCGCATCCGCGTACCAGAGCCCGAAGGCGCCGTTGGAGGACTGGTTGAGCAGGATCTCAGCGATGCTCTCTTCGACCCGCTTGGCGATATCGTCGCGGCCTCCCGCGCCCATCGCCGCCGCTACCTCATCGAAATAGAGCAGCGGCAGCGCCTTCGAGGTGAGTTGCTCGGTGCAGCCATAGGGGTAGGCGTCGAGCGTGGCGAGAAGACCCGGCGCATCGAAGCGGGCGAGAGGCCCGACGGCGAGCGTGGCGCGGCCCGATCCGGGCAGGAGGCCCGCAAAGACGTTCTCATCCAGAGTGAAATTCGCCCCGGCGGCCAGGTCGAACCGGTTCTGCCGCGCGATCTGCGGGTCGTTGGCCTGAACCGGGATCGTCAGGTCCTTCACCAGTTGCCGCCCGTCCGGCGTCGTCAGCGCGATGCGAATGGTCCCGACCCCCTCGGCGAGCCCCGAAGCGAGCGGCACATTGACCACCGCCTTGCCCTTCTCGGCCAGATCGACGCCCGACGGCGCGGGGCCGGTCACCAACCCCTCGGCCGTCACGTCCAATCCCATCCGCCCCGCCGGTCCCGTCGCATGGACGATCTCGAGGAGCAGCCGCGCCTCGTCGCCGGGGGCGAGGAAGCGCGGCACGGAGGCCGTCACGACGACCGGATCGCGCACCAGCACCTCTGCCTCGGCTTGTCCGACGGCCTTGCCGGACCAGACAACGGCCATCAGCCGCACCGTTCCGTTGAAGCTCGGAAGCTGGAACTCGGTCCGCGCATAGCCGTCCGCGCCGACCATGAGCGGGCCGGAGAAATAGGCGACCAGTTCCTCTGTCGGCGGCGGCGCCTGCATCCTGAGGCCGGTCGCCGCATCGCCGCCCGACCGAACGGCGCCCATGACGCCGGTCCGCCCGTCGATCAACCGCCCGTAGAGGTCACGGATGCCGATGCCGAGTTTTCGTTGTCCGAAATAGTGCGCCTCGGGGTCGGGGGAGGTGAAGCCGGTGAGGTTGAGAATACCCACATCAACGGCGGCGATGGTGGCGTAGACCTCTGCGCCTTCCGCGCCATCGACCTTCAGCGCCACCGGCAACGGCGCGCGCGGGTCGGCCTCCGCCGCGACCGCGAACGATGCCGCAAGTTTCCGCGCGCCGGGATCGACCGGCGCGTAGGAGAGGCCGAGCGCCCGTGCCGGAACCCGGCCCGCTTCCTCGGCAAGCGGCCTCACGACCGAGGCGGTGACATAGGCCCCCGCGCCCCAGTCATCCGTCACCGGCAGCTCGATCACGTTTTCGCCCGCCGTGACCTCGACCGCCTTCATGTCGATGAGCCGGTTCGACAGCACGGTGACCAGCGCCACGCCCGCCGCCCTCGGCTCGATCTTCAACCGCGCGGTGTCGCCTGGCCGATAGGCCTCCCTGTCGAGCGCGACGGTCAGTGTGTCCGGCGTTTCCGCCGCGTCGGCGGGCGCGTACCAGCCGGCGTAGAATTCCATCGAGGCGGCGGAATAGGCGCCGTCCGTGGCCTCCACCACCAGTTCGTAATTGCCCCAGCCGACGGCGGCGGAAATCCCCGTGGCTCCGGTGGCGGTCAGGCTCGCATCGCCCTCGGCGACGCGCGACCGGGTCGTCGTGACCTCCCAGTTCCAGTCACCGTAGAGCGAATACCATTGGTAGTTCGTCTCGATCCGGTTCAGCGTCCAGTGGACCTGCCGGGCCGCCGGGGCCTCGTCCGCTCCCACCGCGATCAGGTCGAACCGCGCTTCCGCCCCTTCGGGCACCGTGCCACCTTCAAAGAGCGGTTTGATCCCGATCACCGGCGCGTCGGGCAGGATGCGCCGCGTGATCTCCCGCTCCACCGGCCGGCCCGATCCTTCCTTCAAACGCACCGAGATCCGCGCCTCCAGCGGCCGGTTCGCCGCCTCGTCGAGATCGGGGAAGGCGACCGGAACCGTGGCCTTGCCGTCTGCGTCGGTCGGCTGCGTATCGTAGAGGGCATCGCGGTAAGGTGAGAAGGGCTCATCATAACGGCTGAAGACATAGCCCGGGTAGGCATCGAGCGCGGTCAGCGCCGAGATGCGAATGTCGCCCTCGATGTCGAGCCCGGCGCCGGACGCGCCGAACAGGTAGCGCGCTTCGATGGAGAGGGGCGGTGTGTCCGAGAGCCGGATCGCGCCCTCGGGCAGGGCAAGCTCGAAGTCGATGCGTTCGGGCAGGAAATCCTCGACGAGGAAGCTCTGGCTTGCCAGCACCTTGCCCTCTTCGACGAAACCCTCGATCCGCCAGGTCCCGCGCGGCGCATTCCCGGCGAGCGGCATGGTGGCGACGAACCCGCCCGCGCCGGCCCCCGCGAGAAGGGCGCGCGAATATTCGACGCCGTCCGGCCGCATCAGCCGCGCCGAGATCGGCAGCCCGTCGAGCGCGTCCATCGTCGCATCGCGCGCCAGCAACGTCGCGTTCACCGTCTCACCGGCGCGATAGGCGCCCCGGTCGGTCGAAAGGAAGACGTCAATCGGAGGCGCGGCCTCGCGCCCCGCGACGCCCCGATCGGAAAGATCGAATTCCGGCTCGGTCAGCGACAGGAAGGCGAAGTCGTCGCCCTTTTCCACCGTCACCAGCGCCGGCGCCGCGCCCCCCGTCCCGGCCGTCAGCCCGGGGGCGAAATGCGCGTAGCCCGCCGCATCGGTCGTCGCCGTTCCGATCACCGCATTGGCCCGTGAGAGAAGCGTCGCGGTCGCCCCTTCGCTGGCCGCCGCGTCCGACAGCGCGCGGACAAAGACATGGAGCCCGTCCACCCCCTCCATCGCGGTCATCCCGAGGTCGGAGATCACGAACCACTGCGTAGCGGCGGGATGGTCGTAGGGGTCGAGCCCCGGAACCGCCGCCTGCAACGCATAGATCCCGGGTCCTAGATCGGCCAGCACCCCGTCGAGGGGCAAAAGTGTCGTCACATCGCGGTTCAGATCCTTCGCGACTGCGCCCGTGCCGTTCCAGACCTCTTCCGTCACCTCGTTCTTCAGCTGTTCGGACGACCAGTAATTCAGCGGCCGGCCGAAATAGTCGCTCTGGATCGCCCGGATCAGGTTGCGGTCCGAGATGCGCAGGAGCGTCAGGTCGAGGGTGTCGGTGTTGACCGTCTCCACCGGAATGCCCTTTTGCCCAACCTTCGGCAGAACATAGGCGCGGCCGGGGAACCGCACCGCGGCGCTGCGGTCGCGGACATACTGGGTAACGGTCACGTCTTTCGCCAAAGTCTCCCCCGTGGCCGAGGGCAGGCCTTCGCGGAAGGTCAGCGCATAGCGGTTGCCGTGGTTAACGCCGGTGACGCAGATCTGCCGGCCTGATGCGTCCACGGCCAGGCCCGGCGCAGGCAGCCTGACGAAGGTGGCGTAGTCGGTGCCCGCCCGCACGAGATCCTCGGTGAAGACCGCGCAGATCCGCGGGGAGGCGCTGTCGCTCTCGACCTGCGTCTCGGCGATACGGAAGCCGTACTTGCCGATGGCATCCTCCAGAGCCGCGGCCGTGTCGTCGCGCGGTTGCAGCGACTGCGCCAGCCGCAAAGCCGGGATCATGTCGCGGCCGCGCCCGGCCACCTCGAACCCGCGCGCAAGCGTGGCAAGCGCGGTCGCCCTCAGCCCGGCATTCTGGCCGCGCAGATAGGCGTTTACCGCCGCCGCCGCCGCACGTTCGGCATAGCCGCGTCGGACGTTTCGGTCATTGGTCGGAAGCGCCAGAAGCGCGTCCGCATAGTCCGACCAGCGGTCGGCCGCATCCGAGAGGCTGAGCGCCGCGCCGAGGTAGCGCAACGTCCCCGCCGCGTCGCCCGCCGCCCGCGCTGCGTTGGCGGCGGCGAGAAGCTCGTCCTCTGTCGCGGTTCCGGTCACATGCTCGGCCCCCAATCCGCGCGCCTGCGCCAGAGCGGCATCGAAATCCTCGTCTCTGAGGAAGGACAGTTCAGCAGCGCGCGCCGCCGCACCGGCAAGCGCCTGCGGATCGGCCCCACGCACCCATCCCGACAGCGCGCCCTGATAGGGCTTCTGGTCGGTGACGTCGGATTTGGGGAAGCAGGACCCGGCCCGGCGGTTGTAGGTAAAGGCCTTGCAGGCCAAATCCGCCAGGCAAGCGGCCTCGCAGGAGTCGAAGCCGACATCGAAGATTGCCCGGAGATCGGAGCCGTAAAAATCGAGATCCTCGACCAGAATCGCGCGGCGCTCGGGGATGTAGGTCCGGTCCTGCGCCTGGGCGCCAAGGGGAAGCAGAAGTCCCGCGATTAGGGCTGCGATCTGAAACCTGCGCATTGAAATCTCCAGTCTCGGTCAATGCGGGGATGCTGACACGCCCATCGCCGCATTTGCAAGCGCAGCGCCGGGGGCGGTTCGATTTAAGCCTTCGTTCACATCGTGTCGCGATGGTGGGTCGCGCGCACGAACGCTGCGGGCCGACGAAAGGAAGGAAAGCGTGAGCATTGTCGAGAAACTGGCGCGGGAACGGCGGTCAAGACTCGCTGCCGAGCGGCTTCTGGAGCAGAAGAAACGCGAACTCTTCGCCGCGAACTCGCAGCTTTCCCGCCACGCGCGCAGCCTCTCCGACCAGATCGTCGAACAACGCCAAGGTCTCGAACTTGCCCGGTGCGAAGCCGAATCGCTGAAAGATCAGAACAGTCAGGTCCTGCATGATCTCGAACGCGCCAACTGCGAAGCCGAGGTTGCCCAACGCCAGCTCTGGGAGGCGATCGAGACCATCGAGGATGGTTTTGCTGTGTTCGATGCCGCGGCACGGCTCGTCACCGCGAACCGGGCCTATCTCGATCTCTTCGGGGCAGGCGGCGTCGCGCTCGGCGATCCCTATCTCAAGGTGCTGGCGGTGCTTGCCGAAGGTGTGGCGGACCTTGAGGGCGAGGACGTGCAGGACTGGTGTCACGAGATGATCGAACGGCTGGGGCGCGACGTCATCGAGCCGACGGTGGTCCTGCTTCGCGACGGGCGCCATATCCGCTTTCTCGACCGCCGGGGCGAAGCCGGCGATCTCGTCTCGATGGCGCTCGACATCACCGAGGCGATGCAGCGCGAGGCCGAACTGGAGGAGGCGCGCGAAAGGGCCGAGGCGGCGAACCGCGCCAAGTCGGCCTTTCTCGCCAATATGAGCCACGAGATCAGGACTCCGATGAACGGTGTCGTGGGCATGGCCGAACTCCTGTGCGAGACCGCGCTGACCGAGGAACAGAAGCTCTTCGCCGAGACGATCAAGTCGTCGGGCGAGGCGCTTCTGGTGATCATCAACGACGTGCTCGATTACTCCAAGATCGAGGCGGAGAAGATGCGGCTCTACCCCGAGCCCTTCGATCTGGAACGCTGCCTCCATGAGGTGATGCTGCTCCTGCAACCCAAGGCGCGCGAGAAGGGGCTGAAACTCCTCGTCGATTTCGACCTGTTCCTGCCCACGCGCTACATCGCCGATCCGGGCCGGGTGCGGCAGATACTGACCAATCTGATTGGAAATGCGGTGAAATTCACCGCCGATGGGCACGTCTTGGCGCGTGTCGTCGGGATCGAGCGGACCGATCACAGCTACGATCTTCATGTCTCGATCGAGGATACCGGCATCGGCATCGCGCCCGATCACGTCGACCTTATTTTCGGAGAGTTCAACCAGGTCGAGGATCAGTCGACCCGCAAGTTCGAGGGGACGGGCCTCGGCCTTCCGATTACCCGGCAATTGGTGCGGCTGATGGGCGGAACGATCTGGGTCGACAGTGAACCGGGCCAGGGATCGTGCTTCGGTTTCAAGGTGAACTTCGCCCCGGCCGAACCGACGGGCGCGGCAATGCATCCCGACCGTCCGGTGCTTCTGAAACGGGCGCTGATTGTCGACGATGTGCAGATCAACCGGGTGATCCTTGAGCGGCAGCTCGAGACCTACGGGCTGGAGGTGACGAATTGCCGAACACCCGCCGAAGCCCTGGAGGCGCTCGCTGCCGGCCCCGCCTTTGAGGTGATCCTGACCGATCACGACATGCCCGAGATCGACGGGCCGGACCTTGCCGCGCGAATCCGTGCGGCGGGCGTGACGGTGCCGATTCTGCTCTTGTCGTCCCGGCCCGACGCGGCGGCCGACCGGACGGCCGACATGACCGCGGTGATGCAAAAACCGATCTTGCGGAGCCAGTTGCTAAAGGTCTTGCTGGAACTCTCTTACCCCGCCAAAGCGGCCGAGATCGTACCCGTCGCGGCGGCCGAGCCGCTCGGCGGCGACGGGCGGACGATGCGGGTGCTCGCCGCCGAGGACAACCGCACCAATCGGCTTGTGTTCCGGAAGATGGTCGCCGGTTTCGATATCGAGCTTCGGTTCGCCGGAAATGGCCGCGAAACGGTCGAATTGTGGCGAAGCTTCCGGCCCGACATGATCTTCATGGACATTTCCATGCCTGAAATGGACGGCCGCGAGGCCGCCCGGGCGATCCGTGCGATCGAGACGGAACGCGGTCTTCCTGCGGTGCCCATCGTTGCCTTGACCGCGCATGCCATGGACGGGGATCGGGTGTCGATTCTCGACTCCGGGATCGACCACTGTCTGACCAAACCGCTGAAGAAGGCGGTCATCGCCGCCAAAATTGCCGAGCATTGCCCCGCAACTGCGCGCCCGGCGGTCCCGATTCCGTCAGGACGGCCGGGTTGATCGCGGGTCGACGCGATCAGACGCGCAATCCGGTGCCAGCTCACGAAACCCGCCGGCAGGCGTCAAACATGATCGGCGACGACCGCGTCGACTTCAATCTCGACAAGCCATTCCGGGTTCACGAAGCGGTTTATGGCCATGATGGTGTCGACGGGACGCACGTCACGACAGAACCCTTTCCGCGCCTCGATCGCTTGTTTCCAGTTGTCGATATCGGTCAGGATCACCCTGGTCCGCACGATGTCATGCAGGCCGGAACCGGCCTGTTCCAAAGCCGACCGTATGATTTCGAAGCATCGCGTCGTTTGTGCGAAGACGTCGCCGGGGCCGACGGTCTTGCCCGCGGCATCGACGGGCGCCGTTCCCCCGACCGAGATATAGGGGCCAACCCGAACGGCGCGGCTGAACCCGACGATTTCCTCCATCGGGTTCCCGTTGGAGATCAGTTGACGTGTGTAACTCATCGCTCTTCCCCCGTGTGAGTTGCGATCATGGGATGGTAGCAGACTTCCGGACGGCAGGGGCATTGAACGAAGCGCTGTTCGCCCATCGAACTTTAATGGAATTCACCGCCAGGATTGGTCTTTCTGGGGGCGCAAGGCGTTGGGGGCGTGGCGGTAGACTTCCCATCTGCGGACCCCGAATGCCCGGTTCCTGCCAGACCGGATGCGTTGACTCACCCCTCTTCGAGGATCGCAAGGAAGGCCGATCCGAATCGTTCCGCCTTCTGGTCGCCCATGCCACCGATCCGCTCTAGCTCGGCCAGCGATCCTGGCCGCGACTCGGCGATCTTCCTGAGCGTCGCAGGGGTGCAGGAAAGGTATTTCCCGGTGCCGTCCTCGCCCCGGGAAAGGTCGGTCTGTGCCGCCAGCAGTCGGTCGAAGAGCGCCCCCTCTGCCCGTCCGGCCAGCTTCATCCGCGCCGGATGGAGTGCCTCCGCTGCACCGGTGATGACTTCCAGAAAGGCCGCGCCGTAGCTTTCGAGCTTCTTCGCGCCGACCCCGCTGACCCGTGCCATCTGGTCAAGCGTCGCCGGCCGCGTCTCTGCCATCTCGATCAGGGTGCGGTCGGGGAAGATCACATAAGCCGGCACCCGCGCCGCCTCCGCCAAAGCCCGCCGCTTGGCTTTCAGCGCAGAGAGAAGCGGCGCGTCCTCGTCCGACACGAGCATCTTCAGCGCGGGCTTCCCCGCGGCCTTGCGGATCGTGTCGCGGCGAAGCGTGATCGAGGCTTCCCCCCGCAGGATCGGCCGAGCTGCCTCTGTCATCCGGAAGGCGCCATGCCGCTCGGGGTCGGGCCGGATCAGGTCGTGCCCCATCATCTGACGGAACACCGCCTGCCACTGGGGCTTCGGCAGATCGCGCCCCACTCCGTAGGTCGGCAATTCGTCATGCCGGCGTTCGCGGACCTTCTCGGTCTCGGCTCCCGTGAGGATGTCGATGAGATGGCCGGCTCCGAAGCTCTCGCCGGTCCGCAGGATCGCCGACAGCGCTTTCCTGACTGCCTCCGTCCCGTCGAAAATCTCGGGCGGCGTGCCGCAGAGGTCGCAGTTGCCGCAAGGTTCCGCCGCCTCGCCGAAATAGGCCAGCAAGCGCTGGCGCCGGCATTCCGTCGCCTCGGCGAGACCGAGAAGCGCATTCAGCCGGGCGTGATCGGCGGCCTTGCGGTCGGCGGGGGCCAACCCCTCGTCGATCTGCGTGCGGCGGAAGCGGATGTCGTCGGGGCCGTAAAGCGTCAGCGTCTCGGCCGGTGCGCCGTCGCGACCGGCGCGGCCGATCTCCTGGTAATAGGCTTCGATCGACTTCGGCAGGTCGGCATGGGCGACCCAGCGGATGTCGGGTTTGTCGATCCCCATCCCGAAGGCGACCGTGGCGACGACGATCAATCCGTCCTCGCGCTGGAACCGCGCCTCGACCTCGCGCCGGTCGTCCGGGTCCATGCCGCCGTGATAGTGGCAGGCAGAATGACCGGCCTCGCGCAGGGCGGCGGCGAGCGTTTCGGTCTTGGCGCGGGTTCCGGCATAGACGATGCCCGACTGGCCCTTGCGGGCGGCGGCGAAGCCCAGGATCTGCCGGCGCGGCTGGTCCTTCACCTCGAAGGCAAGGTGGATGTTCGGCCGGTCGAAGCCGCGCAGGAAGGTCTGGGGTTCGGCCCCGCCAAAGAGCCGTGTGACGATCTCGGCCCGCGTCTCCTCGTCCGCCGTGGCGGTGAAGGCGGCAAGAGGCACGTTGAGGGCGCGGCGCAACTCTCCGATGCGCAGGTAATCGGGGCGGAAATCGTGGCCCCACTGGCTGACGCAATGGGCTTCGTCGACTGCGATCAGGCTGGTGCCGATGCGGCGGAGGAGCGTGAGCGTGCCGCCGGACGCCAGCCGCTCGGGTGCCATGTAGAGAAGTTTCAGCCGGCCTTCGTCGAGCGCGGCGAAGACGCCTTCGGTCTCTTCCTCGGTATTTCCGGACGTCAGCGCGCCGGCCTCAACCCCGGCTTCCCGCAGGGCCCGGACCTGATCGCGCATCAGCGCGATGAGGGGCGAGATGACCACGGTCACACCCTCGCGCATCAGCGCCGGAAGCTGGAAGCAGAGCGACTTGCCTCCGCCCGTCGGCATGATTGCGAGCGCGTTCCGTCCCTCGGCCACGGCCGACACGATCTCGGCCTGTCCGGGCCGAAAGGCGGAGAATCCGAAGACGGAGGAGAGGAGATCCTCTGCGCGGGTCATGGCTCGCGGGTTCTTGTTGCTCGATTGCCGGCGACCCTGTCACAGCCGCCCGCCGCGGGCAAGGCTCAGTAGCCGTAGAAGAAGCCCGCGTTGTTGATCAGCACTCTCTGGACGATGATCAGAACGATGAATGCGACCAGCGGCGCAAGGTCGAGCCCCGGCGTATTTGGCAGGATGCGGCGGATCGGCGCGTAGATCGGCTCCAGCAGCCGGTTCAGGCCATACCAGATCTGGCTGACCATCGGCTGGCGGATGTTCAGGACCTGAAAGTTCAGGAGCCAGGACATGATGATATGCGTGATCATGATGAACCAGACCACGTTGAGGATCAGCATCAGCGCCTGAAAGAGCGAAACCATGGAATTCTCCGGCCAAAAAAGTCGGACCACAGGTAAGTCCCGCGCCCCGCTTCCGCAACCGTCTAACGCAACGTCGCCGGTTGACGCGAGCGTCACCCTGATACACGGCTCACACAATCACGCGAAAGGAGCGCCGATGTATCCCTTTGTCCGCATGGCGAAAGAGATCTGGAAGAACCGCCGCGCGGCGCCCCTAGGGATCACCGATGCGCATGTGTCACATCACATCTGCTGGCCCTGGGACCTCGATTTTTGGGCGGAACTCAACAATGGCCGGACGCTGACCCTTTTCGATCTTGGGCGCATTCCGCTGGCCATGCGGACCGGCCTCGGCGATGTCATCCGCAAGCACCGCTGGGGGATTACGGTCGCGGGCAACACGCTGCGATACCGCCGCCGGGTTCGGATGTTCGACCGGGTAGAGATCGTTAGCCGCTGCATTGGCTGGGATCACCGCTTCATCTACATGGAGCAGAGCATGTGGCGGGCGGGCGAATGCACCAGCCACATGCTCCTGCGCTCTGCCGTCACCTCCAAATCCGGGATCGTGGCGCCGCCAGAGGTTCTGGCCGCGCTCGGACGGGCTGAGGCAAGCCCGGAACTGCCAGACTGGGTCAAGGCCTGGATCGCGGCCGATGCCGAACGGCTCTGGCCGCCCCGTCGCTGAACCCCGCGCCGCTCAAGTCGGCCGGCAATCAACCGGCGCTTGCGCCCGCATGGGTTTTCGGGCTTCATCCCGGCAACAGGCGAGGGCAGGTAAATGACCGTATCGGCGAAGAAGCGCATCTGGGGCTGGTGGTTCTTCGACTGGGCGAGCCAGCCCTACAACACGCTCTGCCTGACCTTCGTCTTCGGCCCCTATTTCGCCGAAGTGGCGCGCGCGCATTTCACCGGACAGGGGCTCGACGCCGAGGCGGCGGGAGCGGCGGCGCAGGCCTATTGGGGCTGGGGGCAGACGGCCTCCGGCATCGTCATCGCCGTCCTCGCGCCGATCCTCGGCGCCATCGCCGACGGATCGGGAAAGCGCATGGTGTGGATCTGGCTGTTCTCGGCCTTCTATGTCGTCGGGTCCTGGATGCTCTGGACGCTGGTGCCGGGCGAGCCGGATCTTCTCCGCGCGATGATCTGGTTCGGGATCGGCCTGATCGGCATGGAATTCGCGACGATTTTCACCAATTCGCTGATGCCGGACCTGACCGGCGACGCCGATATGGGCAAGGTGTCCGGCTCCGGCTTCGCCTTCGGCTATGTCGGCGGGATCGTGGCACTGATCATCATGCTTCTTTTCTTCAACGAAAGCGCCGCGACCGGGAAAACCCTGATCGGGCTCGACCCACTCTTCGGTCTCGACGCTGCCACGCGCGAAGGGACGCGGGCCGTCGGGCCGCTGACGGCGGTCTGGTATGCCGTCTTCATGATCCCGTTCTTCGCCTGGGTGCGCGAACCGAAAGCTCCGGTGCGCGGGTTCAGCTTCGGCACCGCGATGGCCGATCTCTGGCGGCTTCTGAAGTCGCTGAAGGGCCGGCAGAGTCTGGCCGCCCATCTCCTCAGTTCGATGTTCTACCGCGACGCGCTGAACGCGCTTTACGGGTTCGGCGGCGTCTATGCGTCCGGCGTCCTGGGGTGGTCGGTGACGAAGATCGGGGTCTTCGGCATTGTCGGCGCGATTTCCGGCGCGCTCTTCGCCTGGCTCGGTGGCAAGATGGATAGTGCGCGCGGTCCGAAGCCGGTCATCAACCTCGCGATGTACGTGCTGATCGCGGTCTGCCTCGTCATCGCCGGCATGTCTCGGGATGCGTTCTACGGCATGCCCTTCGCGGCCGGATCTTCGATGCCCGACTACATCTTCTACGCCTGCGGCATCCTGATCGGCGCCGCCGGCGGGTCCATCCAGGCGGCGAGCCGCACGATGATGGTCTTCCACACGACGCAGGCGCGCGCGACGGAGGCCTTTGGCCTCTACGCGCTTTCAGGGAAGGCAACGGCCTTCATCGCGCCCTTTTCCATCGCCGTTTTCACAACGATCAGCGGATCGCAGCGGATCGGCATCTCGATCCCGTTGATCGCACTCTTCCTGATCGGCATGATCATCCTCAGATGGGTCAAGCCTTACGGAGAGCGGATGTGAGACGCACAGGACTGCTCCTTGCCATTCTGGCGGCGATCTCGTTCGGCGGCATTGCCGGCGCTGAGCCGCTCGCGAACCAGCTTTTCGGTGCGACCAAAGCTGCGTCGCGGCAGGCGCCGGCGTCGATCGGCACCTACGCCAAGGGATGTGGCGCCGGTTTTGTCGAACTGCCCGAAAGCGGGCCGACCTGGCAGGCGATGCGGCTCAGCCGCAACCGCAACTGGGGTCATCCGGCACTCGTGCAGTTCGTGGCCGACCTGTCCGCGACCGCGCGCCAGCTTGGCTGGGCCGGTCTCTACATCGGCGACATGAGCCAGCCGCGCGGCGGGCCGATGACCTCCGGCCATGCCAGCCACCAGATCGGCCTCGACGCCGACATATGGATGCTGCCGCCGCGGCGCCTCGACCTCAGCCGGGGCGAGCGCGAGAAGATCAGCTCCATCTCGGTCCGCACCAATGATCAGAAGCGGGTGAATGGCAACTGGACCGCGACGCATTACCAATTGATGCGGGCCGCCGCATCGGACCCGAGGGTGGACCGGATCTTCGTGGCCGCCGCCGTCAAGGTCGAGATGTGCAAGACCGCGCGGGCCTCAGACAAGGCGTGGCTACAGAAGATCCGCCCGCTTTACGGCCACAACACGCATTTCCATGTCCGCCTGAAATGCCCCGCCGGGTCGCGGGACTGCCAGACCCAGACCCCGACCGTCGCCGATCTGTCGAAAGGCGGGGACGGTTGTGACGAGACTCTGACCTGGTGGGTCACGACCTATCTCGACGAGTTGAAGAACCCGCCGAAACAGACCAAACCTAAAGGGCCGCGAAAGCGGGGTCCGCGCGAATACACGATGGCCGACCTGCCCAGACAATGTTCCGCCGTTCTCGTCTCGGACTGATCCTCGCGGCGGTTGTCGCCGTGACCGGGGCGGTTTCAGCCACCCCGCATGCGGAATATGTCGGAACCTTCGTCTGGACCGACCCGTCGCCGAAATTCGGCGGCTTTTCCGCGCTGGACCTGCGTCCGGACGGTCTCGGCTTCGTTGCCGTTTCCGACAGCGCCGCTATCTTCACTGGCCGTTTCACGCGCGGTGCCGACGGCGCGGTCGTCGCGGTGGAGGTCGGGGCGCCTGTGATCCCGCTCTCGCATCACGGAACCCCGGTGCAGGATCCGATGGACGACGCCGAAGGCGTCGCCTTCGCCCCCGACGGCGGGCTCTACGTCTCCTACGAGACCGAGGACCGGGTCGTCCGCTACGGACCCGAAGGGCGCAAATGGCTGTCCGAGGACTGGCCGGAGGCCTTCAGGAACTTCGAAGTGAACGCGGGCATCGAGGCCTTGGCGATCGACACCTCAGGCGCGCTTTACGCGATGCCCGAACTCTCGGGTCGCGACACGATCCCGGTCTTTCGTGGCCGGAACGGCGTCTGGGATCGGCCCTTCACGCTCCGCCGTGACGGTAGCTGGCGGCCGGTCGGCGCGGATTTCGGCCCCGACGGGCGGCTCTATCTGCTGGAGCGGGATTATTGGGGCCTTGTCGGGTTCATGAGCAGGGTGCGCCGGATCACGCTCGATGGTGATCGGGTCGCGGGCGACGAGGTTCTGTTGCAGACCCATGCCGGCACGCATGACAACCTCGAAGGCCTCGCGGTGTGGCAGGATTCCGAAGGCGCGATCCGGCTGACGATGATCTCGGACGACAATTTCCTGCCGACCCAGCGCACCGAAATCGTCGATTACCGCGTGACCGAGTGACTTGACCGGGCCGCGCCGAGGGCGTAAGGGCCGCCCGTTCGCCGCAGGAACGGCGGACCAAGTCGCCGCGACCTTGTAAAAAACGGATATGACATGACCCGCAACCTGATCCCTGGCATTCTCGCCATGGCCGCCATCGTGGTGGCTTCCAACATCCTCGTGCAGTTCCTCTTCGGTCAGTGGCTGACCTGGGGCGCCTTCACCTATCCTTTCGCCTTCCTCGTCACCGACCTGACGAACCGCATCCAGGGCCCGGCTGCCGCCCGCAAGGTCGTCGTCGCCGGCTTTGTCGTGGGCGTGTTCTGCTCGCTGATCGGCACCCAGATCATGGGCGAGTTCGGCCCGCTCGTGACGCTCAGGATCGCGCTCGGCTCCGGCCTTGCGTTCCTCGTCGCCCAGCTCATGGACGTTCACGTCTTCAACCGGCTGCGCGGCCGGGGCTGGTGGCGGGCGCCGCTCGTCTCGACGCTGATCGGGGCCTCGCTCGACACCGCGATCTTCTTCTCCGTGGCCTTTTCCGCCGCGCTGGTCTTCCTTGAACCGGCCAATGACGTGAGCTGGGCCGGCGAAGTGCTGCCGCTTCTCGGAACCGGCCCCGAAGTACCGCTCTGGGTGTCGCTTGCCAGCGCGGACTGGCTCGTCAAACTTTCGCTCGCAATTGTGGCACTCATACCCTTCCGCGTAATTGTTACAAGGTTGACAGCAAAAGTTGCGTAAAAACTTTTGACAAACACAAAATCTGTGGCAGCCTGTGGATAACGGCAACGCAGAGAAAGGAGGTGATCCAGTGTCTAGAGTGATATTGGAGAGAGGTGTCGGGACAGTCAGGGGGGCCGTGGCCTGAGGGCAAACCCAAGGGTTTCAAACCCTGACTGGGCCTAGTCGATCTTCGACACCCTAACTGGCCCATCTCCGTAGATCTCGGAGGGCCGCTCCAAATCGGAGCGGCCCTTTCTGTTCCGGAAATCGCCCGAAGATTGCGTTATCCTCCCCGCCTGCCCATCCGAAAGCTGGCCCGATGCTGCATATCACCGACGAACTCACCATCGCCGACTGGGAGATGACCGAAAGCTTCATCCGCTCCTCCGGTCCGGGGGGGCAAAACGTCAACAAGGTCTCGACCGCCGTCGAATTGCGGTTCGAGGCGGAGCGGAGCCCGAACCTGCCCGATCCGGTCAAGAGGCGGTTGAAGCGGCTGGCCGGGCGGCGCTGGACCCTGGACGGTGCCATCGTGATCCGGGCGGAGGAAACCCGGAGCCAGGCCCGCAACCGCGAACTCGCACGCGAGCGTCTGGCCGACCTGATCCGCGCCGCCCTCGTCGCACCGAAGCGGCGGATCGCCACGCGCCCGACGCTCGGCAGCCAGAAACGCCGGCTGAAGGCCAAGACGGCGCGCGGCGCGGTCAAGAGCCTGCGCGGCAAGGTCGAGGACGAGGACTGATCTCGCGGCGGCTTTGGCCGATTGCAGGGAAGATCCGTCGGCGCGCAGTTTCCGCAACGGCGACCATGCGGCCGCAGAGGGCGATTTGTTGCGGCTCCGGAACCCGGCTTCTGTAACGTTCTGACTGGATTTGAGACGGTCGGATGATCCGTGGCCAATTTCCCTCTCATCCGCCTGCAACCTCCCCCTTTCGCCAAGTCAAGCCTTGCGGTTCGGGGCATTCGGGCCGAAAACTGCACGCGCCGGCAGAAGGGGTCGAGACAAGCGCATCATGCTGAGGAAAGCCTTCATGCTCGTGTCGGGCAACGCCTTTGGCTCGGCGCTGCTGCTGCTGCGCAATCTGATCATTGCGCGTCTGATCAGCCCAGAGGATTACGGCATCGCCTCCACCTTCGCGATCGCGATGTCGATCGTGGAGATGTTCTCCTATTTCGGTCTGAACCAGATGATCGTCGTCGATAAGGATGGCGACGATCCCGGCGTCCAGAAGGCGCTACAGGGCTTTCAACTGATCCGCGGCGTAACGTCGAGTATCCTGCTCTTCGCCATCGCCTATCCTTACGCGCGCTTTCTCGGCATCGAGGAGATCGCCTGGGCATATCAGGCTATCGCCTTCATCCCCCTCGTGAACGGGTTGCAGCATTTCGACATGCATCGGCTCAAGCGGCATCTGAATTTCACCCCCTGGATCGTGACACAGGCGGTTCCGCCGCTGATCTCCGTCCTGTCCGTCTGGCCGCTGGCGCTTTATTTCGGCGACTACCGGATCATGCTGATCGCCCTTTTCGTGCAGGCGGGCGCGATGGTGATCCTGTCGCATCTGATGGCCGAGCGGCGGTATGGCGTGACCTTCGATTTCGGGTTGATCCGGCGCGCAACGGTGTTCGGCTGGCCGCTTCTCCTGAACGGCATCCTGCTTTTCGGCGTCTTCAACGGCGAAAGGCTGATCGTCGGGCGCGAATTGGGGATGAGCCAGCTTGCCATCTTTTCCATGTCGATCACCCTGACGCTGACCCCGACGCTGGTCCTCGCGGGGGCCGTCCAGTCGCTCTTCCTGCCGCAGCTCGGCGCGGCGCGGGACCGCGACGAGTCGTTTCGCTGGCTCGGAGTCGCGGCGACCGAGGCGGGCCTTGCGATCGGCATCGTCCTGCTTATCGGCGTGGTGCTTCTGGGCGGGCCGGTGATCCATCTTCTGCTCGGACCGAAATACGCGGCAATTCTCGAGATTCTGGTGCCTATGACTGTGGTGCAGGCCCTGCGCGTCGCGAAAACCGGCGGATCGACGGTCGCTTTGTCGAAAGAACGGTCGGGCAATGCGGCGGTGGCGAACCTGTTCCGGGTCTTGTCCCTGCCGGTCTCATGGTATGCCGTGACCCATACCGGCACGGTGATGACCGTGATCTACATCGCGATGGTGGCGGAGCTTCTGGGATACCTGGTTTCGCTGAACCTCGCGGCCCGGCGGACCGGACTCCCGCTCAAGCCGCTGGTGCTGCCCTCCGCCCTGACGGCGATGGCCTGTGTCGCCGCCCTGATCGACGCGCGGTATTATCCGCCACAGACCGGGTTGATCGCCCATCTCGACTGGTCGCGCTGGGCCGTGGTGGCCGTTTGCCTTGCCGCGCTGGCCTCGATGTCGGCGCTTCGGGGCTATCTCTGGCGGCGGGTGGTCCGTTAGGTCACTGCCGCATCTTCACGACCTTCGCCGGAACGCCGACGGCGATCGCGCCGGCGGGCACATCGCGGGTGACGACGGATCCCGCCCCGATCACCGCGCCGTCGCCGATCGTAACGCCCGCGGTCAGGATCGCCCGCGTGCCGATCCAGCAATCCTCGCCGATGATGATGTCGCGCTCCACCATCTCCTGGTCGGTGATGCGGGTGCCGGCGGCGAGGCCATAGTCGGCCGCCGTGACGAAGCATTCCGGCCCGAACGTGGTGCGCGCGCCGACCCGGATCCAGCTCGTCGTCTTGCCCGCCCAGAGAGAACACCGCGCACCGACCTGGACCTGATCGCCAAGCGCGATCCGCTCGCCGTTCGCGAAGGAGACATTGGGCGCGAGACGCACGTCCCGGCCGAGTGTCAGGAGCCGGCGCTGCTTGACATGGGTGTAGCCGTAATAGTGCAGGATCCGGAACGGGTGAACGAGCACGGCAGGGTCGAGGAACGACCGGACCGCCCGGGTGAGGCGCGAAAGCAGCGATCTTCTGGCAACGGCCATCCCGGTCTCCTTCTGCGGTTGATCCGACATTAAGCATCCCGAAGCCTTGGGCGCAATTCCGCCGGTCTTTCGGGACTGGCCCGATCCCCGCCAAATTGCTACCACTTTCCGGGGGTACCCCGCCGCCATCCCTGTTCTGAGTGAGTTGACATGTCCGAACCTGACTTTCCGATCGGCGTGATCGTCGTTGCCTTCCAATCCGCCGACGTCATCCTCGGCTGTGTGGAAAGCCTTCTCGAACAGGAAGGCGGCCGGCCGGCGGTGATCGTGGTGGATAACGCGTCAACCGACGACACCGTCTCCACCTTGCGCGGCTGGGCCGCCACCAAAGGTGTCGATCTACGGGAATTCGGGGGCGAGGAACGACCGGCGCGCGCCGAGGCGGGGGCAGTGACGCTGGTCCATTCCGGGGCCAACCGGGGCTTCGCCGGTGGCGTCAATGTCGGCCTCGCCGTCGCGGCGGCGATGTCCGGGATCGACCATTTCTGGGTGTTGAACCCGGACGCTTTCGCCGACAAGGGAGCCTGCCGCGCGATCCTTTCCGCCGCGAAGGAGACGCCGGATTACGCCTTGATGGGGGGGCGGGTCTGTTTCGCGGAGCCGCCGCACCGCGTGCAGATCGACGGCGGACTCGTCAATCTCTGGACCGGCGTCTCGGGCAACGTCAATCTCGGTCGGGCCGCGGCCGAGGCGGTCCTGCCGAGGGGTGCGGATCTCGATTTCATCACCGGGGCCAGCATGGTCGCCTCGCGCTCTTTTTACGAAGCGGTCGGTCCGATGCGCGAGGATTACTTTCTCTATTACGAAGAGGCCGACTGGGCGCTCCGGCGCGGTGACATGCCCCTCGTCGTGGCACCCGGGCTTGTCGTCTACCACCATGCCGGCACCGCGATAGGATCACCAACGCTCGAACGCCTCGCCTCACCGTTCTCTTTCTGGTTCAAGTATCACAGCCGCATGCTCTTCGTGCGCCGCTTCAACCCGATCGGCCTGCCGGTCGCGATGGCCTATGCGACGGCGAAGGCGGGACAGCTCGTGCTGAGAGGGGCGCTGCCGCAGGCCGGCGCGCTTCTGCGCGCTGTCTGGGGGCTCGGCCCGCCGAAATCGGTGCGCGAGCGGCTTTCACCCGAGGCGCGGCGGATCGCGTTCGGCCGTGCGGGGAGTTGACGCGGCAGCTGGCCTTGGCCTGCTTGCCGTCCTTCTGGCCGGACATGCCGGCGCCACCGAATTGATCCCGCGCGGGATCTACGAGTGGCAGGAAGACCATGAGGGCTTTGGCGGCTTTTCCGGTCTGGCGATGGCCGGGGACGGTGCCTCTTTCCTCGCGGTCACGGATGAGGGCGAGATGTTCCGCGCCAAAGTCAGCCGCGATGACAAGGGCCAGATCACGAATGTCGAAAGCGACTGGCAGGCGCGGCTCCTCGATAATTCCGGCAAGCCGGTTCATGGCTTCACCGCCGACGCCGAGGCGCTCAGCGTCGGGCCGGACGGATCGGTCTATGTCGGCTATGAAAGCTATACGCGGATCACCTCGGTCAGCCTTCCGGACTTGATGCCGGTGACGCTTCACCGATGGGACCGGTTCCGCGACCTCTGGGGCAATGCCGGGTTCGAGGGGCTGGCGATCCTTCCCGATGGCGGTTTGATCGCGATTCTTGAAACGCCCGGCGACGGTGCGACGTTCGGCACCTACATCGGCCGCAAGGGCGATTGGCAGCCCGGCCCGCCGCTTCCCGCCGAGGACGGGTTCGACGCTGCCGATGCGGTCTTTGGCCCGGACGGAAAGCTCTGGCTCCTCGAACGCCGGCTTGCGGCAACCGGCTTCGCCACGCACATTCGCCGCTTTGCCTATGACGGCGCCGGTTTCGGTGCGCCCGAGACGTTGTTGGAAACGCGCGCCGGAACGCTCGACAACATGGAGGGCATGAGCCTTTGGGTCGACCCGGAAGGCCGGTTGATCGTCAGCCTGATCTCGGACGACAATTTCCTTTTCGTCCAGAAAACCATCCTCGCCGAGTACGAGGTGGTCGAGTGAGGAGAAGCGGGCACAGATCGGTTGTCACCGGGGGCAGGGATCGCCCGTGGCTTTGCGAACCGGCCGCGAAACCTTTATCAGCAGGACCGCGCGGCCGGGGCAGGAGATGACGATGACAGCGAAGGCGAAACGGCGGGTCTTGATCGTCGTCGAGAACCTCCCCGTGCCGCTTGACCGGCGTGTCTGGCTTGAGGCGACGACGTTGAACCAGGCGGGCTACGACGTCAGCGTGATCTGCCCGACGGGGCGCGGCTGGGACAAGCATTACGAGGTCATCGACGGGATCCATATCTACCGGTATCCCGAACCTGACGAGGCGCATTCCGGTGCCGTGGCCTACGCGAAGGAATATCTCTGGTCGCTCTGGCACTGGTTCCGGCTCGCCCGCCGTGTCCGGCGCGAAAGGGGATTCGATGTCATCCACGGCTGCAACCCGCCCGACCTCGTCTTTCTTCTGGCGCTGCGGTATCGGCTTGCGGGTGTGCGATACCTCTTCGACCACCACGATGTCTGCCCGGAGCTTTTCGAGGCCAAGTTCGACAGGAAGGGCCTGCTCTACAAGATCATGCTGATCTGGGAGCGCATGACCTTTGCCTGTGCCTCCGTCTCCATCGCCACGAACGAAAGCTTCCGCGAGATCGCCATCCGGCGCGGCGGTATGGCGCCGGAGGACGTGTTCGTCGTGCGGTCTGCGCCCAAGATCGAGAAGTTCGAGATCCGGCCCGCCGATCCGGCGATGCGGAAGGGGGCGGGGACCGTCCTTGGCTATATCGGGGTGATCGGCCAGCAGGAGGGGATGGACCTTCTCGTCGCCGCGGCGGACCACCTGATCCGCGACACGGGCCGCCCGGATGTGCATTTCATCATCGTCGGCTTCGGCCCGGAATTGCCGAACGTCGAGGCCGACGTGGCGCGGCGCGGACTGGGCGACCACTTCACCTTCACCGGTGCCCTTTATGACGAGGATATGCTGCGTGCGCTCAACAGCTGCGATATCGGGGTGAGCCCGGATCCGAAGAACGCGATGAACGACATCTCCACCATGAACAAGGTCATGGAATACATGACGCTGGAAAAACCGGTGGTGCAGTTCGATCTGAAAGAGGGGCGGGCGTCGGCGGGCGATGCCGCGCTTTACGCCCGCGCGAACGACCCGCAGGATTTCGCGGCGAAGATCGCCGAATTGATGGATGCGCCGGAGCGGCGGCTGGAGATGGGCCGGATCGGGCGGGCGCGGGTGACCGAGCGCCTGAGCTGGGCCCATTCGGTGCCGCATCTCCTTGCGGCCTATGACAGGATCTTCGCCAGCATGGGGCGCGGCTGAGCGGGCGCCACCCGGATCGGATGGGATCAGGCCCGGTCCGCGCGGCGGTCGGGCACGGCCATTGCGGCTATCCAGCCGGCCAGAAATCCGCCGAGATGGGTTTCCCAGGCGAGCCGCCCGTTCGTCGCCCACCAGACCAGCGCATTGCCAAGGATCAGCGCAAGCGCCGTCCCGGCCAGCGGCGCAACCGGCCGCCCGGTGTCGATCCGCCGGCGAAAATCGAGCGACATGAGCGCGCCGACAAGTCCAAAGAGGGCTCCCGAAGCCCCGACCATGGGGGCGGTCGCGCGCGTCAGGGCGGCGAATCCCACCGCGCCGCCGAGGATCGAAACCCCGTAAAGCGCGAGGAACCGGCCGGTTCCGACCTGCGCGACCAGGGGCGGGGTCAGTGCGAGCAGCGTCGTCATGTTCAGCACGAGGTGCCAGATGCCGGCATGCAGGAACCCGTAGGTGACGAACATCAGGATCGGCTGGAGCGTGTAGTTCGGCCGCCAATCGCCCAATAGCCCCGCCCAGAACCCGGCATATTCATAGGCGACCGACCGCCATCCGGGCCGTCCCCAGAGATCGAGATCGGCCCCCTGAAGGATGAGCTCCGGCAGAACCGACAGGGAGACGACGATCCAGACGGCGCGCGGAATGCGGCCCGATCCGGCAAAACGTTCATCGTGCGAGGTCATCTCGGTGCCCCGACGGGACGGATCGGATGCAAGAACGTGCATCGCATCTCCGTCAGAACGGCACGTAGCGCGACAGGTTGGCGAGGCTCAGCAACATGAAGCTTTTCAGCCGCGCTTCGGCATCGGCTTCGGTCTCGTCCGCCTCGATCGGGGTGACGTAGCGGACGAGTGCTCCGTCAGTCCGGCCGAGCGTCAGACTGTCGGTCAGCACGCTCAGCTTGGCGCGGAAGTCGTTGGCCACGCGTTTGCCGCGCCCCTCGAACCAGTAGTAGACGAGTTGCTTTGACAACCCCTTCTGGATCACGGCCCGGTTCGCGCGGAAGGTTCCGTAGCCGACCGCGTCGAGGTCGAGCGGCACTTCCTCCAGCGAGAACACTTCCCATCCGCCGGTCGGCAGGCAAACTTCGGGCGAGTGGATGCCCTGGCCTTCGGTCTGCTTGGCATACCAGGCGACGAAGAAGCTCACCACGCTGCGTTCGCCCGGCTTCTGGTAGAAGGCATTGAGGTAATCGTCGGCGGCCAGAACCCGCTCCACATCCGGTTCCAGATCGACGGTGTAGCTCTGCCAACCCTCGACATTGCGCGGAAACAGCAGCAGCGGATCGCGCGCCGGCGCCACGGCTTCGGGTGCCGGCAGCGTATGCCAGGCGGTCGAGGCGGCGCCGGTCAGGATGACGGCCGCCGCCAGTGCGGGCGCCGCGCGGATCGCGAGGACGCGTGCGAGGATACCGCCGAAACCCTCGAAATCGAGGTCGATCGCCTCGGCCAGCGGCATCGGCTTCGGCGTCAGGCGTTGCAACGCCATCGCCATGCCGAAAAGGATCGCGACGCAGATGAGAAAGATCACCCAGCCTTCGAAGAAGTGCAGGAAGCCCTCCGCCTGTTCGATCCCGTAGCGGTCGACAAGGATGCCGATGATGCCGATCCGGACCGAATTCATCAGGACGGTAAGCGGTGCCGCCGAGAGGAGAAGCACGGCCTTGTGCCAGAACGGCCCGCGATAGAGGATCGCGAAGAGGTAGGAGAAGCTCAGGATCGGGAAGAGGTAGCGCAGGCCCGAACAGGCCTCGGCCACCTGAAGCTTGTAGATGCCGAGGTCGATCACGTTGCCTTCAAGATAGACAGCCACACCGGCGAGGCTGACGAACCAGACGCCGAGCGCCGAGGACACCCACTGCAGGAAGATCGTCAGCTTCCAGTAAAGCATTTGCGGCAGCGGCAGCATGAAGATCAGGTGAAAGACCGGCAACTGGTGCCGGCGGCCGCGATCCCAGCCGAAGATCGTCAGCACCACGCCAGAGACCCAGAGAATGAACGCGTAGGTGACAATGTCGGGCACCCGCATCAGGTTGCCGAGGGCGGCAAGCGCAAGGGATCCGGCGATGACCAGAAGGCCGGGCCAGCGCAAGCGTGCCCCGGCTTCGGGAAGAGGCATCCGCCGCTGTTCGCGCAGGAACAGGTAGAGCGAGATCAGCGGGATCAATGGACCGTGGCTGTATTCCGCCGTCGACCAGGCCTGCGCGAGCGAGACGAAGCCGATCCAGAAGATGGGCAGAGATGCGATGAGAAGAAGGACGAAAAGCCCAAGACCCGCCGGGCGAATGACACCCACCGGGAAACCGGCGCTTTGGTCAGGACTGGTCGACTGCGTCATCTTCCGATTGCCCGCGGGTACTCTGCAACTCTCGTGAACCTATAGTGTTTCGGCGCCGCGTTGAATTGGAATCGGAGCCGCACACGTACACGTTCCCATGCGTGGGATCTGCCGTTGCGCATGCCCGTTCCAAACCCCTTCGGAACAGCAAGCCGGATTCCGGCCCGATCCGCACCGTCAGGGCCGGAAATTGAAGGTCCGGTCGAGGCTCAGGAAGACCGAGTTCGAGTCCGCGTCGCCGACGCCCGGCGTGGAATCGGTCCGCTTGCGCAGTTGAACGCCACCCGTCATCGCCCAGTCCTGCGTCAAGTCGCGCGAATAGGAGGCGCGCAGCGTCGTCCGCTCGATCGTCGGGGCGGCGCCGATTCCGGCGCTTTCCGACCGGCCCCAGTTCAGCGCGAGATTGATCCGCGAATTGGCGTCGATCTCGTAGCCGTAGCCGACGGTCAGACGGGTATCGAGAACATCCTCGTTGATGTTGTTGGTCGAGACCGCGCGGTTCAGCGAGACCGTGATGTCGGACGACTTCAGCTGGCGGCTGTAGGCCACGGTGGCCACGACATAGGTGTCGCCGCCCGGCGTCTTCGTGCCGCCGACCGAGGCGCGCAAGTTCCCGAGCGGCAATTGCAGGTCGCGGCCGAAGCGCAGGGTCGTGCGCGTGCCGTTCTGGTTGAGTGCCGAGTCGAGCGCGGCGAAGACGGAACCGTTCGGAAGGGTCTGGGTCAGCGTGACAGCCCCGGTCGCGCCGTCGCGCCGTCGCGTCCCCAGGACCGTGTCGGTCTCCACTTCGGTATAGCCAACCTGGGCGTCGAGAACGAGAACCGGGTTGATGTCCTGAACGACGCCAATGGCGTAGTCGGTGGTCTTCCGCCGGGTCTGGTTCGGGTCGTTCGCGCTGTAATCCGTCAGCCCGGCGCTGAGCCGCAGGCTGGTGAGCGGCGAGACCTTCATCGACACATTCGCGTCGATGCTGTCGCTCTCGGTATCGAAGAGCCGCGGGTTCGATGCGACCGCGGTCGAGTCGTAGTCCTTCTCGTCATGCCCGAGGTCGAGCGTGAAGGTCAGCGGGTCGTTGATTCCGGTGACGTAGTTCAAGGCGGCGTTCTTGAACGTCACGGTGCCGCCGCCGGCATAGAGGCCGTTGAAGTTGGTTTCTTCCTGCTCGATCTGGAACGGATCGAGGAACTCCCGGTCGACGAACCGGTAGCGCCCGGTGAGGGTCAGCCGGCTGTTGACACCGTCGAGCCTGTACCGGAGCCGGATCGTCGGATCCTCGAAGCCGGAGATCGAGCGTCCGGGGATGTCGGCATAACGAAAGACGCCGGAACCGTTCAGGCTGAAATCCTGAACGCCGGTGACGCTGCTCAGGTTCAGATCGACCCGGTTGTCCCAGATGGTCGAGGTGCCGGTGCTGGTCTGCTTGAGCTGGAAGTTGTCATCGACCGTCAGTTTCGAACTGACGCCGATGTCGAACTGGAGGCCGCCCTGCGCCGGTGCGGGAGCGGTCGCGCCCGCCGCCGCCCGCGCCCCGGTCGTGGCCGTTGTGCCTGCGACATTCGTGCCGGTCCCGATTGTGCCAGCGCTCCCCTGAGGGAGCGCGGCATTGGGCCAGATTGTCGAGATTGCCGCGATTACCGCGATCGTTCTGCTGCTCGTCCCCACCTTGTCCGCCTTTTATTCGAAGAGTTTGCGCTCCGGTACCACGATCACATCGCCTTCACGCAACACGATCACCGGTGCTTTGGCGCCAGCCTGCACGGCCTTGTAGTTGTATTTGTAGACCGTCTCGGTCCCGGTCTTCGCATCCGGACGGCGCAGCTGAATCCGCTTGGTGGCCGCGAACCGGGTCAGGCCGCCGCTTTCGGCCAGGAACTGAAGAAGCGTCGTGCCCGTCTTGACATCCACCCGGCCCTGATTGGTCACTTCGCCAAGGGCATAGACAGCAACCGTGCCGTAGGTCGCGACATTCGCGGCGGCGGCCTGCGCCACCGCGGTGTTGACGGCCGACGTGACCGGGTTCAGCTGGCCAACCGACAGGAACACCGTCGGAGGCGACGCGAAATTCGGCGCGAGCGCGGACGAGATCGCGTTGCGCAGACCTTCGACGCTCTGGCCCGAGGCGCGCACCGTGCCGACGAGCGGCAGGCTCACCCTGCCGTCGGGGAGAACGAGAAGGCTGCGGTTGAGGCTCGGGTCTTCCAGGACCTCCATCTGCAACACGTCACCCGGCTGGATGCGATAGCCGCTTTGGGCCCACGCAGCAGGAACGAGAAGAACGGCCAGAAAAAGGCCCAGCAGGGCTCTAAACATTTCGGATCCCCAATCACATTCGAATCGATACAAGGTTACGAGGGATCGACACTGAATCAAAACGTTAACTTGCAAAGCTCACGCTCCGGGCGGCCCAATGCCGGGCAAAGTGCCCCGGAGGCAACAGGCGGCGTCTTCAGTTCCCGACTGTGACGCCTTCTGTTTCCAGACGCTCCGCCTCTTTCCGCGCCGTGAGAACGAAGTCGCGCGAATCGTCTTGGCCGGCGCGCGCCAGGGTTTCGCGAAATTGCGCCAGCGCCTCCGGCTTGCGATCGAGCGCGAGGTAGGTCATCGCCAGATGGTAGCGCACCATCGGATCGTGGCCCAGAACGGATACCGCCTTCTCAAGCTCGTCGACGGCATCGTCGAAATGGCCGCGCTGATAGGCGATCCAGCCGTAGGTGTCCTGATAGGGCGCGAGCGTACTGCCGCGGAGGCGCCGGGCGATGACTTCGGCCCGGGCAAGGCTGTCGGGATCGCTGCGATAGGTCGACAGGAGGCTCGCCAGATTGTTGGCGATGATGGGGTTGGCGCTGTTATCCTTGTAGAGCCCTTCATAGATCGCGATGGCGCCATCGACATCGCCGGCGCGTTCGAGGAAACCGGCCTTCGCCCATTTCAACTCTGCTGAATCGGGCAGCGCGACGAGCGCTTCGTCGATCAGGGCCGAGGCCTCGCTCGCGCGGGCGGGGTTGGAAAGGACGGTGCGCGCCAGCGCGAGCCAGACCGGCAGGCGGCTCTTGTCTTCCGCGACGAGTTGCCGATAGGCGGCCTCGGCCGCGTCGGCCTGGCCGGCGAGCGCCCGCACGGAGGCGTCGATGAATCGCAGATCGGGGTTGTCCGGATCCTCGGCCAGAAGGCTTTCCGAATAGGCCAGCGCATTCCCGGTGCGGCCGCCGGCGAGATGGGCGCGCAGGATGGCGACCTTGGCGTCAAGGCCGCCGGCACCCTGATCGACGAGGCCCTGAAGATAGCCGATCGCCTGATCGGTCTTTTGCTGACCCGCCAGGATCGCGGCCCGCAGGGATTGCGCCGCCGGTCGCGCCGCAGGGTCTTTCTGCGCCTCGAGTTCGGTGGCAACGGCCTCGGCGCGCGACCAGTCCTGGACCCGCACGTAGATCTGGCCCAGCGGAACGAGGAGCGACGTGGTGCCCGGCGCGATCCTGAGGGCGTCGATAAGCACACCTTCTGCCGGAATCAGCTTGTTCTCGGACGCCAGGAGTTGTGCATAACGCAAGGACTCCGCAGGCGCCCGGTTCGAGGCCGAGACGGCAAGAGACAGCGTCTCGCGCATCAGGTCCCGGTTGCCGTCGCGTTCATAGGCCTGTGCCATCAGCGTCAGAATCGAGGCGTCGCGCGGATTCTGGTCGTAGGCCCTGCGCAGGATCGCCACCGCGTCTCCGACCTCGTCGTCGAGGATCAGCCAGCCGGCCTTGAGTTTCAGAGCCTCGGCATCGCCCGCATCCTCGGCCAGAACTTCCTCGACCAGCGCGCGGGCACCGACGGCATTGCCGGTGATCGTCAGCATGCGGGCAAGGCCTACCTTGGTCCGCCGCGATTCGTCCGACGGCGGGGCATCCTTGACGAGTTCCTGCATCTCGGCGATCGCGGCATCCCGTTGGCCGAGGTCGAAGATGAACCCGGCCCGTGCAGCCCGGTAGACCGACGTTGACGCGCCGGAGGCAATCACCCGCTCCAGCTCGGCCACGGCGGCTTCGGGACCGCGCTGTTCGGCGAGAAAACGCACGAGTTCGAGCGTCGGCCCCTGATCCTCGCTTCCCGCCTTGATCCGGGCGCGCAGATGGGCCTCGGCCTTGTCGGTTTCGCCCCGCGACACATACCAACGGACGAGCGCCTGCCCCATCTCCGGTGAATCCGGAAAGAGGGCGACCATGTCGCGCAGCCCTTCCTCCACCGCCGCGTCGTCGCCGAGGGCGGCGTGGACCGACAGCCGTTGTGCCAGGAGCGCGCGGTCGGTTGGGGCGACCTCGATGGCCCTGTTCAGTTCGACGAGCGCGTCGTCGTAGTTCTGGCCGCGGATCAGGTCGTCGATGATGACCCTGGCGAGCAGCAGGTTGTCCGGCAGCTTCGCGTGAAGTGCCCGCGCTCCTGTTGCGGCCGCGATCTGGCCGCTGACATCGTTCTCCTCGGTCGCCTGGCCGTAATCCGCCGCCAGTTTCACGGCCTGGAGGGCCAGTTCATCCGGGGATTTCTCCAGAACGGCGGCAGAATACCGCGATGCCGTGGCCCAGTCGCCGCCCTGCGCCGCGATCTCGGCAAGGGCCCGCTGCGCATCGATGTCATCCGGGTATTGCTCGGCCAGCCGCAGATACTGCGAAAACGCCTCGCGCAGGTTGCCACGGCCGCGTTCCGCCTCTGCATAGGCGCGGCGCGCGTCGTGGTGTTGGCCGTTCAGCTTGAATACGTTGCGAAACTCCACCAGCGCGCGATCGATATCGCCGGCTTCGAGGTATTGCAGGCCGGACTGGTAGAACTTCTCGGCACGTTCTTCGGCCGAGTCGCAGCCCGAAAGGGCCGTCAGGCTGATACCCAGCGCGATGGCTGTCAGGGTCTTGCGAAGGGCCATTCGTTATCCTCGATGGATGCCTCATACCCTATGCCGTGGAACTTGGACTATTCCAAGGCGATGGGTCACGCGACGTTATTGCGCTACGCGGCTACTGCCTGAAACGGGAGGTGGTGGTCAAATCAATAACCTGTGCCTTTGACGACAACCCTGATCGTGGCGAAGAGCAGCTTCACGTCGGCCGCCAACGATAGGGTTTCGTCATACTCGCGGTCGAATTCGGCGCGCTTGGAGAATTCGGACTCGTTTCGGTCCGAAACCTGCCAGGGCCCGGTGATCCCGGGCCGGAGCGCGTAGTAGGCGATCCCGCTGTAGAGCGCCCTCTGGTTCGGCATCATCGGCCGCGGCCCGACCAGCGACATGTCGCCGATCAGAACATTCCAGAGCTGGGGCAATTCATCGAGCGACGTCTTGCGGAGCAACCTGCCGACCTTGGTGATCCGGGGATCGGATTTGAGCTTCTGGGTGCTGTTCCATTCCAGCCGAGCCTCGGCGTTGCGCGAAAGATATTCCTCGAGAAGGCGATCCGCCTGCGGCACCATCGTCCGCAGCTTCAGCATCCTGAATGTCCGCCCGCGCCGTCCGACTCTATCGCTCCAGTAGAACGGCGCAGAACCGTCGAGGGCGACGAGGATCGCGAGCGCGCCGATGACCGGAACGACGATGATGCTGGCCAGCAGAACGGCGGCGACGTCAAATACCCGCTTGATGTAATTCCGGTAGAATCCCCGGCGGTCCGAAACGTTCACAAGACCCACCGGAGCGCTTGCCATGCCAAAATCATCGGAAAGGTCATTGATCTGCAACGTCATATCCAAGCTCCGCCCGGAACACCCATTACTCACCCACAATCAATAAAATAGGACGCGTCCGTTGCGCCCGGCGTCAGTAATCTCGATTCCTGGATGCGGCAACATCCACCCACACCTACTTACCATCATACGGCTGACCGAGGAATCAAGATTTCGAATCTAAAGGGTTTTTCTGCCGCCGGCCGGGATATCTGCCCGAAACGAAGGCAGCGAAAGGGGCACAGCGGCGGCGGATCGCGGAATTTTGTTTCCCCGCCCGCAACAGTTGATCGGTTCTCGCCATTTGTCGTGTTTCCGGGCGCGATTGCGTTGCATCATGCGGGACATCGATTCGAAGCGCATATAGAAAGCGTCGGAAGTACTGACGGGGACCGCCATTAAGTTGCCGAAGTCGTGTGACTATTTAACCCCGTGAGTTCCGGGCTACACCGGGGTAACAAGTCCTTGACGGCACGGGCGGGGCCCGGGACGGCATTGTGTGAAATGGATTGCGGATGAACAAGGTCGTGGAGACCAACACGGACGAAACGAACAGCGTCGGCTTCTACATGGATTTCTTCGGGTTCCGCGAGCGTCCCTTCACGCTCGTTCCGGACCCGGATTTCCTGTTCTGGTCCGCGCAGCATCGGCGTGCCTATTCGGTTCTCGAATTCGGCATCCTCAGCCGTGCGCCGATCACGCTCGTCACCGGCGGTGTGGGCTGCGGCAAGACCACGCTCCTGCGTGAGCTTCTGCGCCAGTTCGGCTCCAAGGTCACGGTCGGCCTGATCTCGAATGCCCAGGGCGGACGCGGGGAACTGATCCAGTGGGTGCTGAACTCGCTCGGCCTGCCCTTCGAGACAGGGGTCGGTTACGTCCAGCTTTTCCAGAAGCTTCAGGACTATCTGATCGAGGAATACGCCGCCGGACGACGGGTCGTGCTGATCTTCGACGAGGCGCAGAACCTCTCGCCAGAAAGTCTTGAAGAGCTGCGGATGCTGACCAATATCAACTCCGGCAAGGACGAGGTCATCCAGCTTGTGCTGGTCGGTCAGCCAGAGTTGCGCGACATGGTGCTTGACCCCGCGCTGCGCCAGCTTGCCCAGCGGATCGCGGCGAGTTTCCATCTCATGCCGCTCGACGAACGGGCGGTGATCGAACTGATCGCGCACCGGCTGAAAGCGGCTGGCGGCACCGGCGAGGAGGTGACCGAACCGGCGGCGCGGATGGTCTATCGGGTGACCCACGGCGTTCCGCGTCTGGTCAACCAGCTGTGCGACATGGCATTACTCTACGCTTGGAGTATGGATAACCACCATGTTGACGAACATGTGGTGCAGTCCGTTCTGGATGATGGGGTATTCTTTGCTGCCCAGATCGCGGCCGAGGAAGAGAAGCGTAAATGAACCTGGACCTGTCTTTCTACTTTGCTGTCTTCCTGCGGCGGCTTCATTACTTCGTCATCATTTTCGCGCTGGTGTCGGCAGGGTCCATCGCCGCGGCTTTCCTGCTGCCGGCGGTCTATACCGCGAACTCGGTGCTCATAGTCGAATCCTCGCAGATTCCCGGCCCACTCGCGGCCCCCACGGTGCAGGCGCAGGCGCTGGAAAAGCTCCAGACGATCGAGAACCGACTCATGACCCGCGCCAACCTTCTGGAGATTGCCCAGAAGCTGAAGGTGTTCCGCGACATGCCGAAAATGTCCCCGGACGACATCGTACGGGGGATGCGCCAGAACACGCGCATCGGCAAGAATGCCGGACGTGGGGCGGCGACAATCATGACCATCGCCTTCGACGGCGAAACCGGGCGGATCGCGGCGGGCGTGGTGAATGAATACGTCACACTCATCCTGAATGCCGATGTGGAGATCAGGACGGGCCGCGCCGAGGACACGCTGGAGTTCTTCAATCAGGAAGTGAAGCGGCTGTCGGGCGAGATCGACATCATGAGCGAGAAGATTCTCGACTTCCAGAACAAGAATGCCGACGCGCTGCCGAACACCCTGAACTTCCGGCTGAGCCAGCAGACGCTGCTGCAGGACCGGCTGGCGACGGCTGAGCGCGATATCGCCACGCTGAAGGACCAGAAGGCGCGGATGATCGCGATCTTCAATTCGACCGGCCAGGTCAATGCCGCCGCAACCGCAAACCAGACGCCGGAGGCCAGGCAACTCGACCAGTTGCGTCAGCAACTGAACGGCATGCTCGCCGTTTTCACCCCGGAGAACCCGAAGGTGAAGATGCTGCAATTGCAGATCGCGCAGCTCGAAGAGGTGGTGAAGGCGCAGTTGCCGCCGGATACGACCGGTAATCCCGCTGCGACGATGCTCGACGTGCAGATCGCCGACCTCGATACCCGGATCCAGATCCTCGAAGAACAGCGCCTGCAGCTGATCGACCAGCTTGCCGTCCTGAAGGATTCGATCGACCGCACGCCCGCGAACCAGGTCGCGCTCGACGCGCTGAACCGCGACTATGCGAACATCCAGCAGCAGTACAACACCGCCGTGGCCCGACAGGCGCAGGCAGCCGCGGGCGAGCAGATCGAGATCCGTTCCAAGGGCGAGCGCATTTCGGTCGTGGACGCAGCGACAGTCCCCGACCGCCCGTCGAGCCCGAACCGGATTCTGATCGCAGGTGGCGGCATCTTTTCCGGCGCGGCGCTCGGCATTGGCGTGATCATCCTTCTGGAGCTTCTGAACCGCGCGGTGCGGCGGCCGAAGGACCTCATCAAGACGTTCGGCATCACGCCGATCGCGACGATCCCCTACATGCGCACGCCTTCTGAAACGATGATGCGGCGGTCCGGGTTCGCCGCGTTGCTGCTGGTCGCCGTCGTCGGCATTCCGGCGATTATTTATGCCGTTCACGTTTACTACCTTCCGCTCGACATTATCGTCGGCAAGGTGGCGGCGAAGTTCGGCATCCGGCTGTGACAGCGGCTGACGTTCAAAAGTATGCGCAGGGGTAACGGGAACGATGGAAAAGCTTGAAGCCGCACTGGCCAAGGCGCGGGAGATGCGCAAGGCGGCCCTCGGGGCGCCGGAAACCGTGCGGGAAAACGTCGTCCAGAAAGCCGGACGCGGGGCCGCTTCCTGGGAAGGTCTGCGCGAGATCACGGTATCGTCCGGCACCGCGCTCCGCCACCGCATCACGGCGCTGTCCGGAGGCAAGGACGCGACGCCCTACGACATGCTCCGTTCGCGCACGATCCGGCAGATGAAAGAGAAGGGCTGGAGCCGTCTGGCGATCACCTCGCCCGGTGCGGCCTGCGGCAAGACCACGATTGCCATCAATCTGGCGCTCAGCCTGTCGCGGCAGAAAGACCTCAAGGTCATGCTGATCGACCTCGACCTGCGGCGTCCGGCCTTGCACAAGACGCTGGGGCACAGTCTCTCCGCATCGTTCCACGAGGTGCTCGACGGCAACGCGTCATTCGACGATATCGCGGTCCGGATCGGCACGAACCTGATCGTCTGCATGAACAGCGCCGCGAGCCGGCATCCAGCGGAGCTTCTGCAAAGTGCCTCCACCCGCGAGAAGCTGGACGAGATCGAGCGGCGTTGGCAGCCGGACATCATGATCTTCGACATGTCGCCGATGCTCGCGAGCGACGACAATGTCGGCTTCCTCGGCAACGTCGATTGCGCACTTCTCGTTGCGGCCGCGGAAAGCACGACGCTCCCGAACATCGACATCTGCGAGAAGGAACTGGCGCAGCTGACCAATGTGCTCGGCGTGGTCCTGAACAAGTGCCGCTATGCCGACGATTCCGTGGGCTACAGCTACGGCACCTACGGGTGATCGACCCTCACCGGGTGTGCCCGAAAGGCGCATAACGAAAAAGGCCGGGCGACTGCCCGGCCTTTTCGAATTCTGATCGCCGGCTCAGTTCGCCTTGCGACGGCGGCGGCGCAGAGCCGCCAGACCACCGAGACCGCCAAGGAGCAGGGCGCCCGCGGCCGGAACCGGGATCGGGGCGATACCCACACCCGCCAGCGCGCCGTCGGCATAGCCGAAGCTATCATTGGAGCTGAGCACGGTGAAGCGGATGACTGTGGCGTAGATCGGCGCGAAGGTCGCTCCGACAAAACCAGGCGCACCAGTGCGTGCGACATCGGTCGCAGTCAACGTCAGAAGCGGGTTGCCGCCGTTGATCGACGCCTGACCAACTTCGACCGAAGAACGGTCCGGAGAGACGAACAGGTCGAGGAAGTAGATTGCGTCGATAAGCACTGGAGCGCTGAAGGTGAGCTCGATCCATTCCTGGCGCATCGGCGAAGTCGTGATTTCGTCGTCATGCGCCCCCACACCGTAGCCGTCTGTCTCGAAAGACAGGCCGGTGCCGGAGGGCGTCGAAGTGCCATCGAAGCTCTGCGAGTTGTTCAGGATGCCGTTAGAGGTGAGCGTCCACGACACGGTGCCCTGGAAAAGCGTCCCGGATGTCCCGGTCGACGAATCCGTGAAATCAATAACATAGGCGTTCGCCACCGAGGCGCCCGCCGCAAGTGCCAAGCCCGCGATGGCCCCTGCGCACCATTTCATCCCAAGCATTTCCACCCCTTCACATCAAAATCAGCCGGTACAAATTACCATAGCGATACTTGTATCACGTTTTACCCTCATTGGAACATATGCACGCCTTTTTTTTTCCACATTCCCCGAAACTCAACCTTAAGATGATTCTGTTTCAGATTTGCGCAAATGTTACCGCTTCATGCGGAAATCGTTGCCGATTTGGATACGAATATTGTTGCGCGATTGCTCACCTATAGGTCCAAAAAGCAACCATCGTTTCGCGGCGCCCCGTTTGGGGTTCAGTTCGGCGCCCGCGCCATGGCAGGACTGGTTCGCCGAATGGGGAATCAAACCACGCATGAGCGCCGATCACGTCGTCATCATCCCGCACTACAACGATGTCGCGCGGCTGCGTCGTTGCCTGACCGCCCTGACCGCAGCTGACACCAGTGGCGTCGACATTCTCGTCGTCGATAACGGATCGAGCGAACCGATCGACGCCGTCAAGGCGGAGTTTCCCCAGGTCCGTTTCGTGTCGGAGCCCGGCAAGGGCGCTGCACTGGCCAGAAACCGGGGCGTCCGGGAAAGCAGTGCGGATGGCCTGATCTTCCTGGATGCCGACTGCGTCCCGGCGTCGGACTGGCTGGCTGCGGCGAAACGCGCCTGTGGCCGGGCCGATATCATCGGGGGTGCGATTGACGTCTTCGACGAAACGCCGCCGCCACGCTCCGGCGCTGAGGCGTTTGAAACGGTCTTTGCCTTCAACTACAAGGAATACATCGAGAAAAAAGGCTTCTCGGTGACCGCGAACCTTGTAACGACGCGGGCCGTCTTCGACGCGGTCGGCCCCTTCATCAACGGCCTTTCCGAAGATGCGGAATGGTGCCAGCGCGCCCGGGCGAAGGGCTTTCGTCTGGTGCTGGACGAAACGCTCCGCGTTGCCCATCCGACCCGATCGGACTGGCCCGCGCTGGAACGCAAGTGGCGCCGTATCGCGCGCGAGATGCATGGCCTGCATCTGGCCGCACATGACGGTGGCGGGCGCCTGCGGTGGGCGCTGCGCGCCGTCGCGATGGCGGCGAGTGCGCCGGCCCATCTTCCCAGGCTGCTTTTCAGCCCGAAGCTCTCCGGTAGCGGGGAGCGGTTCCGTGGCGCTGTGGTGCTGATCCGGCTCCGCCTCCTGCGCTCAGCATGGATGTTTCGCCAGGCGTTCGGGGGCGAGTTCTGATCCCGAAAATGAAAACCCCGCCGGCGTGGCCGGCGGGGCGGAGCGCTCGTGGTCGCAAGGACCGGTCAGAAGTTCTCGTATGCCCCTGCGTCAGGCGCCTTGCCCTTCGGCCGGGCTGCGCCGGTGATGTCCTTTCCGGGCGCATAGGCCGGATCACCCGCATCGACGCCCTTGGAGGTGGACTTGAGCGTGAAGTCCCGATTTGAGACCGAGTTGAACTCGTTCGAGGCGTTGGTCACGATGATGTTGTTTGTCTCGGACACATTGTTCGTCGCGTTGTTGTACACGTACAGCGCCATCGTCATGTTGTTGGCGAACACCACGTTCTTCGGCGGCGTCCCGTTCTTGTGCGGCGAAATCCGGATCCAGGGGTAACGGTTGGTGGTGTTCGGATCGGGGTTGATCACCGTGTTGTTGGAGATGATCGAGTTCAGCGGGCCGGCGAGCGCGATGCCGTGACCGGCTGAAACGGCGATCACGTTGTTGTGGATCTTCACGTTGTCGTACATGCCGTCGAACATCCCGATGCCCTGAAGCTTGCAACGCAGCGGGTTGGTGGTGGGAAGGGTCCATTCGAAGAACTTGTTGTCCACGATGGTCAGGCCACGAACAGTACCGGTGCCTGCCGTACCACCCGCCCCGCGCGAGAACGACTGGAACGCGTCTGCATGGTTCGCGTTGATCTGGTAGCAGTTCTGCACCTTGTTGCGGCGGACGATCGAATTATCCCCAAGTGCGCGCATGCCGTCGCCGGAAAAGCCATCGACGATGTTCTCTTCGACGAGCGCGTTCGCACCGGCAGCCTGAATGCCGTGATAGACCCCCGTCACCCGGTTCCTGGCGACGGTGACCCGGTTCCCGTCGGCGAGGATGCCCTCTCGCTGGTTGTTGGTCCAGTCGGTCAGCGTCCACTGCGCGTAGTTGCCGGAGTTGGCGACGGCGCGAACGTCGAGGTCGGTGAAAGCAATGTCACTGTTGTTCGAATAGGACCGCACCAGCGCGCCGTTACCGGCATTCGTCGAGCGTGCCCAGACCTTCAAACCCTGGACGAAGACGTTGTGAGAGTTGCTGATCAGGATAGAATCGGCATGGGCCACCGCACCCGACATCGGCGCGATCACCACCGGCGAGGTGAAGTTCATGTCGCGGATCACCAAGGCGCCATGATACCCGTCCATCAGGAAGACCCGGTCGCCGCCGGCGACTTTCCCCGATTGCATCAGCGTATCGAAGCTCGCCCAAACCGTTCCCGTCGTGGTCGTCGGCGATGTCGTGGGGGCCGGCGCGGTCGTTGTCGTCGTAGAAGTTGTGGTCGTTGGGGAGGGGGTTGTTGTCGTCGTGGGCGTTGTCGATGTGGTGGTGGTCGTGCCGCTTGTCGTGGTGGTCGTGCCGCTCTCCGTGCCGGTGCCGCTGGTTGTCGTTGACGTCGTCGTGGTGGCGCCGCCTTCCGTGCCCGATCCGCTCGTCGTTCCGGATTCGGTCGTGGACCCCGTGGGCGTCTCGGCCACAGTTGTCGTCTCGCCTGACGTCCCGCTGGTGTCGGTCTTGCTTGGCGCGGTGACCCACTTCCCGGCCCGGTCGCTGACGGAGGTCTCTTTCCCGGTCTTTAGCTTCAACGAGCTTTCGAACGTTTTGTTCTTGCCCGTCGCCAGCACTTTGGATTCCGTTGTCGTGGTCTCGCCAGACTGCAGGGTGACGATTGCCAACGGAGTACCGGTAACGGGACCAGCCGTGACGGCCTTGACAAAGAAGTCGGTTGCACTGGCCTCTGACGCATACAGAGCCGTGCTCAGCCCGAGCAGGACGAGTGAGCGAGCAAGTTTCATAACAGCTATCCTTCGCATCGCGAGTGTATCGACAATCCGAACAATGCGGGACAACATGGCAAAGATTGGGCACAATTGTAGTTGCGATGTGTCCTGGACGGTGAATTCACCGGGTTCCCCAAGGGAATTGTTAAGGAAAACGGCACGATTCCGCCGATCAGGGTGAATCCCGCGCACTTCGTGGGAAACAATGCTCAGCGTGCGGTTGTTTGTTCCGATCTTCATGCACGTTGCCCAAAAATCCGCGCTCGGGTGCCCGCCGCGAGGGTCGGTCGCCCGAACTTGGCCATGCAACCCCCACGCATCGCCGGATTGCGGAGCCCGGCCGGATCGCCCGGCCGCCGCGGGCCGGAGGCGAGGGCGATCAGGATGAGAAAGATGGACAAATTTTCCGACTACCCGACGAGCCTCACGGCACCAGCGCGCGACGCCCAAACGGTCGTGCCGAATGACGCGACCGACCTGCCGGTGCTGCCACGCGCGCTCTTCGTCGGTCAGACCGGCGACGTCTCCGCCCGCCTGGCCGGTGGCCAGAGTGTGCTGCTCCAGAACGTGCAGGCCGGCAGCGTTCTCCCGATCCGGACCAGAGGCGTCAATGCAACCGGGACCACCGCCGCCGGCATTGTTGCGCTTTGGTAGGGCAAAGCCGCCGCCGGCGTTAACGCATGCCGGCACGCGCCCGGCGGGCCGAAAGAGCGGCACGAAAAAGGGGCCTCGCGGCCCCTTCTTTTTTGGTGCTGCGCACCGTCCTAAACGGCGTCGGCCCCAAGCTTCCATAGGTCGGCATTGGCGACGGTTGCCGGTCCCAGGATCTCCTTGAAGGGTGTCGCGGCCGGGGGGGCGCCGGTCGTCGTGGCGCTGTACCAGGCGCGCAGGTATTCCACATCCCCGAGATATTGCAGTGTGCCGGTGTTTCGCCCGAGGAAGCCGATCGCCCGGCTGCTCTGGAAAAGACCGTTGCCGGTGGCGGTGAACGGGACCGTGGCCACAAGTGTTCCGTTGATCGCCACCCGCAGGACATTGGCAACCTGATCCGCCGAACAGACGATGTCGTACCAGACCCCGGAAACCAACGCCGTCGAGATGATACTCGACGACAGCATCTTGGCGCCGGTCCCGTCCTCGATCGTGACCCGCAGGTTGCCGGTGTTCATCAATTCCACGTCGAAGCCGGTGCTGGTCTGAGAAAAGAGGATGTAGGTCGTGTTGGTCGGCAGGGAAAAGCGGAACCGGCCGGCAAAGGTGATGGCCGACACGCCAGCGGGCACGTTGATCGGATTCAGGAAGTAGGGCCCGGTGGCCGATGTCGTGAAACTCGGCGCTGCTGCGGGAAGGGTGTTGGCCAGCACCGCGGGGTCGGCGAGCGGTCGCACCGGCACGCCGTTCAGGCCCGCCGCACCGACATCGACGATCGGGAGGTTCTTCCATGTCTCCGCGAAGAAATCTTCCGGAAAGGCGATCATGCCGGTCGCCCCGCCCTCGCCATACTGGATCGCATCGGCATGGGTGAAACTGCCGCCGTTCGGGAAGATCCGGACCCGGCCCGCGACGATCTGGGCGTTTCTGGCCGGAAGACCGTTGATCTGGAACCCCATCGCTTCGGTCCAATGCGCCTGCGCCGTCCCGATCGGCGCCTCGGCCCGCGCAAGCCGCGTCGTCGTGACCGGCCCGGCCGAGGACCAGACCTCCACCCAGGCGCCGGAAGGCTCCCAAAGGCAGGCGTCGAATTCCGGTGCGGACCAGCCGGAAAGCCCTGCCGATTGCAACACCGCGTGGGCGGTCAGCCGCGCCGAGGCCGAGGTGCCATCAGCCGAATTGCCGGCGGGATGGGCGAAGTCGGACCAGCCGCCCGCGCCGTCGTCATAGCCGTTCACATAGGTGACGGGTTCGATCGACAGCGGCAGGAACATCGTCGCGGCGGGCAGGGCGAGCATGTCGCGCCAGCTCTGGCGGACGGCCTCCTTGTTGACGAGGTTGAACTGCTGGCTGCCGTTGGCGTAGTGGGTCGCGTCGCGCATGTCGGCGTCGATGTCGAAGCGGTGCGGCCCGTAAGGCACCCACCGCGTCCTGGTATAATCGTAGAGCTCGCCGAACCAATGATCGGCCTGATAGCTCAGGCCCGTGCCGTAGCTGATCGTTGCCGGGAAGGTGATTGGCACTCCGGCGGTCGTCTGGCCGGCGAACAGCGGGAACATCGCCTCGCCATAGCTCAGTCCGAAACTGCCGGGCGAGGCGAACCAGGAGATTGCCGCAAGGCCCACATGCTGGCCGTCCGCCGTCGCGAATTCGTGCAGGGCCTTGTCGTCGGCCCAGTTCCGGGTGAGATCGCCGTCATTGACGAGGCCGCGCGGATCGCTGCCGGGAACCGTCTGGAAGATGACCGCGAATTTCTCGCCCGGCCGTTCGGCAATGAAGGTGGCGGCCATTGCGGCGACGGCGGCGGTCAGCGGCTGCGCGTCGGTGATGAAGTGCCGCGCCGGCGTGGTCGCCGCGCCATCGAAGACCTGCACCGCCTCGGGGTCGGTGACGGCCGGCGCAGGCGTGTTGTCGTAGAATGCCGAGAGGATGCGGTCCGGCTCCGACTGGCCCCAGATCGCGATCACATGGCCGACGCCGAACCGGTTCGCGCCCTGTGCCGTGACAGCGGGTTGGGTTTTCAGCCGCACTTCGGGCCGGAACCAGGACGAACTGCGCGGTGCGGTGATCGCCCCGGCCCAGGTCCCGCCACCGTCAACCGTCGCGACGTCCACCCATGCCGTCGTCGTGGCGCCGCCATCGTCAAGCGATACCGCCCGCGCCTGCACGACCTCGCCCGCCGTGCCGGTGCCCGAAAGCGGAATGTCGGCCATCGCCAGATCGAAGCCGGCGCCGCTGTCGAAGAGCGTCCGGTCGCGGCTGAACGCCGCGAGCGACACGGCGCCTGGTGCGGGGCCGGGGCCGGAAGCCCGCTTGGGATTCAGGTAGAGTGTCACGGCAGATAGCGAGATCATGGCGTATTCCCGTCTTGCGGGACGGTGCCGCCGGTCCGGCCGATCGGTACCGGAGGTGCTGGCGGCGCTCGTCCGGTGGCGTCAACCGGACCGGGCGGAACCCGCCTCCGCCGCAGCGGCGGAGGGTCCGTCCACACCGGTGCCGGCAAATTGCCCCCGGGGAATACCATCCCGCACAGGCGCGTTGCGCTCCGGCGGGTTCCCGCGCGCGCCAGGTCAGCCGGTTGTTAAGCTAGCCGCAAACGGCGCCGAAGCCTGGCGCGACGAGCGTCAGCAGCGGCGAGACGACAATCTGCGCCTCCGCCTCGGGCGCGGGGTGAACGCCGTCGGGGATGGACGCCGTCCCCGGCCAGCGCGGCCAGGCGTCCAGAAGGCCGGCGCCGAGTTCGTCCGCGAGATCGCGGTAGACGCGGTAGTAGGGGCCGAGGAATGCCCGCTTCAGCCGGTGCAGCCCGCCGACCGGATTGGTCGTCATGAGCACGATCCGCACATCCGGCCGCCGTTCGCGGATCGCCTCGATGATCGCGCGGTGGTTTGATCGGCTCTCACCGGGCCAGACGCCGTCGGTCAGATCAGCATCTGCGAGAGCGAATTCGATGAGGACGAGGTCTGGTCGGGACGCCGCCACCCTCTCCGCCTCGGCAAGCCCCCAGCGCGAGTTGGCGTTGGCGCGGGCGACCCTCGTCACCTGAACCTCGCGGCCAAGGCACTCGCTCAGACCTCCTGCGAAACGATCGGGCCAGCTTGCCCGCTTCGTCAGGCTGGTGCCGAGAACCGCCACGATGATCGGCCCCGTTCCCCGCGGGCCGGGGGCCAATGCGCGATCTTGCGGGACGCCGGGCCGGGACAGTGCCGCCATGACGGCAAGCGCGGTGGCGGCGAACAGGATGAAAAGGGCCGCCCGCCGTCCCATCCGGGTTCAGGCCCGGCGGCTGAACGACATGGCCGGATCTTTCACGGCTTCTGCCCTTCGGCGATCACCGGGCGGGAGGGCGCCCCCCTTTCAAGCCGCCTGCCGAACTGCATCAGCGGCGCTTCGAACCAGGTGAACGAGATCCAGGCCGCGACATAGGTTGTCGCCATGCACAACAGCCCCATGATCCAGAACGACGGCATTGCGATGCCGAGTTTTCCGACCACCATGAAGAGGGCGTAAAGAAAGAAGAAGTGGAAGAGGTAGATGAAGTAGGAATAAAGCCCGACCCGCGCCGCCGCATCGAGGATCCGCCCGCGAAGGGCGCTGAGCACCGTCTCGCAGGCCGCGATCGTGGTGCAGGTCGCAAGGGTTACCGTCGTGAAGAGCGCCGCCGACCCGACCGGCCCGCCCGCTTTCCAGACCAGCATCGAGGCGACCGTTCCGGCTGCCAGCAGTGCCCAGAGATGCCGCACCCGCCCGATCAGCACCGCCACCAGCCCGCCGCTTGCGATGCTGTCGAGCCGCGCGAGAGGGAAGTAGTAGATGTTCTCATACCCCTCTGCGTATAGGTAGACACGCAGAACGAACGGCGCGATGGCGAGGCAGACGAGGATCGCCGGAAACGACCGTCGCAGCAGAAAGGCGGACAAGCCGAAAAGGATATAGGCAAACTCCTCGACCGACAGCGACCAGGTGATCGTGTACGGAATGCTGTCCGGGCCGGTGAAGAAGGCGAACCAGCCGGTCAGGAAGAGGTAGGTCACCCAGATCTTGTCTAGGCTTTCCGCCTCGTACTGCATGACGGTTGCCGCGAAGAAGAAGATGGTCACCGCGACCGCGTAGAGCGGCACGATCCGGAACAACCTGCGCAGGAAGAAGGCCTTGATCGAGCCGCGCTCGCTATGGCCGAGAAGGAACCGGGTGATGAGAAAGCCGCTGAGCGGATAGAAGATGTCGACGCCGAGGAATCCGTAGCGCAGGAATTGCCGCGCGACCAGGTCGAGGTCCGCCACCGGGTATCGGGTGGCGACATGAAACAGCACCACCATCGTCACCGCGATGGCCCGGATCGTGTCGAGAAGGTTCGACCGGTTGGCGAACAGCGCGGGTTTCATCGTCGTCCCTTGTCAAACCGTTGCCGCGCAGGCGGGGCGGAAGCCGTGCGTGACACTTCGGGCGCGAACCGCGAATAGGTCGGCCCGGCCCGGCCGTCGACCTCGGCCGGCGGCGGCGTGTCTCCCTCGTCGGCCTCCCGTGCGTGAAGCAAGAAGACGCCGCTCCCGATCATGAACATGGTGAGCGACGCGACCTCGCTCCAGATATAGACGGTGGCGAGTGTGAGCGTCAGGCTGACAAGCATGATGCCCCATCCCAGCCGGACATTCGACAGTACGCCGCCCGGCTTGAAGGCGCGTTTGCCAATGCCGACGAGACCAGCGACGACGGCACCGAACATGAACAGAAATGCCGGCAATCCGAAGATGAGGGCGAGGCCAAGCCAGAAGTTGTCCATGCTGCCGGTCATCCAGGACGGCAGGTCCCATTGGCGGAACCCAATGCCAAACAGCGGCGTCCGCATAATCTGCGCCATGCCATATTCGAAGAGGACAAAACGGACATTCGCCGTCGAGGCGGAGAAGGTCAGCAGGGACATCAGGGCGACGATGCCGGGCCGGTTGGAGCCGAGCTCGATGACCGTGTACGAGAACGCGAAGAAGAGACCGAAATAGAGCCAGCGCCGGTCGACGTTGCGAAACAAGAACGCATAGAAAATCAGTCCGACCTGCGCCATCGTCGACAGGAACGGGCCGCTCGACACCGACATGAGGCAGCACGCGATGATGATGAACATCCCGATCCAGCGCCAGAACCCGGAAATCACGCCTCTCAAGCCGATGAAATAGACGGAAAGTGCGAGCGAACAGAACAATCCGTAGTGAATCGGGTGGACGAAGACGAACTGCACCCGGTCCATCCCCATGCGCCGCATGTAGTTCACGTCCTTGACGCTCGTCACGCCGGGTATCTTTTCGAAAAGATGCGGGATGACGAACTTCCCCGTGATCGTTTCATAGATCGCGAACGGAAAGCTGAAGATAACGAAGGCGGCGAGCACCTTGGCCATCCACTGGAAATCTTCGGCCGTGCGAATCGTTGCGCGGCCCACGAGGTAGCCGCCGAGGAAGATGACGGAGTTCGACCCGGCATATTGCAGGGCGACCTGTGGATTATGGATGAACGGCACGAAGGTTCGCCACGCCATGTAGCCGAGGATCAGCCAGTCGATGTATGTGACCTTGCCGTACTGTCCGCGCAGCAGGTTGAAAAGCTGGATCGGCAGCAGGACGAGGAACAGCGCCCGCGATGGCGACATCGTCCAGGTGCCCATCGAGAAGGTCACCGGCAGCATCAGTGTGATGAGCGCGATCGTCGCAAGGGCCCGCCGGCCGGACCCTTCAGTCGCCGGTCGGCTGGCACCCATCTCGCGCGCCGGAAGTCTTGCGGTCATGTCGCTCAAATGCGCGGACCCTATTCCAAAATACGCCCCAATGACTAAATGAGGCCGCCCCGGCTGTCCATCGCGGCGCCCGGACGGGCGTCTTTCCGCCGCGATCCGGGTGACTTGTCAAGAATTCGACAACAATCCGGCCCCGGCCCGGTGATCGGCCCCGGCAGCGAACCGCCGGTCCGGCCACCGCGTCGCCGTCGCTTCACTTTTCTGTGGCTTGGCGATAGACCTGAACCGCCCACTTTAGGAACATGCCACAGATGTCCGCTGCCCGTCATGCCCGCGAAGGAAGAGGCGGCTTATGAGGGAGCTACCCATTCATGTCCGGGCGATCCGAACCCTGATCACGATGCCGTGCGAGGATGTGGGCGTCGGCCGCACCTGCCGGTCGATCCTGGCGGCATCCCGGGCGACCGGCCTCGCGTGCGACCTCTCGACCTCCGCCTTCCTCGGCGCCCGGCCGACCGGCCTGCCGGTGAATAGTGTGATCCCCCGTGGGCTTTCGCGGCTTCCCTTCGGTCTTTTCCGACGGTTCGCCGAGCCGGCCTTGCACCGGCGTTTCCTCGCGGCGCTGGGCGATGGGGACATCGCCTATCTCTGGCCCTCGGTTCCGGTGTCTGTCTACGAACGCCTCGCCCGGCGCGGGATTCCAATCGTTGCGGAATCGGTGAACACGCGGATGGAGGCGGCGAAACCGGTGCTTGACGCCGCGTATGCCGCGCTCGGCCTCGCGCCGGCGCACGGGATCACCGACGACCGGATAGCGGAACAGAACTGGCGGCAATCCCTCTGCACCGCGATCTTTGCGCCGAGCCCGGTGGCGGAACGCTCATACGTCGGAACGCCCGTCGCCGACCGGATCATTCCGGCGAGCTACGGGACATGGGTGCCCGGATCCCTGCCGCGCCGCCCATTGAAAACACCGGACGCGTCGGTGGTCTTTGTCTTCGTCGGCGCGGTCTGCGTGCGCAAGGGTGCCCACCGGCTGCTGGAGGCGTGGCGGCGACCGCCGAAAGGGGCAGTCCTGCGTCTCGTCGGCGACATCGAACCGGCAATCCGCGCCCGCTTCGCCGATGTCCTCGCCAGCGACAGCGTCTCCTCCATCGGCTTCACCCGCGATGTCGCGGCGGAACTTCTCCGCGCCGATGTGGCGCTATTGCCCTCGCTCGAAGAGGGCGATCCGATCGCCACTTACGAAGCCGCCGCCCACGGCCTGCCGGTCCTTGCGTCCGAGGCCGGCGCCGGGCGGATCGGCGCCGAAACCGGCGCGATCACCCTGCTCGACCCTGACGATATCGAGGCGTTCCGCGCCCGGCTTGCCGAGTTCGCCGGGTCCGAGGAACTGCGGCGCGACCGCGGTGCGGCCGCGCGGCAGGCGGCGCTTGGCTACGACTGGTCGCGCGTCGGTCCCCTCAGGTTCACCCGCCTTTTCGAGAAGTTCGGCTGGACCTGACGTTCGGTCCCGGTTCGGCCTTCAGCGCCCTGGACCTTGAGGGCCGATATGCCGGCCCCCGCGCGCCTCGGCAAGCTCCACCTGCCGCTGCCGTTCGCGGAACCGGGCGCGGTCGGCGTCGGAATAGTCGTGGATGCAAGCGGGGCAGGACACGCCTTCCTCGAAATCCGCGTGGCCCAGATCCCCGGGCGCCAGCGGGCGGCGGCAGGCATGGCACATCCGGTGGCCGCTCTCGGTCAGGCCGTGGCCGACTCCCACCCGCTGGTCGAAGACGAAGCAGGCGCCTTGCCAGAGGCTTTCCTCCGCCGGCACGACTTCCAGATATTTCAGGATACCGCCCTTGAGGTGATAGACCTCCTCCACGCCTTCATTCAGAAGGAAGTTCGTGGATTTTTCGCAGCGGATTCCGCCGGTGCAGAACATCGCCACGCGCATGTTGGCGAACCGCCCGGCATTCTCGCGCCACCAGGCCGGAAACTCCCGAAAGCTCGTCGTGCCGGGGTCGACCGCGCCCTGAAACGTGCCGATCGCCACCTCGTAATCGTTGCGGGTGTCGATCACCACGACATCCTCCGACGAGATCAGATCATTCCAGTCGGCCGGCGCCACATAATGCCCGACCGCGCCGGTCGGGTCCACGTCCGGCTCGCCCATCGTCACGATCTCGCGCTTGAGCCGCACCTTCGTCCGCCCGAACGGCATCTCCGCCGCAGGGCTCTCCTTCCAGTCGAGATCGGCGCAACCGGGCATCCCGCGGATATGCGACAGCACCGCGTCGATGCCGGCGCGGCTCCCGGCGATGGTGCCGTTGATCCCCTCGCGCGCGAGAAGCAGCGTGCCCTTTACCCCGGCCGCCTCGCATGCCGCCAGCAATCCCGGGCGCAGCGCGGCAGGGTCGGGGAAGGCGGTGAACTTGTAGAGCGCGGCGACGGTGAACATGGGCGTGGTGATACGGGGCGCGCGGGCCGCAGGCAAGTCAGCCCGCATCGGCGGTGCAAAGGGCAAGCCCCCGCACGACGGCGGTGAAGACGTCCGACCGTTCCGCCGCGGCGCCGGGAAGGGCCGCGCGCACCTCGGCCTCGACGACCGAAAGAAGGCTCGACCCGCCGACGAAGATCACCCGTCCGACCGCATCGCCGCCGATGCCCGCCAACGTCAGCGTCTCGTCGATCGCCGTCCGGATTGCCCGCGCAGAGGGGTGAAGCGCCGAGAGAAGCTCGGTCCCGGTCAGGACCGGCCGCAATCCCGGCTCGACGAGGGCAAGGTCGATTCCCGCCTCGGCCGCGCCATTCGCGCCGATCTTCGCCGCCTCGACCGCGAAGGCGACGTCATGGCCGATCTCGTTCTCGATGACCCTTACCAGCCGGTTCAGCCGCCGCGGCTCCACCGCCAGCCGCGCCATCGCCTGCGTGTTTCGCAACGTCGCGGGGCCGTAGAGGAAGGCGATCTTCTCCCAGCTTGCGAGATCGTGGAAAAGCGCGCGCGGCACATCGTGACGCCCCGGCCCGATCTCGTTGCATAGCTCGCCGCCGAGACCGAGGAGCGGCATCACCTTCTCAAGGCTCAGCGCCTTGTCGAAATCCGTGCCGCCGAGGCGGATTCCGTGGCTCGCGAGGATGTGCATCGGCTCGTCCAGCCTCTCGAACAGCGTGAAGTCCGATGTGCCGCCGCCGATATCGACGATCAGGCCGATGTCGCGCCCCGGCCCGGCGGCGCGGGCCGCCGCCTCGGGCTCGTTGACGAAACGGATCTCCTCGAACCCGGCCGCCGCGTAACAGCCCCGCAAATCCGCCTCGGCCTGCGTGTTCCGCGCCGGATCGGCGCTGTGAAACCGAACAGGACGGCCCGCGACGACGCGCCGTATTTCCGCGCCGGTGGCCGCTTCGGCTCGGTCCCGGATTTCGCCCAGAAACTCCGTCACGATCTCCAGAAGCGTCAGTCGCCGGTTCAGGAACTGCCGCTTCTCCCGCGCCAGAGGCGTGCCGAGAATGCTTTTCAGCGCCCGCATGAACCGCCCGTCCTGCCCGTCGATCATCGCCCGCACGGCGGCGCTGCCGAAGACGGTGCGCCGCGCGGCATAGTCGAGGAAGACGGCCGTCGGCAGCGTCTCGTTCCCCGCTTCCAGCGGCACGATCCGCGCCGCGCCGTCGCGAAGGATCGCGGCGGCGGTGTTCGAGGTGCCGAAATCGACGCCGATCGCGGGGGACATGCTGGACCTGCACGGGAAGGGTGGGAGGCGCGCATGTAGCAAAGCCCAAGCGGTGCCGCAAGCCTCGGGACTTCGCCGGCCATTGACCTGACGCCGGGCGCAGCCTAGCAACGGATGATGCCAGAGGGGGAAGCCATGCGCCCGAAGACCGAAGCCCTGATCGTCATCGACGTGCAGAACGATTTCTGCCCGGGCGGCGCGCTGGCCGTCGCCGGCGGGGACGAGATCATCCCGCGCGTCAACGCGCTGATGGGCGACTTCGCGGCGAAGGTCCTGACCCAGGACTGGCACCCGGCCGATCACGCCTCCTTCGCCGCGAACCATCCCGGCGCGGCGCCGTTCAGCTTGATCGACATGCCCTATGGCCCGCAGGTGCTCTGGCCCTCGCATTGCATCCAGGGCACGCACGGCGCGGCGTTCCACAAGGATCTTTCGACCGATCCGGCCGACCTCGTCATCCGCAAGGGCTTCCGGGCCGCCATAGACAGCTATTCGGCCTTTTTCGAGAACGACCACAAAACCCCGACCGGTCTCGAAGGCTACCTGAGGACGCGGGGTGTGGCGGATCTGACCCTTGTCGGCCTCGCCACCGATTTCTGCGTCGCCTATTCGGCAATCGACGCGGCAAAGCTCGGCTTCACCGTCACGGTCCTCGAAGGCGCCTGCCGCGCGATCGACCTCGACGGTTCCCTTGCCGCCGCGCGGGACAAGATGCGCGCGGCCGGCGTGCGGCTGGGGGCCTGAATGGTCGATATCGCCACCCGCGTCTACAACCACAACTTCAAGATCGACCCGATCGTCCGGTCGCTCATCGACACCGATTTCTACAAGCTCCTGATGTGTCAGTCGGTGCTCAGAAACCGGCCCGACACCACGGTCACCTTCAGCCTGATCAACCGCTCGACCCATATCCCGCTGGCCGACCTGATCGACGAGGGCGAGCTTCGGGAACAGCTCGACCATGTCCGCTCGATCTCGCTGACGCGGGGCGAGTCGACCTGGCTGCGCGGCAATACCTTCTACGGCAAGCGGCAGATGTTTTCCTCGTCCTTCATGGAATGGTTCGAGACGATGCGCCTGCCGCCCTATCAGCTCGAACGCAAGGGCGACCAGTACGAGTTGACCTTCGAGGGCAGTTGGCCCGAGGTGATGCTCTGGGAAATCCCCGCGCTCGCCATCCTGATGGAGCTGCGCTCCCGCGCCGTGCTCGCGCGGATGGGCAAGTTCGAGCTTCAGGTGCTCTACGCCCGCGCGATGACGCGGCTCTGGGAAAAGATCGAGCGGCTGCGCGCGATCAAGGGCCTGAAGATCGCCGATTTCGGCACGCGGCGGCGGCATTCCTTCCTCTGGCAGGACTGGTGCGTGCAAGCGATGGCCGAGGGTCTGGGCGACGCTTTCGTCGGCACCTCCAACTGCCGCATCGCCATGCGCCGCGACATCGAGGCGATCGGGACCAACGCCCACGAGTTGCCGATGGTCTATTCCGCGCTGGCCGACAGCGACGACGACCTGCGCGAGGCGCCCTACAAGGTACTCGCCGACTGGCACGAGGAGCATGAGGGCAATCTCCGGATCATCCTGCCCGACACCTACGGTACCGAAGGCTTCCTCAAGAACGCGCCCGACTGGCTGGCCGGCTGGACCGGCATCCGCATCGACAGCGGCGACCCGGTCGCCGGCGCGGAGACCGCAATCCGCTGGTGGAAGGAGCGGGGCGAGGATCCGCGCCAGAAGCTGGTGATCTTCTCCGACGGCCTCGACGTCGAGAAGATCGAGGAACTGCACGCCAAGTTCGTCGGCCGGGTCAAGGCCTCGTTCGGCTGGGGCACGCTTCTGACCAACGACTTCCGCGGCCTCGTCGCGGGCGACCGGCTGGCCCCGTTCAGCCTCGTCTGCAAGGCGGTCGCGGCCGACGGCCGGCCGACGGTGAAGCTCTCGGACAATCCCAACAAGGCGATGGGTCCGAAGGACGAGATCGCCCGCTACAAGCGCGTCTTCGGCGTTGGCGCGCAGGAACGGATCGACGTGATCGTCTGACGGTCGCGCGGGTTCCGCGCCCGCGATAATCATGCGCATCTGAGTATCGGAGGTCATCATGCCGTCGTCGTCCCAGCGCACCCCCTCGGGCAAGCTCCGCGCCGCCGGGCTCGGGCTTCGGTTCGAGGGCCGGCCGGGCCCCCTGAACGCGATCACCGACGTGCCCGGCGTCGGCGTCGGCTACGCGACGATCATCGACGGGAAGGGGACGCTGAAGATCGGCAAGGGCCCGGTCCGCACCGGCGTCACGGCGATCCTGCCGCGCCCGGTGGACGAGGTGCAGGTGCCGGTCTTCGCCGGCTTCCACAGCCTCAACGGCAACGGAGAACTGACCGGAGTGCATTACATCGCCGAGGCGGGCAAGTTCGCCCTGCCGATCACGATCACCAACACCCATTCCTGCGGCCTGACCCGCGACGCCACGATCCGCTGGGCGGTCCGCCATTTCGCCGGCCGCTTCGACGAGGATTTCGCGCTCCCGGTCGCGGCCGAGACCTATGACGGATTTTTGAACGACATCAACGGCTTCCACGTGACCGAGGATCACGTCTTCGCCGCCATCGAAAGCGCGGCGACCGGACCCATCGAGGAAGGCAGCGTCGGCGGCGGCACCGGGATGAAATGCTTCGGCTTCAAGGCCGGGTCCGGCACCGCCTCGCGCTGGGTGAGCTATGGCAGGCACGAATACATGCTTGGCGCCTTTGTCCAGGCGAATTTCGGCGCGCGGGGGGATCTGACCGTGCTCGGCCACCGCATCGGCGGGGCATTCGACGACCTGCCCGTGCGGCGCATGACCCCCGATCCCGACCTCAGCTCGATCATCGCCGTGATCGCCACAGACGCGCCGTTCCTGCCGCACCAGCTGAAGCGGCTGGCGCAGCGGGCCGGGATGGGCGTCGGCCGGATGGGCGGCTTCGGCCGCCACGGCTCGGGCGACATCTTCCTCGCCTTCTCGACCGCGAACCGCGCGATCATGGGCGGCGCGTCCGAGGGTCTTCTCTCCGCCGCCTACGTCCCCGACGAGGATATCGACGGCTTCTTCGAGGCGGCGGTGCAGTCGGTGGAAGAGGCAATCCTCAACAGCATGATCGCCAATGCCGACATGGAGGGGCGCGACGGCAATTTCGTCCCGGCAATCCCGCATGATCGGCTGCTTGAGCGTCTCGGTCTGAAGACACAGAAGTGACAGCTCCGGTCTCGTGCTGAAGCCCGACCTGGCCCGGGCGACCAGCCCGGGACGCGCCCGACCCTCCCCCGGGAGGGCGCATTGCGACGGTAGTCTCATGAAAACCGGTGGAGGTGTGTGGGACCATGAAGCGCGCCGCACAGTCGGGCCAACACGTCCTCCCAGTGTCGGGCGCGTCCCTCCGCGCCCATCCCTTACGCCTGCTTTGGAATCGGCGGCGTGACCTCGTCCGGCATCGGGCAGCGATAGGGCTCGCGCGCCAGGTGGGCCGCGTGTTCGGCTTTCGCCGCAGCCAGCAGATCCGGCCGCTCGAAAAGGTCACGCCCGGTCGTCGCCATGATTTTCGCGGCGTGGACCATGCCCTTGTGCGCGGCCGGGGACTTGCCCTGTGCCGTCAGCTGCCAGGAATGGAACGGCGTCCCGATCGCGCAGGTCGCGACCCAGGCCTGCACGGTCGGCACAGCCCAGCTCACGTCGCCCACATCCGTCGACCCCATCGCCGCTTGCGGGGCCGCGTCGAGCGGCACGACGAAATCGCACAGCGCCAACTTGGGATCGACCGGCCGGCCCGTCCGCCGGAACGTGTCAGCGATATGTTCCTCGGTCAGCGTCGCCCGGATCGCCTCGGCGAAGGGCAGATCGGCCGCGTCGAAATCCGGCGGGCCGAGGCGGTCCATGTTGGCCTGCATCGCCTCCTCCAGCACCCGGTTGCCGAGGAGGTCCGAGACGGCGGAGACCACCTTCGCCTCCACCCGCGTCTCGGTCATCAGCGCCGCGCCGTCGGCGATCTTGCGCACCCGCGCCACCAGACCGTTGAGGTCGCGGAGCCGCCGTGTCCGGATCAGCTGCCGCACCGTCGCCTTGGCCGGCACCACGTTGGGCGCCGTCCCGCCGGCGTCGAGATAGGCGTAATGCACCCGTGCATCGTCCGGCATGTGTTCACGCAGGTAGTTCACGCCCACGTTCATCAGCTCCACCGCATCAAGGGAAGATCGCCCCAGTTCCGGCGACCCCGCCGCATGGGCGGCCCGGCCGTGGAAGGTGAAGTCGATGCGGGTATTGGCCAGCGAATTGGCCTCGAACACCCCGGTATAGTCGGCCGGATGCCAGCTGATGGCCGCATCCACATCGTCGAAAAGGCCGGCGCGGACCATGAAGGTCTTCGCCGCCCCGCCTTCCTCTGCCGGGCAGCCGTAATACCGCACCCGGCCCGGCAGCCCCTTTTCGGCGAGGTAGTCGCGCAAGGCCACCGCCGCCATCATCGCCGCCGATCCCAGAAGGTTGTGCCCGCAGCCATGACCGAAGCGGCCCACTGGCCGCTCCTCTGCCACGCCCGGCTCCTGGCCCAGCTCCGGCAGCGCGTCGTATTCGCCGAGAATCGCGACCACCGGCCCGCCCGCGCCCCATTCGCCCGTCACCGCCGTCGGGATGCCGGCCAGATCGCGGGTGATCTTGGCATCCGTCGCCTCCAGCATCTCGGCATGCGCAGCCGCGCTTTCGTATTCCGTATAGGCCACTTCCGGTGTGTCGAAGACCCTGTCGGCCAGGCCGGTGAAGGCCTCTCGATGGGTCTCGACGATGTCCCAAAGCCTGTCGCTGTTCTTCATTCCCGATCTCCGATATACCCGATCCAGACTGCCGCGTTCGCGCCCGGGGCGCCAGATGCGAATTCCCCTTGCGGAGGGCGCGCCGGCCGGTCAAATATACAAATGTATAATTTTTCGCGGAGCAGCAGCCGGCATGTCCTCCCAGCGGCGGAAATTCACCCGGGAAGAACCCGAGAGCCGTCGCGCCGATCTCATCGCCGCGACGCTCGACCTGATGGCAGAGGCGGGGCCGGCCGAAACGACGGTGCGCGCCATCGCCGAGGCGGCGGGCCTGTCGCAGGGGATGATCCGGCACCACTTCTCGTCCAAGGAAGACCTGGTCAACGCCGCCTATCAGGCGCATATGGCGACCCAGCTTGAAGGCAGCGAGCGCGACATCGCCGGCGCCACCGCGCGGGCGCGGCTTGCGCGCTTCGTCACCGCCTCGCTGACCCCGCCCGTCGTCGATCCGCGCGCGCTCTCGCTCTGGGCGGCCTTCATCCACATGGTCCGGCGCGATCCGGCGATGCGCGCGACGCACGAGGAAAACTACCTCGCCTACCGCGACCGGCTTGAGGCTTTGATAGCAGACGCCTTCGCCGAAAGCGGGCGCGAGGCCGGCACGGCGGAGCTCCGCCGCCTCGCCATTGCCTGCAACGCGGTGATCGACGGGCTCTGGCTCGAAGGTGGGGCGCTGCCCGACGCCTTCGCCGCGGGCGAGATCGAGGCCATCGGCCGCGCCTCGGTCGCCGCCCTTCTCGACCTGACACTGGAGGAAGCGGAATGAGATATGCCCCGATCCTCGACCGGCTTTCCGGTCTCGGCGGCGCCAAATGGGACGTGCATTTCGCCGCCGTCGAGATGAAGCGCAAGGGCCGCGACGTCATCGACCTCACGATCGGCAATCCCGATGTGCCGGCCCCGGCGGCGTTGATCGACCGGGCGGCCGAGGCGATGCGCGCCGGCCGGACCGAGTATTCGACGGGGCGCGGAGAGGAAACGCTGCGCGCCGCCCTCGCCGCCCGCTACGCCCGCCGCACCGGGCGGCCCGTCGGCATGGATCAGGTTCTGTGCTTTCCCGGTACCCAGACCGCGCTTTACACCGTGATCATGGGGGTGGCCGAGCCGGGAACCGAAGTGCTGGTCGGCGATCCGATGTACGCGACCTACGAAGGGGTGATCCGGGCCAGCGGCGCGGTGCCGGTGCCGGTGCCCCTGCGGTCCGAGAACGGGTTCCGCATCGCCGCCGCCGACATCGCGGCGCGGATCACCGGGCGCAGCCGGGCGATCCTTCTCAACACGCCGCACAATCCGACCGGCGCGGTGCTGACCACCGAGGACATCGACGCGATCGGCGCGGTGGCCAAAGCGCACGATCTCTGGATCCTCTCGGACGAGGTTTATGAGGAACTGGTCTTTGACGGCGTCGCCTTCGTGTCGCCTTTCGACAGGACCGCACTCGCGGACCGGACAGTCTGCGTCGCCTCGATCTCCAAATCCCACGCCGCACCCGGCTTCCGCTCCGGCTGGTCGGTCAGCTCGGCGGACTTCGCCGAACGCCTGCTGCCGCTCTCCGAGACGATGCTCTTCGGCAATCAGCCCTTCATCGCCGACATGACCGCGAACGCTATCGCCGAACCGTCCGCCGTCGCGGCGGGCATGCGGACCCGTTTTGCGGCCAGGGCGAAGTATCTCGACGAGCGGCTGGCACAGGAAACCGCGCTCCGTGTGCACCGGCCCGAGGCCGGGATGTTCGCGCTGATCGACGTGACCGCGACGGGGCAGGGCGACCGCGACTATGCCTTCGGCCTTCTGAACGAAAGCGGGGTCGCGGTGATGCCCGGATCGGCGTTCGGCGGCACGCTGAAGGGCTGGGTCCGGGTCGCGCTCACGGTGGATGACAGCCGCTTCCGCGCGGCTTGCGACCGGATTGTCGCCCATGCGGCGGGTATGGCTGAAGGAGAACGGGCATGACAACGGTCGGTGAAGCGCTTGTGAAGTCGCTCGAAGCGCGCGGGGTCCGTGTCGTCTTCGGCATTCCCGGCGTTCATACGGTGGAGCTTTACCGGGGCCTCGCCGGCTCCTCGATCCGCCACGTCACGCCGCGCCACGAACAGGGCGCGGGCTTCATGGCCGATGGCTACGCCCGCGTCTCGGGCCAGCCCGGCGTCGCCTTCGTGATCACCGGGCCGGGTCTGACCAACACGCTGACGCCGATGGGGCAGGCGCGGGCGGATTCGGTGCCGATGCTCGTCCTTTCCGGCGTCAACAGGCGCGACACCTTGGGAAAGGGCCTCGGGCACCTGCACGAGCTTCCGGACCAGCGCGGCATGACCGCCCTCGTCGCCCTCTCCTCCGAACGGGTGGAGGATCCCACCACCCTGAGCCCGGCGCTCGACCGCGCCTTCGCGGGGTTCGCCACCGGCCGCCCCGGCCCGCGTCATATCGAGGTGCCGACCGACGTGATGGGGCTTGCGGCCGCAACCGCCGCGCCACAACCGGTGCCCGAGCCACTCCTGCCCGCCGCCGGGACCATCGCTGAAGCCGCCGCCCGTCTCGCCGGCGCCAAGACCCCGCTGATCCTTGTCGGTGGCGGAGCGCTGAAGGCGGAGGCCGCCCTCCGCGCGCTGGCCGAGGCGCTCGATGCGCCGGTCGTGCAGACGGTGAATGCGCGCGGGCTGATGCACCGCCACCCCCTGACGGTGCCGGCGAGCCCGAGCCTCGAACCGGTCCGCGACCTGATCCGGGGGGCCGATACGGTCCTTGCCATCGGCACCGAACTTGGGCCGACCGATTACGACATGTACGGACGCGGCGGCCTGCCCTGGCCGAAAGGGCTGATCCGGGTGGAGGTCGACGCGGCCCAGCTGGCCCGGCACCCCGCCGACCTCGCGCTTCACGGTCATGCCGAAGCGGTCCTGCCCGCCCTCGTCGCGGCCCTGCCCGATGGCACCGCGACCGGCGGTGCGGCACGCGCCGAGACTGCCCGCAAGGGGGCATTGGCGGCGCTCGACGACACGACGCGCGCCGGGATCGCGGTCCTGAACGCGGTGCGCGACACCCTGCCGGGGTCGATCTTCGTCGGCGATTCCACCCAAGCCATCTACGCCGGCAACCTCTACTACGACCACGATCGCCCCGGCGGCTGGTTCAACGCCGCGACCGGCTTCGGCGCGCTGGGCTATGCGATCCCCGCCGCCATCGGCGCCGCCCTGGCCGACCCTCGGGCGCCGGTGATCTGCCTCGTCGGCGATGGCGGCGCGCAATTCACCCTGCCGGAACTGATGACGGCGGTGGACGAGAACCTCCCCATCGCCTTCCTGATCTGGAACAACCACGCCTATGGAGAGATCGCCGCCTCAATGGATGCAGTGGGCGTCAGCGTGATCGGTTGCCACCCGACGCCCCCCGATTTCAAAGCCGTGGCGCAGTCGTGCCGCATGCTTTTCCGGAGGGTGGAGATGTCGCCCGAAAGCGTCGCCGAAGCGCTCCGCGACCTCCGGTCCGCAGGCGGGCCGGTGATGATCGAGATCGATGCGGGCGGCTGATCTCAGCAGCCGTCGCGGAACGACGCGATGATCTCCACCGCCTCCTCGGCGGTATCGACATAGGTGAAAAGCGACAGATCCTCTTCGGAGATCGTGCCGGCCTTGGCCAAGGCCTTCCAGTTGATGACCTCGTCCCAGAAGTCCCGGCCGAAGAGGAGAAACGGCACCCGCTTCATCCGCCCTGTCTGGATCAGGGTCAGGCTCTCGAACATCTCGTCGAATGTGCCGAACCCGCCCGGAAAGATGCAGATCGCCTTCGCGCGCATCAGGAAATGCATCTTGCGGATCGCGAAATAGTGGAAGTTGAAGCAAAGGTCCGGCGTCACGTAGGCGTTCGGCGCCTGTTCGTGCGGCAGCACGATGTTGAGCCCGATGGAATGGCCGCCGGCATCCGCCGCGCCGCGGTTGCCGGCCTCCATGATACCGGGCCCGCCGCCGGTGACGATCACATTCTCGCGCCCATAGCTCTCCATGCTCTTCTCGGTCATGATCCGGGCGAGCTTGCGCGCCTCCTCGTACCAGTGCGACAGGGCCGCCGCGCCCGACGCCGCATCGGTCTTCGCCCCCCCGGCCGTCTCGATCAGCGGCGCCGCGGCCCGCCGGGCCGTGCCGGCCGGATCGGGAATGCGCGCGCTTCCCATCAGCACGATGGTCGATTCGATGCCGCGCTCGTCCATGATCATCTGCGGCTTCAGGAGCTCGAGTTGCAGCCGCACCGGCCGCAGTTCCTCCCGGCACATGAAGTCGGCGTCGGTGAAGGCCAGCCGGTAGGCCGGCGCGCGGGTCTGCGCGGTATCGGGAATGCGGTCGGCGGCCTCCACGTCCTGGTGGCTGTGGCGGAAGGGGTGGCTGCGGGGCTCGTCGTTCATGCTGTCCTCGGTTTGCCTTTGGCCCAGACCTAGCCGGTTTGGCCCTTTCAGGCCAGCTTGGCCACGCTGGATGGCGAAACTGTGACGCGCGACGTCGCATTGCCTCAAGGGCCGCCGCGCCCTATAGGGCATCTTCACGCGCAATCAGCCCCGGGGGAGACGCCGATGTCCAATGCCGCACTTGAGACCGCCATCGAAGCCGCATGGGAGGCGCGCGACACGATCACGCCCTCGACCGGGGGCGAGATCCGCGAGGCGATCGAAGATACCCTGACCGCGCTCGACAGCGGCGAGCTCCGCGTGGCGGAGCGGCAGGCCGACGGCAACTGGCACGTGAACCAATGGGCCAAGAAGGCGGTGCTGCTGTCCTTCCGGCTGACCGACATGCACGAGATTTCCGGCTCGAACGGCGGATCGAACTGGTGGGACAAGGTGCCGTCGAAATGGCAGGGCTGGGGTGAGAACCAGTGGCGCGCGGCGGGCTTCCGCGCGGTGCCTGGCTCCATCGTCCGCCGCTCGGCCTTTATCGGTAAGGGCGTGGTGCTGATGCCGTCCTTCGTCAACATCGGCGCCTATGTGGATGAGGGCTCGATGGTCGATGGCTGGGCCACCGTCGGCTCCTGCGCGCAGATCGGCAAGAACGTCCACCTCTCCGGCGGCGTCGGCATCGGCGGCGTGCTGGAGCCGATGCAGGCCGGCCCTACGATCATCGAGGACAACTGCTTCATCGGCGCCCGCTCCGAGGTGGTCGAAGGGTGCATCGTCCGCGAAGGTTCCGTCCTCGGCATGGGCGTCTTCATCGGTCAGTCCACGAAGATCGTGGACCGCGAGACCGGCGCGGTGATGTATGGCGAAGTCCCCGCGGGATCAGTGGTCGTCGCGGGCTCCATGCCGTCGAAGAACGGCATCAACCTCTACTGCGCGGTGATCGTGAAACGGGTGGACGCCCAGACCCGGTCGAAGACCTCGATCAACGAACTTTTGCGTGACTAAGGGGTGGCGATGCTGACACTTGCAAAGGCGCAGACGATCGTTTCGGGGGCGCTTGCCCATGCGCGAGAGAAGGGCATGAAGCCTCTCAGCGTCGTTGTCCTCGACGCCCGTGGCGCGGTTATCGCGGTTGCGAGCGAGGATGGCACGAGCCTCAAGCGTTACGAGATCGCGGCGGGCAAGGCGAAGGGCGCCGTTGCCTTCGGCCTCGGCTCACGCGCGATCGGCCAGATGGCGATCGACCGGCCGCATTTCTTCGCGGGCGCGGTCCAAGCGGTCGGCGGAGAGATGGTGCCGGTGCCCGGCGGCGTTCTGATCCGTGCCGCCGACGGTTCCCTCCTCGGGGCGGTGGGCGTGTCGGGCGACACCTCGGACAACGACGAGGCGGCGGCCTCGGCGGGGATCGCGACGGCAGGGTTCACGGCTGACGGCGGCTGACGATCGTCGACCGGGCACTGGGGCGCTCAGGCGTCGCTGCGGACGTGAGGCGGGCCTGAGGGGCTTCTCCCGGCTTTCCTTCAATGCGCCACGCGGGTATGACGCGGTCGTCAATCCGCAACGCGATGGGACGCCCCGATGAAGGAAGCGACGAAACGCCCCCAGCAGGTCTTCACCCTCGTGGTCGAGGTCGGGCGAAAGGCGGGCGACGGCCTGCCCAAGGGCGCGACCGGCGCCGCTTTGATGATCTATGCCTCGGGCGTCGACGAGGCCGAGGCGGTGCGCGAGTCGGTGGCGGTCCTGAAGGAAGCCGACCTCGCGCCGCTCGACGTCACCGGCTACGGCACGCTTGATGAACGCCTGGCGCAGGGCCACGAGATCGAGGACGACGAGCGCGCGCTGATGGACAAGGCGCTGGCCGAGAACGCGGTGGTCGTGGCGCAGGTGACGCCGTTCTTCGACAAGCCCTGACCGGCTGTGCCGGTGGCCGGGGCGGATGCCTTCGGCGGGGATATTTCCGGCAAGATGAAGCGGAAAGGTTCGGGGTCGGAAGCCCCTTGGCCTTTCGGCCTCCTGCGCTCATATAGGGGGCAACACGGGACAAGGGGGGCAGACATGCTCGAATTCGGTCAAACGAAGGATGCGGCGGAAGCCGGCGATCTCATCCGCGACGTGAGCGAAGCGGAATTCATGACTCATGTGATCGAGGCGAGCCGCGAGGTGCCGGTCATCGTCGATTTCTGGGCGCCGTGGTGCGGCCCCTGCAAGACGCTTGGCCCCGCGCTCGAGGCCGCGGTGACGGCGGCCAGGGGCAAGGTCCGCATGGCCAAGGTCAATGTCGACGAGAACCAGATGATCGCCGGGCAGCTTCGCATCCAGTCGATCCCGACCGTCTATGCCTTCTGGCAGGGCAAGCCGGTCGACGGGTTCCAGGGCGCGGTCCCCGGCTCGGAGATCAAGGCGTTCGTCGACAAGCTGGCCGCGCTTGCCGGTGATGGCGGCCTTGGCGAGGCGCTTGACGCCGCCGAGGCGATGCTGGGCGAGGGCGCGGCGGTGGATGCCGCTGAAACCTTCGCGGCGATCCTCGGCGAGGAGCCGGAAAACGCCCGCGCCTATGGCGGGCTCGTCCGCGCGCATCTGGCGCTTGGAAACCAGGAGCAGGCCGAGGGGCTGCTGGCCAACGTGCCTGCCGCGATTGCCGGCGCGGCCGAGGTCGAGGCCGCCAGGGCGCAGCTCGCGCTTCTCAAGCAGGCCGCGACGGCCGGGCCGGTGGCGGAACTTCTCGACCGGGTGCTCGCCCATCCCGACGACCACCAGGCGCGGTTCGACCTGGCTCAGGCGCTCCACGCTGCCGGCAAGATCGAAGGCGCGGTCGAGGAACTCCTGGAGCTCGTCAAGCGCGACCGCGAGTGGAACGACGGCGCCGCCAAGAAGCAGCTCTTCACGATCTTCGAGGCGCTGAAGCCCAACGATCCGGTCGTGCTCAAGGGCCGGCGGAAATTGTCCTCGCTGCTCTTTGCCTGAACGCCACCGCCCGCTAGGATCGAGGCCATGAAGCTGCATGGCGACCTGCCCGCGAAAATCCCGCTCTTCCCGCTGCCGGGGGCGCTGCTGCTGCCGCGCGCCCGCCTGCCGCTTCAGATCTTCGAGCCGCGCTACCTCGCGATGCTCGAGGATGTGCTGAAGACGCCGGAGCGGCTCATCGGTATGATCCAGCCGCGCCCCGGCCCGCAAGGGGAGCCGCTTCTGGCGCGGATCGGATGCGCCGGGCGGGTCATCGCGTTCTCCGAAACCGATGACGGGCGCTACATGATCACCCTCGCCGGGGTCTCCCGCTTCCGTCTCGTCCGCGAGATTTCGGGGTTCACCCCCTATCTCTCCGCCGAGGTCTCCTGGGACGACTTCACCCGCGATCGCGGCGGCGTCGAAGAGGATCCCGCTTTCGACCGGGAGGCGTTCCTGAAGCTCCTCCGCCGTTATTTCAACGCCGAACAGCTCTCCACCGACTGGGGCAGCCTGAAGGAGGCCGAGGACGAATTGCTGATCAATTCGCTCTCCATGCTCTGCCCGTTCGAACCGGAGGACAAGCAGGCGCTCCTGGAGGCGCCGTCGCTTCAGACCCGGCGCGAGACGCTGGTGACGCTGATGGAGTTCGCCCTGAGGGGCGGCGACGAGGAGGTGCGGCAATGAGCGACGAAGTGACGCCCGACCGCCGGATGCTTGAGGCGCTGGTCTGCCCGCTGACCCAGGCGCCGCTGACCTATGATGCCGAGACGCAGGAACTGATCTCCAAACCCGCGAAGCTCGCCTTCCCGATCAGGGGCGGGATTCCGGTGATGCTGATCGACGAGGCGCGGCGGCTGGAGTGACCGGGGTCGGGCGGTGCGCAGGGGCGCGGCCGACCCTAAAGCGCCCGTCCTTGCAACAGTTTCGGCGGTGTTCCGGCGATCCCGGCTGCCTGGCGAATGAACCCGGGGCGCAGGGCGGGGAGCGCGCCGACGATACCCATGCCGAGGTCGCGGGCCGCGCGAAGCAGGGGATTGTCGTTCGAGAACAGCCGGTTGACCCCATCCATGCCAAGCGCCAGAGACGTCGCGTCGAACCGCCGCCAGCTCTGGTAACGTTCCAGCACGTCGCCCGCGCCGATATCCTCGCCGCGCCGGTGCGCCTCGACCAGAACTTCCGCCAGCGCGCCGACATCGCGGAAGCCGAGGTTCAGACCCTGCCCGGCGATCGGGTGGACGCCATGCGCCGCATCGCCGACGAGCGCGAGGCGCGGGGCGACATAGCTGTTGGCGAGCGTCAGGTTCAGGGGATAGCTGAACCGCCCGCCAGCGAGCGCGATCTTGCCGAGGAAATCGCCGAACCGGGGCCGCAGAACCTCAAGGAACGCCGCGTCGTCGAGTGCCGCGATGGCCTTCGCCTCGGCGTCCGTCTCGCTCCAGACGATGCAGGAGCGATTGCCCGTCAAGGGCAGGATCGCCAAGGGCCCCGACGGCATGAAGAACTGGTGCGCGATGCCGTTATGGGGCTTTTCATGCGCGACCGCGCAGACGAGCGCGGTCTGGCCGTAGCCCCAGCCGGTGCGGGCGATCCCCGCCCGCCGCGCGGTGCCGGATTGCCGGCCGTCGCAACCGGCGAGCACGCGGCCCGTCAGGCTCCGCCCGTCTGACAGCGTCACTGTGATCCCCGCCGGTCCGGCCTCCTGTGCCGTCACTGTCGTGGCGGGCAGGTGGGTGATGTTCGGCTCCGCCTGCATCGACTCAAGGAATGCCGCGTAAAGGTGGCGGTCCTCGACCATGAAGCCCATCGGGCCTTCCTCGATTTCCGCCGCCTCGAAATGCAGGAAGAACGGCGACGGACCCTCGCCGGGCCGCCCGTCGCTGGTCTTGATCTCCAGCATCGGCTGGGCGTCCGCCGCGATCCGGTCCCAGACCCCGATCGCCGACAGAAGACGCTTCGACGCGATGGCGAGCGCATAGGCGCGGCCGTCGAAATCCGCCTCCGCCCGCGCCGTCGCGGGCTGGGCGTCGATCACCGTCACCGTCAGCCCGGCCCGCGCCAGCGCGAGCGCGAGGGCCGGGCCGTTCAGCCCGCCGCCGGTGATGATCACATCCGCATCGTAATCCATGCCCGCCAGTATCGCCCTCGCGTCGGGATTGTCCATGCGCGACGGCGACGCATCGCGCGGGCGCTAACGTCCCCGACGCCGCACTGCACCGCTTTTCAACCGGGGGGCGCGCCGTTACCGTCACCCCCGGACGAGATGGAGGTGGCGATGGCGGAATGGCGGCAGATGAGCGCGGGCGACCTTGGCCGCGCGATCGGGCGGGGCGAGATCGACCCGCAGGAATTGACGGCGGCCTTCCTCGACGCGATCCGCAACCATGACTACCGCGACCGCATCTACGCGCGGCTGACCGAGGACCGGGCATTGGAGGAAGCGGCCGCTTCGGCGAAACGGGCGAAGGCGGGCCTGCGCCTGTCGCCGCTCGACGGGGTGCCGATCTCGTGGAAGGATCTCTTCGACACCGCCGGGGTGGCGACCGAGGCGGGCTCGCGGTTTCTCGAAGGCCGGGTGCCCGCGACGGATGCCGAGGTGTTGCGGAGCGCGACCGCGCAGGGCCTCGTCTGTCTCGGCAAGACCCATATGACCGAGCTGGCCTTCTCCGGCCTCGGCCTCAACCCGATGACCGCGACGCCGCCCAACGTGAACGACCCGGCCCTCGCGCCGGGCGGGTCGTCGTCCGGCGCCGCCACCTCGGTCGCCTTCGGCCTCGCGGCGGCGGGGATAGGCTCCGATACCGGCGGATCGGTGCGCCTTCCCGCCGCGTGGAATGACCTCGTCGGGCTCAAGACCACCTCGGGCCGGCTCTCGCTCAAGGGCGTCGTGCCGCTGATCGAAAGCCTTGACACGGTCGGGCCGCTGACCCGCACGGTCGAGGACGCGGCCCTCTTGCTCGCTGCCCTCGAAGGCGGCAAGCCCGCCGACCTCAAGGGCGCGACCCTGAAGGGCGCCCGCTTCCTCGTCCTCGAAAACGTCGCGCACGACGACATCCGGCCCGAACCGCTCGCCGGGTTCACGCATGCGCTCCAGCGCCTCAAGGATGCCGGCGCCGAGATCGTGCAGGGCGCGGTGCCCGAGCTTGGCGACGCGATGGGTCTTTCCGGCATGATCTACGCCACGGAAGCCTACGCGATCTGGCAGCGCGAGATCGAGGCGGAGCCCGACAAGATGTACGGCCCCGTCTGCGAACGGTTCCGCGCCGGCGCCACGTATTCCGGCGCCGATTTCGTTGCGGGATGGCGCTGGCTCCGGGCGATCCGCGCGGTCTGGGCCGAGCGCACCGCGAGCTATGATGCGGTGCTCCTGCCGTCCTCCCCGATCCTTCCGCCCAATGCCGAAAGACTCCTGTCTGACGACGATTACTTCACCACCGAAAACCTCCTCGGGCTCAGGAACGCGCGGATCGGCAACCTCATGGGGGTCTCGGCGCTGACCCTTCCCACCGGCCTGCCAATGACCGGGATCATGCTTCTCGGCCGGCCGATGGGCGAGGAACGGCTCTTGCGGACCGGGGCGGCGGCCGAGGCGGCGCTGCTCTGAGGGCCAAAAAGCCACAATCTATTGCATCCAGCCCCCGGAAAGCATTGCTTTTTCTGGACCCGCGCCCGCGACGCGGCTAATCTGTCGGCAAAACGGGGCACCAATGACCCCGATGACTGAGGCAGCAATGGCGTTTCCCGAGCGGTTTTCGAACCTGCCAGATTACGCGTTCCCGCGGTTGCGGAAATTGCTCGACACCCACGAACCGGGTGGCGAGCCGATTGCCATGACCATCGGCGATCCCCAGCACGCAATTCCCGATTTCGTCGGCCCCATCCTTCAGGCCCATCTCGCCGAGTTCGGCAAATACCCCCCGAACGACGGCACGCCCGGCCTTCTATCCGCCATCGCGGGCTGGATTCGCCTGCGCTACGGTGCCGATCTCAGCCCCGACCGGATCATGCCGCTGAACGGCACGCGCGAAGGCCTCTTCGACGCCTGTCTCGCGCTCTGCCCCGAGGTGAAGAACGGCGCGCAGCCCGTCGTGCTGATGCCGAACCCGTTCTATCAGCCCTATGCCGCCGCCGCCCTGGCCGTGGGGGCGGAGCCGGTCTTCGTGCCCGCCACCGCCGCCACCGGCTTCCTGCCCGATTACGAGGGCCTGCCACCCGCGCTCCTCGACCGCGTCGGCGTCGCCTATGTCTGCTCGCCCGCGAACCCGCAAGGCGCGGTCGCGTCGCGCGATTACCTCGCCGGGCTGATCCGGCTCGCCGAAAAGCACGATTTCGTCCTTCTCTCCGACGAATGCTATTCCGAGATCTGGCGCGACCATGCGCCCGTCGGCGCGCTTCAGGTCGCCGACGAGATCGGCGCCGACCCCGAGCGCCTCATCGTGATGAACTCGCTCTCCAAGCGCTCCAACCTCGCCGGCCTGCGCTCGGGCTTCGTCGCGGGCGGGCACGAATGCATCGCCCGCTTCCGCCAGCTCCGTGCCTATGGCGGCGCGCCCTTGCCGCTGCCCGTCCAGCATGTCTCTGCAAAGGTCTGGAGCGACGAGGCGCATGTCGAGGTGAACCGTGCGCTCTATCAGGAAAAATTCCGCATCGCCGACAAGGTCTTTGCCGGCCTTCAAGGCTATCAGGGGCCGGAGGGCGGGTTCTTCCTCTGGTTGCCCGTAGAGGATGGCGAGGACGCCTCGCTGAAACTTTGGCGCGAAACCGGGGTGCGCGTGCTGCCCGGCGCCTATCTTGCCCGCGAAGTCGGCGGGCACAATCCGGGCAAGGGTTACATCCGCGTTGCGATGGTGGCCCCAAAAGAAGAAATGCGGCGCGGGCTCACGAAGCTCCGCGACTGCCTCTACGGTTGAGGGACGAGGGACATATGGCATCCTACCAGGCACGACAGCGCGATCCGCTTCTGGACCAGAACATGCAGGCCGCGATCGAGCGGCGCGGCAAGGAACTGCTCGGCGCCGCGCTGATCGTTCTGGCGGTCATGACCGCGATGATGCTGGTGAGCTATTCGCCCGACGACCCAAGCTGGCTTGCCGCGACCGATGAGCCGGCGAAAAACCTTCTCGGACGGTTCGGCGCCGCCATCGCCTCGCCGCTCTTCGTCATCGCCGGCCACGGATCCTGGGGCATCGCGGCGGTCTTCGCGGCCTGGGGTGTGCGCTTCATGACCCATCGCGGCGAGGAACGCGCGCTCGGCCGGGTGATCTTCGCCCCGATCTCGGTCGCGCTGATGTCGGTCTATGCCTCGACCATGCTCGCGGGGCCGGACTGGGCGCACAGCTTCGGCCTTGGCGGGCTTTTCGGCGACACCGTGCTTGGCGCGATCCTCGGCGTGGCGCCCGTCTCGGCGACCTTCGGGCTGAAGGTGATGTCGGCGCTCGTCGGGGCCGGCGCGGTCGCAATGGCGCTCTTCGTCCTCGGCTTCGACATGCGCGAGGTGAAGGCCATCGGGCGCTTCCTCCTCGTCGGCACCATCGTCGCCTATGACTGGCTCTTGCGCGCGATCGGACGCGGCGCCGTCGCGTCGGTGCGCGGCGCGCAGGCGCTCCAGGACCGGAATCGCGCTCGCCGCGAGGCGGCGCTGGAACGGGCCGAGGAGGATGCCGCATGGGCCGAGGCGCAAGACGCGGACCTTGCCACGACCGCGCCGCGCCGTGGCGCCCAGGTGCTCCGCGCCGATCCGCGCTACGGCGAGCCGATGGCGCAGGATCGGGCGCCGGTCCGTGAAAAGCGCGGTCTTCTCGCCCGCGTGACGGAGCTTGCCCGCCTCTCCGTGGCCGAACCCGCCTATGCCGACGATCCGGAACCGGAGCTGATCGAGCCGCATCTCTCGCGCCGCGCCCGCCATGCGGAGGCCCCGTCCGAGGACCGGATCAAGGCGCGCATTGCCGATGCCGTGAAATCCCGTGGCGGCCAGCCGATGCCGGCGGAACCTGCGCTGCGCGCCGAACCGCCGCTGACGTCGGGCGCCGCCTCGCGGATGACCGCCGCCATCGCCTCCGCTCCCGCCGCGGCGGAACCGCGCTTCATGCCGGCCTCGCGCCTGCCCGCCGGAAACATGTTCGCGCCCGCAGCCGAGCCCGATTTCGAGGACGCGCCGGCCACGCTGACGGCCGAACCGCTCTTCGACACCGAAGACACCTTCGACCGCAACGCCTTCACCGATCTTGACGGCGACGCCGGCGCGGCCGCCCACAAGCCGATCGTCCAGCACACCGCCCGCAAGGCCCCCGCGCCGTCGCGTCAGGCGCTCGCCGAGGCCCAGCCGCGCCTTCGGTTCGAGGACAAGGCCAGCGACTACGAGATCCCGCCGCTCTCGCTTCTCGCCAACCCCTCCTCGGTCCAGCGCCGGCCGCTCTCCGACGAGGCTTTGGAGGAAAACGCGCGGATGCTCGAAAGCGTCCTCGACGATTACGGCGTCAAGGGAGAGATCGTCAGCGTCCGCCCCGGCCCCGTCGTCACCATGTACGAACTGGAACCCGCGCCGGGCCTCAAGGCCTCCCGCGTCATCGGCCTCGCCGACGACATCGCGCGCTCCATGTCCGCCCTCTCCGCCCGCGTCTCGACCGTCCCCGGCCGCACCGTCATCGGCATCGAACTCCCCAACGCCTTCCGCGAAAAGGTCGTCCTGCGCGAGATCCTCTCCGCCCGCGACTTCGGCGACAGCAACCTCCGCCTGCCCCTCGCGCTCGGCAAGGACATCGCCGGCGAACCCGTCGTCGCCAACCTCGCCAAGATGCCCCACCTTCTGATCGCCGGCACCACCGGCTCGGGCAAGTCCGTCGCCATCAACACGATGATCCTCTCCTTGCTCTACAAGCTCACGCCCGAGGAATGCCGGCTGATCATGATCGACCCCAAGATGCTGGAACTGTCCGTCTACGACGGCATCCCGCATCTCCTCTCCCCCGTCGTCACCGACCCCAAGAAGGCCGTCGTCGCCCTCAAATGGACCGTGGGCGAGATGGAGGAGCGCTACCGCAAGATGTCCAAGATGGGCGTCCGCAACATCGAGGGCTATAACGGCCGCGTCCGCGAGGCGCTCGCCAAGGGCGAGATGTTCAAGCGCACCGTCCAGACCGGCTTCGACGAGGAAACCGGCGATCCCGTCTTCGAGACCGAAGAGACGACGCCCGTCGCCCTTCCCTACATCGTCGTCATCGTCGACGAGATGGCCGACCTCATGATGGTCGCCGGGAAGGAGATCGAGGCCTGCATCCAGCGCCTCGCCCAGATGGCCCGCGCCTCCGGCATCCACCTCATCATGGCGACGCAGCGCCCCTCGGTCGACGTCATCACCGGCACGATCAAGGCCAACTTCCCGACCCGGATCTCCTTCCAGGTCACCTCCAAGATCGACTCGCGCACGATTCTGGGAGAGATGGGCGCCGAACAGCTCCTCGGCATGGGCGACATGCTCTACATGGCCGGCGGCTCCCGCATCACCCGCATCCACGGGCCCTTCGTCTCGGATGAGGAGGTGGAGGAGATCGTGACCCACCTCAAATCCTTCGGCCCCCCCGAATACATGTCCGGCGTGGTCGAGGGCCCCGACGAGGACAAGGAGAGCGACATCGACCTCGTCCTCGGGCTCGGCGGCAACACGGACGGAGAGGACGCCCTCTACGACCAGGCCGTGCAGGTGGTCCTGCGCGACCGCAAGGTCTCGACCTCCTATATCCAGAGGAAGCTCGGCATCGGCTACAACAAGGCCGCGCGGCTGGTGGAGCAGATGGAGGAAGAGGGGCTCGTCTCCGCCGCGAACCATGTCGGGAAGCGGGAGATTCTGGTGCCGGAGCAGTGAGGGCGCGTGCGTTTCTCGGTTCCATCGGAGCGTTTTTCGCCGAACTTGCCGTTGGCTGGGTCGCGTTTTACGCCTCGTTTGTCAGTGCAACCGAGTTTAGCGGAGAGAGTTCTCTTGCCGATGCGGTGCTGGGATTCAAAGACGATCCCGAGGGATATACCGTCTTCCTGCTCATCTGCGCTGCCGGCGTTGGCTTGGCCAACGCTGTCGCGTCCCGACTTTTGACCGGGAAGGTCCGCTTGCTTTCTACTTTTGTTTTGGCGGCATCGGTGTGCGCATTGATGGGTTATGCTTGGGGCAGTTTTATGTACTATGCGGCATCGGTTTGAATCCATGACCTCGCTCTAGCCCGCCACCCTTCCCAACGCCAGCACCCCACCCCGAGGGCAGCGCCCGACCCTGGGTGGGCGTGAAGCGCCCTCCCGGGGGGGAGGGTCGGGCGCTGCCCGGCGTTGCCGCCGGGCGGGACAATAAGTTTGAGCGTTGCACTGGGCTAAGCTGTTGTTGGTTTTGTTTGCTCAGTCACGGCGAGCTTTGCCTTTCGCACCAGATGCTGCGCGAGCATAAGCAATTCGAGAGCCAGCTCTGGGCTGTCAACCCAATCAAACTCGTGTGTAGTTGGGTTTCGTATGCCTAGCATAGAGCCTGAGTAGATTTGGTGGTATCCGCGCTGCTCGTCTTTCTCAGATTGAGTGATACGGTTCGACCACCTGAGCTTGGGCTTAGCCGGCGAGAACGCTTGATCCATGAGGGTCGTGCCGGACTGATTGAGACCAGAGCGCTCCGCCACAAGCTTGTCCAGCGCTAAGAACGCATTACTTACTGCCAAGTTGTAATGCCCAGATGCAAATAGATCGCGGGACACGTTCACGATTTCAGGTTCGACCACAGAGTGGGAAAATATCGTAGTTCCAGAGGAATCATCGGACGTATGATCCTCAATAGCCAACATCCTGGGTGCTGGGAGCGCCAAGACATTTCTCGCCACTCCCAGCTCCACAAGGAAGGCTTGGAATTTCTTGATTTGCTCAATCATTCCTGAGGTATTTCCTCATCGCTGAGAATATAGTCTCGATCTGCTCGCTGGATGCATCTGCGCTGATGTGTATTTGGACATTCAGGTTTAGGGGGATTGATGTGCTGTCGACCCTTGCTCCTTCGGGCGCGCGAGGCGCCTGCTTCCTTGCTGGAGCGTTCTTCCGAATGGGAGGGGCAGAAGTGGATGTCGCCACTGAATCAGAGGAACTTGACTTTTTGCTCTCACCGCGAGCGGCTGCAGCTCCTGCAGCTCCGGGCTCAGGGCTGGTAATCATGAGGTACGTTGCGGCCTTATTTCCTGCGGTACCTGCGCCTAATCCTTGCGTCATGAACCAATTCACAACGCGTTGCCTGTCTGCATTTCCCGGAGGGGCGATAGTGACTAGTCCTTCCGGGTAGCACGCATTCGCAAGTTCATCCACTGCCTGTGCGTAGCTCTCATCCATTCTCCAGGCATTCGCAAGTGGTGTTCCACGCCCTTCGTCGTCCAGAAGACCTACCTTCTTCAACTCTACAATATATTGCTTTGCAGCAACCGATTGGACGCTGAGGGTTGCGGCGAGCATACTCTCGTCGATCTTGGCTCGTGGCGAGCGCTGCAGGATCTCGCGAACCCCCCACCACACCGTTGAGGGTATCTGCGGAAACGATTGATCTGCCATTGTGGGACTTTCTCTTAGTGAGGATATCCACAATGTAGTTCCACTTGGTTAAGCCGGCAAATGTTTTTTGTTTGTTCCGCGCTGCAGGTGGACCCCCCCCTACTTCCCCAACCGTGAATCCCTGAGCGCCGTCAGCCCCTTCACCTTCTCGCGCATCTCGGCGTCGTGCTCCTTGGCCTCCCGCGCCGCTTCGACCGCCGCCGCGTGGTCGAGGATTTCGCGGCGGAGCGCATAGGCCTGATCCTCCAGCGACGGCGCATAGGCCACCCCTTCCGGCCCCGTCACCACGCCGGCAAGCCGGGCGAGCATGAAGGTCCGCAGCACCGCGTTGATCCGCGTCAGGTACCCCGCCCCCATCGCCCGGAAGAAGGCGAGCACGTCCTCGTCCAGCCTTATCGTCACCATCTGCTTCTTCGGCACGCCGGGCCGCGCGGCGATCTCCTGCCATTCATGGGGGAGGCGGAGCGTATCGTTCAGCCCCCAGCGCAGGTCCGCCTCCAGCCCCCGCATTGTCTCGGCCAGTTCGTGGTAGGCGGCAAGGCGGTCCTTTTCGGATCTGGTCTGTCTGGGCATGTCGGCCTCTCGAACGCGGGGCCCCAACCATGCCAAAGGGGTGTGAAAAGGCGGTTTCCCGCCCGCGCGGTCCGTAGCTACGGAAAACCTACGGATATGTGACGCGGCTGTTATGGCATAACCACGGGCGCTGGCCTATCTAGGCTCCATGAAACTGACCGCTTTCCTCGCCCCCGTCCTCGCCGCCGTTCTGGCCCTCCCGGCCCATGCCGAGAAGCTGTCGCTGAACGCGATTTCCAATTATATCAACGGCTTGAAGACGGCGGAGGCCGAGTTCAGGCAAATCAACGCCGACGGCAGCACCGCCACCGGCCGCGTCCTGATCCAGCGCCCCGGCCGGATGCGCTTCGAATACGCCCCCCCCGACCGCACCCTCGTCCTCGCCACCGGCGGCCAAGTCGCTGTTTTTGATGGGAAATCCAACCAACCGCCCGAGCAATATCCGCTCTCGAAGACCCCCCTGAACCTCATCCTCGCCCGGACGGTCGACCTCACCCGCGACAAAATGGTCGTCGGCCATGACGAGGTGGACGGCCTAACCGTTGTAACCGCCCAAGACCCCGCCCATCCCGAGCTCGGCACGCTGCAAATGGCCTTTTCCGCCAACCCCTTAGCGCTGAAGCAGTGGCTGGTGACCGACGAGGCGGGCGGTCGGACGACGGTCATCCTCGGACCGCTGAAAACCGGTCAAAGCTACGAAACCAGCCTCTTTTCGATCCAGGCGGAAGCCGCCAAGCTCAAGCGCCCCGAGCGCAAGTGATCCTCAGAGCTTGCCGCACGCGATAAGCTGGCGCTGATAAAGCTCCGCACGCGCCCCCACCTCGGCCGCGACCCGCAACAGCCAGGCCTTCTCGTTGTGACTGCCCCGAGAGAAGCCGCCATGGCCTTCGTGATAGGCGAGGTACTGGCTCGTCGCGTCCCACTTGGAGATGCCGAGTTTCCTTTCGGACTGGTCCATGTACCAGCCGATGAAGTCCGTGGCATCGGTGATCTTGTTGCGCCGCGCGCTCCGATTGCGTGTGGCCTTCACGTAGTCGTCCCAGGTGCCGTCCAGCGCCTGGGAATAGCCGTAGGCCGAGCTTTGGCGACCCATCGGGATGATCCCGAGCGCGAAGCGATGCGGGGTCTTGGCGTTGCCGATGAACTTCGACTCCTGGTAGATCGTCGCCATCTGCACATGGATCGGCACGCCCCAATTCCGTTCGGCGCGCTTCATCGCGGTCAGGTATTTCGGCCGCTGATCAAGGACCGAACAGGCATTGTCGAGGTTGCGCGGCGCAGAGTAGTTTCCGCCACCGCACGACACCAACAGCAACAGGACACCCAGCCGGAAAAGTCTGCTCATACTGCCTCGCTCGATCTTCTTTTTTCGCAAGTTTACGGAAAATCGAGGCAAGAGGAAATCACAAAGCGGCGTCGGACAAGGTCACGCCGCCGCGGCCCGATCCTCTCAGGGGTGAGTGGCGCGGCTTTTGCGCAACGGCCGGCAATAACTGTATGGGCGAGGTCCACAGACTGTTTCCGTCCGAATCGGTCTGAGACATGGACATCCAGCCGGTCAAGGGAGTACAAAATATACAAGGGGCAATGGACGACATGTTTAAAACGAGTGCGAAATATCATCTCGGACAGGTGGTGCGGCATCGCAAGCACCCGTTCCGTGGTGTCGTGTTCGATGTCGACGCGATGTTCTCCAATACCGACGAGTGGTACGCGGCGATCCCCGAGGACAGCCGCCCCGTGAAGGAGCAGCCCTTCTACCACCTTCTTGCCGAGAACGACGACAGCTACTACGTCGCCTATGTCTCGGAGCAGAACCTCATCGCCGACTATTCCGGCGAACCGGTCGATCATCCCGATCTGCCCGACCTTTTCGGGGATTTCGAGGACGGCCGCTATCCGTTGCATTTCCAGCTGAACTGAGCCGGCCGGGCGTCGCCGGGGAAGGTGGGTTGCGACCCCGCCCACGTCTTTGCCGCCGTCCCGAGAGGGCGCGCCCGACGTCAGTAGCCGAGCGCGCAACCGTCCTTTCGCGGGTCGGACGCGCCGTGCAGGATGCCGCGCGCGTGGTCGATGAGGATCGCCTGCCCACCGCCCAGCGGACCGTCCGGAACGGTCACGCGATGCCCCATGCCGGCGAGCGCCCGTGCGGTGGCGTCCGGATATCCGCGCTCCACCTTCAGCACCCCGTCCTCGGCCATCGAACGCGGCGCATCGAGGGCCTCTTGGGGGTCCATGCCATAGTCGAGAAGGTTCGACACCACATGTGCGTGCCCCATCGGCTGGAATGACCCGCCCATGACGCCGAAGGGCATGATCACGCGGCCCTCATGGGAGAGCATCGCCGGAATGATGGTATGCATCGGCCGCTTGCCGCCGGCCGCCTCGTTCGGATGGCCCTCGGCCAACGTGAACCCGGCGCCCCGGTTCTGAAAGAGGATGCCGAATTTTTCCGACGCAATGCCGGAACCGAAGCCCCAGTAGGTCGAATAGATGAGCGACACCGCCATCCGGTCGCGGTCCACGACGGTCAGATAGACCGTGTCGCGATGAACTGCCTCGGCCCGCCTGGCGACCTGCTCCATCGCACGTTTCGGGTCGATCAGGGCCGCCAGTCGCGCCGCCGTGTCGTCCGAGATCATGTGGTCGAGCCGAGTCGTGAAGTCGGGATCGGCGATGAAGCGGTCGCGCGCGTCATAGGCGAGCTTGGCGGCCTCCGCTTCCAGATGCGCGCGGTCCGGGCCGAAGGGGTCAAGCGCAGCAACGTTGAAATGCGACAGGATTTTCAGGATGAGGATCGCCGTCGCGCCCTGACCGTTGGGAGGATGCTCAAGAAGGTCGTGACCGTGATAATGGCCCAAAATCGGTTCGGTCCAGGTGCACGCGGTCCCGGCGAAGTCGGACAGGTCATGTGTGCCGCCCAATGCTTTGAGCGTGCGCACCATATCCTCGGCGACCTCGCCATTGTAAAACCCGGCCCGACCTTCCTTTGCGATCCGGCGTAGAACCTCGGCCTGGCCGGGCGCCCGGAAGGTGTCGCCGGTGATCAGGGGTTTGCCGTCCCGCAAGTAGATATCCCGCGCCGCGCCGGTCAGCCGCGCGCCACTCTCCGGCCAGTCGAACGCGACGCGGGGCGCGACGGGTATTCCTTCTTCGGCATAGCGGATCGCGGGGGCGAGGCTCGCGGCGAGGCCAAGGCGACCGAAGCGATCAGACAGCGCGCAAAAGGCGTCGATCGCGCCGGGGATCGTCACCGACTCGACGCTTTCCGTGCCGATCGCCGTCATGCCCCGGTCGCGGAGGGCGGCAGCCCGCAGCCCCTTCGGCGCCCGCCCCGATCCGTTCAATGCGATTACCTCTTCCGTGCCCGCCGGTTTGACGAGCGCGAAGCAGTCGCCGCCGATGCCGCAGCTTTGCGGTTCGGCGAACCCAAGGAGCACGGCACCGGCGATCGCGGCGTCCACCGCGTTGCCGCCCGCCTGCAGGACATCGAGCGCGGTTTTGGCCACGAGAGGATGGGATGTGGCACAGACCGCGTTCGCGGCCAGAACGGGGGATCGTCCGGGTAGCTGGAAATCGCGCATCGTGCCCTCCTGTCGCGGGCACGCTATCGCGTTTCGATTCCGCGATGAATCGGAAAACTGACGGTCCGGTGCGATTTCTGCCGATCATCCGGCAGCGGACTCGGGCAGGCGTCGGACCACGACGTCAGGGCACCATATGGCTCACCCGAGGCGGCGGAGTTAATCCAGTCGTGAAAGGGAAAGACCTCGGCGCCGCGCAATGGGTGGGGGCTGTTGAACGCGGCGCCGAGGGAAGCCTTAAGCAGCTACGGGTCCCATCCTTGCGTGGCATTCGGGCCGAGTTTGGGAGTCATTGCGGCATATTTGCGGCGCTCTTCCCGCTACCGGGCGGTGAGAGGAATGCGGAACGTCAGCCTGTTCCGGCCGTCTTTCCGGCTGTAGGCGAGGTCCGCCGTCAGGTCGCGGATCAGCGCCCAGCCCCAGCCACCCTCGGCGAGATCGTCGATCGTGGTGGCGACGGTTCGCAGCTGTCTCTCCGGCAGTGCAAGACCGGGCATCGGACGGCCCCGATCCTCGATGACGCAATGAAGGTCGCCACCCGCCCGCCGGAGGTAAAGCGCGACCGGACCGGGCTGCATCTCCGCATACGCGTGTTCGGCGACGTTGTTCAGCACCTCCGCCAGGGCAAGTTCCAGCGCCCCGGCATCTTCCGTCGTGATCCGCCTGGCGAATCGCGCCACCGCGCCCCGGAGCGCGTCACGCACCGCGATCGGTTCGGCGATGAAGGCGGCCCGGAACAGATCGCCTCCCGGCGTCGTGCCCTGTCCCGCAGCTTCGGTTTTCGCAGCAGGTTCAGTCGTCATTCCCGACGTGGTTCCGGGGCGCTGGCATGGATCGGGAAGACGCTGTCCATCCGCGTCAGATGAAAGACCTTGCCGACATTCGGTGTCAGCGCCGCCAGCTCGAGCCGCCTTGCCGGGGCGAGGAACTTCATCACCGCGACGATGGCGCCGAGCCCGGAGCTGTCGATGAACATCACCCGCGAGAGGTCGAGGATGACCGGCCCGGCCCCGCCGCCGGTCATCTCGCGCATCCTGTCCTTGAACTGGATCGCGACGGCCGCGTCGATCCGCTCCTCGTTCACGCGCACGATCAGTGCGCCGTCTCCGGTGTCCGTCGAAAGGTTCATTGCTCTGCCCTCGGTCTTGTCACGCGAAGGCTAGACGCCAATCCTTACTATTCTGTATGCCTCTGGACGAAGGATCGGGAAGGAGTTCGGAATGGAAGAGGTTGTGATTGCCGGTGCCGCGCGGACCGCGATGGGGGGCTTCCAGGGCGCCTTTGCCGGGACAGATGCGGCGACGCTCGGCGGCGTCGCCATTGCCGCCGCGCTCGCCGATGCCGGTTCGACGCAGGACCAGATCGAAGAACTCCTGATGGGCTGTGTCCTGCCCGCCGGTCAGGGCCAGGCCCCGGCGCGCCAGGCCGGGTTCAAGGCGGGCCTGGGTGAGGGGGTGCCGGCCACGACGCTGAACAAGATGTGCGGCTCGGGCATGAAGGCGGCAATGGTCGCCTACGACCAGATCGCGCTCGGGTCGACCGGGATCATGGTCGCCGGCGGGATGGAGAGCATGACCAACGCGCCCTATCTCCTGCCGAAGATGCGGTCCGGCGCACGGCTCGGGCATGCGAACGCGCTCGATCACATGTTCCTCGACGGGCTCGAGGATGCTTATGACAAAGGACGCCTCATGGGCACCTTTGCCGAGGATTGCGCCTCCGCGTTCCAGTTCACCCGGGCCCAGCAGGACGACTACGCTCTCGCCTCGCTCTCCCGCGCGCTCGACGCCGAGCGCACGGGTGCCTTCTCGGGTGAGATCGCGCCCGTCACCATCACGACCCGCAAGGGCGAGACGACCGTCGCCGTCGACGAACAGCCGGCCACCGCGCGGCCCGAAAAGATCCCGACACTGAAGCCGGCTTTCCGCAAGGACGGCACCGTGACGGCGGCCAATTCCTCGTCGATCTCCGACGGCGCGGCCGCCCTCGTCCTCGCCTCTCGCGCCGCCGCCGAGGCGGCCGGCCTGAAGATCCGCGCCCGCATTCTTGGCCATGCCAGCCATGCCCATGCGCCGGCGGAGTTCCCGACCGCGCCGATTCCGGCTGCGAAGAAACTTCTCGCACGGCTAGGTTGGACGAAGGAAGATGTCGACCTCTGGGAAGTGAACGAGGCCTTTGCCGTCGTGCCGATGGCCTTCATGCATGAGCTGGGCATCGACCACGCCAAGGTCAACGTCAACGGCGGTGCCTGCGCGCTCGGCCATCCGATCGGCGCCTCCGGGGCGCGGATCATGGTGACGCTCCTGAACGCGCTCGAAAAGCGCGGCCTCAAGCGGGGCATTGCCGCCATCTGCATCGGCGGCGGCGAGGGCACGGCCATCGCCATCGAGCGCTGTTGATCTTCATCTTGCCAGAAATACCTTCGGGGGTCCGGGGGCAGACTGCCCCCGGCCGGCCGCAACAGGAGACCGCATGACTGTCGACTACCCCACGCTCGCCAAGGTGATCGAAAGCCTCGCCGAGGGCGAGGATGACATCGTCGCGCTGATGGCCACCGTCGCCTGCGAGGTGCACCAGTCCGATGCCCGCTTCGACTGGACCGGATTTTACCGCGTGACCGCGCCGGAAACCCTGAAGATCGGCCCCTATCAGGGTGGCCATGGCTGCCTCACCATCCCCTTCGCCAGGGGTGTCTGCGGCGCGGCGGCACGCACTGGCAAGGTCCAGCTCGTGCGGGACGTGGAGGCGTTCCCCGGCCATATCGCCTGCGCCGCCTCGACCCGGTCCGAGATCGTCCTGCCGGTCTTCGGCAAGGGCGGCCGGCTCATCGGCGTCTTCGACATCGACAGCGACCAGCCCGACGCCTTCACCGAAGAAGACGCCGACGGCCTTTCCGCGATCCTCGCGTCGGTTTTCGGCGCCCTCTGATGAGAGGGCGGGTCCACCGCGGGAGCTGCCTCTGCGGCGGCGTGGCCTTCGAGGCGGAGGCCCCGCTCGGCGACGTCATCGCCTGCCATTGCAGCCAGTGCCGCCGCACCTCCGGCCATTTCTGGGCCGGGAGCTTCGTGCCGCGCGCACGGTTCCGGCTTGTCTCTGCCGCCACGCTACGCTGGTTCCGCTCGTCGCCCGGCGTCGATCGCGGCTTCTGCGCGACCTGCGGCGCCTCGCTCTTCTGGCGGCCTGTGGACGGCACCGAGATCTGCGTCGCGGGCGGCGCGCTCGATCTGCCGACCGGGCTGAAGCTCGCGGAGCATTGGCATCGGGAAGACGCGGGGGACTACTACAGCCCGGAGGGCCCGCCACCGCCACCCGGCGACACGGCGCCGGAACTGCTCGCCTGTGCCTGCCTCTGCGGCGCCTGCGCCTTCGATCTTCCGGGACCGGCAGGACCAGTCACCGCCTGCCACTGCGCCCAGTGCCGCAAGCTCTCCGGCCATTACTCCGCCTCCTTCGACGCCGGCGAAGATTGCATGGAGTGGCGCCGCCGCGATACGCTCGCGGAATACCGGACCCCCGGCGGCGGAACCCGCGGCTTCTGCGGCCGCTGCGGGTCGAGCCTGTGGTTCCGCTCGGCGGCGGGCGAGGTCTCGGTCGAGGCGGGCTCGGTCCTCGGCCCGACCGGTGGCCGGCTCCTCGAACACATCTTCGTGGCGAGCAAGGGCGACTATTACGAAATGGACGACGGCCTGCCGCAATCGGGTGGCTGGTAGGCCAAACCGCCGCTCTGGCCGGAACCGGGATCAGATCCGCCGGCTCGGCACCCAGGCATAGCCGTTCTCGCAGAGGATCACGCATTCCCTCAGCCCGTGCGGCTTGTCCGCCGGTGCCTGCAGGATCGTCGCGCCGGCAAAGGCGGCGGCGCGGGCGGCTGCCTCGTCCGGATCGGTTTCGTAAAGCCGGATCTCGATCCCCGCCCCGCGCGCGCCTGCCTCGGGCAGAAGCGAGGGCAGGGGATGCGAATGGTAGGTGGCGTCGGAATGCAGCTGAAAGACCTCGCCCGCATAGGTCATGATCGCGAAATCCGCCGACAGCCGGTGCGCCGACATGCCGAAGACCTCGGTGAGGAACGCAGCGAGGGCCTTTACGTCGCGAACGAGGAGGTTGAGCCCGATCCCCTTGAGCGCCCGCCCGAAGTCCTTGGCTGAGACCGTCTCGAACTCCATCCGCCCCTCCATTGTCCCCCGGCAACGCTGCCGCGCTTCCGGGGAATCGTCAACGCCCGTCCGGGGGCCAGACCTCGGCGGCTTGACGCGGGCGGCGGTTTCCGTCAGCGCTGGCGGCAAAGGAGCCCGACCGATGTGGGAGACGATCCAGACCTTTCCCTCTGCCCAGCTTCTGGCCTTCACCCTGGCCGGGCTGATGCTGAACCTCACGCCGGGGGCGGATGTGATGTTCGCCACCGCCTCGGGGCTTCGGGGCGGGCCGCGAGCCGGGATCGCGGCCGGGCTTGGCGTCGGGCTCGGGGGCGCGTTGCACGTGACGCTCGCGGCACTTGGCCTTTCGGCGCTCATCGCGGCACATCCGGCGGCTCTGGGCGCGATCCGCTGGATGGGCGCGCTCTACCTTCTCTGGCTCGCCGTTCAGGCCTGGCGTGCCGGCCCGCCACATGCCGAGGAGCGCGGCGCGACCCGGCCCCTTCGTGCGCTCGGGCGCGGTTTTCTCGCCAATGCGCTCAATCCCAAGGTCATCCTCTTCATCCTCGCCTTCCTGCCGCAGTTCACCGATCCGGCCTACGGGCCGGTCTGGCACCAGATCGTGCTTCTCGGCGGGATCTTTACCGTTACCGGAACCCTGGTGACGATGGGCTATGGCGCGCTTGCCGGGGCGATGGGTCGGGCGCTTGGCCGTCGGCTCGGGATCTTGAACCGGATCGCGGCATTGGTCTTCGCCGGTCTCGCCGCCCGGCTGGTATGGGAGTGAGACGATGGCGGACATAATCCTTCTCGACGGTGGCATGGGCCAGGAACTCGTCGCCCGATCCGGCGACACGCCGACGCCGCTCTGGGCGACGCAGGTGATGCTGGATCACCCCGGCCTCGTCCGCGCCGTCCACGCGGACTACTTCGCCGCCGGCGCCACGGTGGCGACGACGAACACCTATGCGATCCATCACGACCGTCTGGTGAAGGCCGGCCTCGACGACCGCTTCGCCGCCCTGCACATGCAGGCGCTGGCGGAGGCCGCGAACGCCCGTGCCGAGAACGGGGCCGGCCGCATTGCCGCATCGCTCGGACCTCTCGTCGCCTCCTACCGCCCGGAAACGCATCCGCCGCATGCCGAGGCGGTGGGAAAATACGCCGAGATCGCCACCCTCCTTGCCCCCGCCGTCGATTTTTTCCTGGCGGAGACGGTGGCGTCGCTGGCCCATGCCAGGGCGGTTCTGGAAGGGGCGCGGGTGGGCGGCAAGCCGGTCTGGCTGTCGGTGACCGTCGACGACGAGGACGGAAGCCGCCTGCGCTCCGGCGAGGCGCTCTCCGACCTCGGACCGGTCCTGAAAGCCGGGGGCGCCTCTGCCGTGCTCGCCAACTGTTCGGCGCCGGAGGCTATGGCCGCCGCGCTCGGGGCGCTGCGGGGCTTCGGCCTTCCCTTCGGCGCCTATGCCAATGGCTTCCAGCAGATCACCAAGGACTTCCTGAAGGACAGCCCGACGGTCGACGCCCTCTCGGCGAGGCCGGAGATGACGCCCGAACGCTATGCGGATTTCGCGATGCGCTGGGTCGAGATGGGTGCGACGATCGTCGGCGGCTGCTGCGAAACGACCCCGGCCCATATCGCCGAGATCGCCCGGCGGCTGAGGGAAGCCGGTCACCGGATCGTCTGAACTCGGCCGGTCGCGGCGCGCGGCGGCGGGGATATTCGACCCAGGTGGGAACGCGAAGGGGTGCGGACGGCGCGGCTGCGTGTTAGGGGGCCGTCATGACCGACGCCGCCTATGCCCCGCCCGAAGAGCCGCTGCGCGTGATCCATGCCGATCACGCGATCCTCGTCGTCGACAAACCCGCCGGGCTTCTCACCGTCCCGGGCAAGGGCGAGGATCTGGCGGATTGCCTGATCGCGCGGGTGCAGATGGTGTTCCCCGAGGCGCTTCTGGTTCACCGGCTCGACCGCGACACGTCGGGCGCCATCGTTTTCGCGCTGACCCGGCACGCGCAGCGTGTCCTGTCGGCCCAGTTCGAGGGGCGCAAGACCAAGAAGGCCTATCGCGCCCGGCTCTGGGGGCATCTCGAACCGAAAGAGGGCCGCGTCGACCTGCCGCTGATCGTCGACTGGCCGAACCGCCCCCGCCAGCACGTGAACCACGAGACCGGCAAGCCCGCCCAGACCGACTGGAAGGTCCTCGGCCATGACGAGGACGGCACGACACGGGTGCGACTCTTTCCGATCACCGGGCGGAGCCATCAGTTGCGCGTCCACATGAGGGAGATCGGCCACCCGATCCTCGGCGACGCGCTCTATGCCGAAGGGCCTGCGCGCGATTTCCCGCGCCTCATGCTCCACGCCGAAAGCCTGCGCATCGCCCATCCCGAGACCGGCAAGGGGATGACGTTCACAGCCCCCTGTCCGTTCCGATGATCACCCGCCGGCACGAGGCCGACGGCACCCGGTCGGAGGCGCTCTATTCCGATTGCGAGGCCTATCGCTACCTCCTTAGCCGCGACTGGGGCGAAGGCGGGCGGCTCCTCTATATCCTCCTCAATCCCTCGACGGCGACCGAGGCGCGGAACGACCCGACGATCGAACGCTGCGAAAGGCGGGCGCGGGCGGCGGGGTTCGGCGGTTTCGCTGTGGCGAACGTCTTTGCCTTCCGGGCCACCGATCCGCGCGATCTGAAGCGGGCGGCGGAACCGGTCGGGGCGGCGAACGATGCGATCCTTGCCGAGGTCGCCACTGATGCCACCATGATCCTCTGCGGCTGGGGCGCGCATGGCGGCCATCTCGGGCGCGGGGATACAGTTGTGCGGCTCCTGCGCGCCGGGGGGCATCCGCTCTGGCATCTGGGGCTGACACAGGGCGGGCAGCCGCGCCATCCGCTCTATATCGGCTATGCGCGCGGGCCGGAACGTTGGGTAAACGGCGGGGAAAATGCCGACAATTGATGCCAAAGGGCTGACGTTGGCCCGTTCTTAACACTCCTCCGCTTCACTGGCCCCTGGGGTGCGCCGGTCATGGGGATGTCCAGCCCGGGAAACGTTGGGGTGCGATATGCTCATGCTGGCCAGTCTGTTCGGGATTCTGATGGTGGGGGCCGCCGTGGATTTCACCGGCATACTTAAATCGGAGGATGACGACGCGGACGAATGCCCTGCGTCCGGAAATGGCGCCCAGCCCGAAAACACCATCGAAGGCACGCCTCTGGCCGAGATCATAGCCGGCGGCGCCGAATCCGAAGCGATGTTCGGCCATGGTGGCGACGATCAGATCGGCGGCTACGAGGGGGCCGACACGCTCGATGGCGGTGAAGGCGCGGACGATCTGCACGGTATGGCGGGCGACGACACGATCATCGGTGGCAAAGGTGACGACACGCTCCACGGCGAGGATGGCGAAGACTGGCTCGACGGTGGTGCGGGTGACGATCTGCTTTCGGGCTACGAGGACGACGACGATCTTTTTGGCGGCGACGGCAACGATGCGCTCATTGGCGGTGGCGGGGCCGACCGGTTCGACGGGGGCGCGGGCGACGATGCGCTCGAAGGGTCCGACGGCGACGACACGCTGTTCGGCGGGGTCGGGCAGGACACGCTCATGGGCGGTGACGGCAATGACGTGCTCGATGGCCGCGTCACGGCCGATGGTGCGCCCGACACCGATGGGCGCGATTTCCTGAACGGCGGGCGCGGCGACGACACGATCCTCGTCGGCCAGGACGACTGGGCCGACGGGGGCGAGGGCGCGGACGCCTTCGTCCTGCCGGGGTGGCTGGGCGGGGCCGAGGGAACCGCGACCATCGTTGACTATGATCCCGCGGAGGATCAGCTTGTCGTCGTCTTTGACCCGGCCGGACATCCCGATCCCGAGATCACCGTCGAACCCGACGATGGGACCGAGGGGGCGGTGCACATCCTTCTCGACGGCGCGGTCATCGCCCGGGTGCTCGGCAATCCGGACCTGACTGCGGACGACATCACGCTGGTCGCACAGAACGAGGTGCAGGCGGCGTGACCCCCTGATCCGACCGCCGCGATTGAGGCTTTCCTTTCGGAGGAATCTCCCCTATACGCGCGCATCCGCTGGAAATGGCGGATGCTTCTCCAAGGGCCCTGCTGGACGACATCCCGGCTTGTGCCATGACCTCTGACCCGAAAGGAGACCCCGATGTCGATCACTGCTGAAGAAAAAGCCCGCGTGATGAAGGAATTCGCGACCAAGGAAGGCGACACCGGTTCGCCCGAAGTTCAGGTCGCCATCCTGTCCTCGCGGATCGCCACGCTGACCGAACACTTCAAGACCCATGCGAAGGACAACCATTCGCGCCGGGGCCTTCTGAAGCTCGTCGCGCAGCGCCGCAAGCTTCTGGACTACCTCAAGAAGAACGACGAAGGCCGCTATCAGACCCTGATCCAGCGCCTCGGTATCCGCCGCTAAGTCGTTCCCCTCGATGGAACGGAACGTCCGTGCCGAAAGGTGCGGGCGTTTTTCATTGAGGCGGCCGTTTCGATCCAGGGAAGATGCCCAGCCGCAGGCTATCGCCGCCAGAAGCCACGGTGCGGAGCGAGAAGCTCATCTTCAATTTCGGGGAAGGGGCCGTGCACCTCGATGGCCTTCTGTCCGGAGCCGAGCACGGTGCGCGCAGGCAGATTCATTGTCGGGTTCTCGGCATGGTCACCGGTCAGTGCGAGGAGCTGCGTTTCTTCGTAACCATAAACTAGGCATCCGATATTAGCCCAATAGAACGTGCCGGCGCACATGGCACATGGCTCGCCAGTCGTGACCAGTGTGCAAGACCAGAGGAACTCCGGCGAGTATGCGGCTGCGGCGCGGCGCGCGAGCTCCGTTTCGGCGTGACGAACCGTGTCGATATTGCCCTGACGCATAAGGATCGTGGCGTCGGGGCCGACCAGTACCGCACCGAACGGATGATGACCGTGGTCGGCCGCACTGCGGGCAACGTCGTTGGCTTCGAGAAGGTAGGTGATCATCTGGTCGTGGGTCATGTCGGGCCGCCTAACGTGCATGGGATGAGGCAAATCACTCGTCAGGGGGGGGGAATTGATCCCCACCCTGTGCTTTGAGAACATACCACGGAGTGTGTAGCCCGAAACTCCAAAGGACCGGGCCAGCAGGAGGTCCACTCCGTTCCGCAGTTCCGAAATGCCAAAGCGTGCCTTGTCAACTCCCGGCTTCCGAACCCGCCAGCTTTCCTGTTTGGCCTTCGTCCCTCTGTGACCTGAGCCAATCCCCCCGGGTGTGCGTTTTGGCTTTCGGGCATTGGTGAAACCTTCACGCTCGCCGCATTCCCGGAGCAGTCCGGTTCAGGTCTTCGACTTGCCCAAATATGCGCGGTCCGTTCCGTCTGACTTCGAGAAATCGGAGAGCATCCAGGCAGCCATAGAACGACCGGACCCGTGGATGCCGCGGGTTGGAGAGGGCGAGCCGCGCGCCCGCCCTAAATCCGGCCATCCGCTCTAATCCGCCGAAATGGCATAGCGATGCAGCCAAGTCCGGTATGCCGCGTAGCCCTTTTCATTCGTCATCGCCTTTGTCTTTGCGGGCATCCTGACATATCGCTCCAACGTCACGCCATCCAGGAAGGACAGTTTCATGGCAAGAAAGAGGACGGAACACATTACCGCTTCGCTCTCGCCGAGGATGCGGATCAAGGCGGCATCCGAACACGCGCTGTATTCGTGGTATAGGTCCTGTCGGTAGGTTTCGAGCGCGTCGTGGTTTGAACCATCCGGTCGCACAAAGGAATTTACGTGGCGGGCGTCTGATGCGTCCGGAACCGTCAGGCCGGCCACCACGAGTAATGCCATCCTGAACATGGCACCTCCCCCCCGGGGGCTAATTGCACCCGATTAATCGAGTGTGTTCGATCGGGGAGTGCAAAGCAAGGACGTTGACCGGCAGGCGCGGTTTCATGCCATGACAACTCCCCGCTTCCCAACCCGCCGGTTTTCCTGTATGGCCCCCCTCCATCTGTGACGTGAGCCCATGCCCCCGGGCGCATGCGAAGGATTGGGGGCGGCGGCAATGGGGCCGCCATGCAAAAGGGGAGACACGGGATACGCCCGTGGGTGCTCCCAAGAGGAAACGACATATGTTCAACGTGACAAAGAAATCCATCCAGTGGGGCCAGGAAGAGCTCTCGCTGGAAACGGGGAAGATCGCGCGTCAGGCCGACGGCTCGGTCATCGCCACTCTGGGCGAGACCAGCGTCATGGCCAACGTGACCTATGCCCGCGAGCAGAAGCCGGGCCAGGACTTCTTCCCGCTGACCGTCCACTACCAGGAAAAAACCTATGCCGCCGGCAAGATCCCGGGCGGCTTCTTCAAGCGTGAAGGGCGCCCCTCCGAGAAGGAGACGCTGACCTCGCGCCTGATCGACCGTCCGATCCGCCCGCTGTTCGTGCCGGGCTTCAAGAACGAAGTCCTCGTCATCGTCACCGTGCTCAGCCATGACCTCGTGAACGATCCCGACATCGTCGGCATGATCGCGGCCTCTGCCGCGCTGACGATCTCGGGCGTGCCGTTCATGGGCCCGATCGGCGCCGCGCGCGTCGGTTTCTCGAACGGCGAATACGTGCTGAACCCCGAAGTCAGCGACATGGACCAGCTGCGGATGAACCCCGAGCAGCGGCTCGACCTCGTCATCGCCGGCACCAAGGACGCCGTGATGATGGTCGAATCGGAAGCCTACGAGCTTTCGGAGGCCGAGATGCTCGGCGCGGTGAAGTTCGGCCATGACGCGATGCAGCCGGTGATCGACCTGATCATCGACTTCGCCGAAGCCTGCGCCAAGGAACCGTTCGACTTCCAGCCGGCCGACTATTCGGCGCTTTATGCCAAGGTGAAGACGCTCGGTGAAACGGACATGCGCGCCGCTTTCGCGATCCGCGACAAGCAGGAGCGGGTGAACGCGATCTCCGCCGCGCGCGACGTGGTGAAGGCCGGTCTTTCGGAAGAAGAATTGGGCGATGCCAATCTCGGTGCGGCGTTCAAGAAGCTCGAAAGCTCGATCCTGCGCGGCGACATCATCTCGGGCGGCGCCCGGATCGACGGCCGCGATACGAAGACCGTGCGCCCGATCGTCTCCGAGGTCGGCATCCTGCCCCGCACCCACGGTTCGGCGCTGTTTACCCGCGGCGAGACGCAAGGTTTGGTGATCACCACCCTCGGCACCGGCGATGACGAGCAGATCATCGACGCGCTGCACGGCAACTACCGTTCGAACTTCCTCCTGCACTACAACTTCCCGCCCTACTCGGTCGGCGAGGTTGGCCGCTTCGGCCCTCCGGGCCGTCGTGAGATCGGCCACGGCAAGCTGGCCTGGCGCGCGCTTCAGGCGGTTCTGCCGGCGCCGACCGATTTCCCGTACACGATCCGGGTCGTTTCGGAGATCACCGAATCGAACGGCTCCTCCTCGATGGCGTCGGTCTGCGGCGGGTCGCTTTCGATGATGGATGCGGGTGTGCCGCTGAAGGCGCCGGTCGCTGGCGTCGCGATGGGTCTCATCCTTGAAGAGGACGGCCAGTACGCCGTTCTGACCGACATCCTCGGCGACGAGGATCACCTCGGCGACATGGACTTCAAGGTCGCGGGCACCGAAAACGGCATCACCTCGCTCCAGATGGATATCAAGGTCGCGGGCATCACCCCGGCGATCATGGAGCAGGCGCTGGCCCAGGCCAAGGACGGCCGGATGCACATCCTCGGCGAGATGGCCAAGGCTCTGTCCGCCGGTCGGACCGAGTTCTCGGCCCACGCGCCGCGCATCGAGACGATGACGATCCCGACCGACAAGATCCGTGAAGTGATCGGCTCTGGCGGCAAGGTCATCCGCGAGATCGTGGAAACCTCGGGCGCCAAGGTCGACATCAACGACGACGGCGTCATCAAGATCGCCTCGGCCAACGCCGACTCGATCAAGAAGGCCTACGACATGATCTATTCGATCGTGGCCGAGCCGGAAGAGGGCAAGGTCTATACCGGCAAGGTCGTGAAGCTCGTGGACTTCGGCGCCTTCGTCAACTTCTTCGGCAAGCGCGACGGTCTGGTCCACGTGTCCCAGATCGCCAACAAGCGCCTGCAGCATCCGAACGAGGTGCTGAAGGAAGGTCAGGAAGTGAAGGTCAAGCTTCTCGGCTTCGACGACCGTGGCAAGGTCCGCCTTGGCATGAAGATGGTCGATCAGGAAACCGGCGAGGAGATCGCGCCGGAGAAGCAGGAAAAGGCCGACGCCGAGTAAGGCGACGCACTCCCGAAAAAATTGGAAGCCCGGGCCTGTGCCCGGGCTTTTCATTGGTAAGGGGGCGGATTGACAAGGGCCGGCTGGCCGAAACCCGGCGCGGACCGTCCCGCGCCGGGCGTCGCGTAACGGGCCCTTACTTAGGCGATTTCACGTAGCGCAGATAGGGCAGAACCTTGTTGATCTGGCCGAACTTCTGTTCCGCCGCCGCGTCGTCGAGCGCGAGCGGCACGATCACGTCCTGGCCCACGGTCCAGTTCGCCGGCGTCGCGACGCCCTTGCCGTTCGCGGTCTGAAGCGCGTCGAGGGCGCGGAGCACTTCGGCGAAGTTGCGGCCGACATTCATCGGGTAGGTCATGGACAGCTTCAGTTTCTTGTCCGGACCGATGATGAAGACCGAGCGCACCGTCTGGCTGTCGTTCGCGGTGGCATTCTCGGGCAGGTAGGCTTCGGCCGGCAGCATGTCGAAGGCCTTGGAAACGTGGAGCCCGTCATCGGCGATGATCGGGAAGGCGGCGACGGCGTCCGCCGCGGTCTCGATGTCGCGCTTCCAGCGCTTGTGCTCCTCGACGCCGTCGACCGAAATGCCGATGACCTTGGTATTGCGCTTGGCCCATTCGTCGGCCAGTTGGGCGACGGCACCGAATTCGGTGGTGCAGACCGGGGTGAAGTCCTTCGGATGCGAGAAGAGGATCGCCCAGCTGTCACCGATCCAGTCGTGGAATGTGATCAGGCCCTGATCGGTTTGGGCGGTGAAATTGGGAACCGTGTCGTTGATGCGCAGGCCCATCTGCTGTCTCCTTGTTCTGGACTGAAGGCTTTGTTGCCGCAGAACATACGCCCGGGCGCGCGCAAATACACCCTGCTTCATCGCTGCGCGACAAATCGCCAAATATGAGCCAGGCATAATTTGATCAAATTATGCTTTCCACCCTTGCGGCCCATCCGCGGGCCTGCCAAAGTCCGGCCGCGAAAGACGAGGTGTGCCATGATCGAACGACGCGAATTCTACATCGGTGGTCGCTGGACCGCCCCCGTGACCCCCCGCGATTGCACGGTGATCGACCCGTCGACCGAGGATCCCTGCGCGGTGATCTCGCTCGGCTCGGAGGCGGACACCAACGCCGCCGTCGCGGCCGCGAAGGCAGCGTTTCCGTCCTGGGCCGCGACCCCTCCGGCGGAGCGTCGCGCGATCGTTGCGCGAATCCTCGATGAATACGAGCGCCGGAAGGGCGACCTCGCCGAGGCGATCTCGCTCGAGATGGGGGCGCCGATCGACATGGCGCGCGACAGCCAGGCGCCCTGCCTGCCCTGGCATCTGAAGAACTTCCTGCGCGCCTTCGACGAGATCGAATGGATCCGCCCGCTTGGCCCCCACGCACCGAACGACCGGATCGCGCTGGAACCGATCGGGGTGGTCGGGCTGATCACGCCGTGGAACTGGCCGATGAACCAGATCGCGCTGAAAGTGGTCCCGGCACTTCTCGCCGGTTGCACCTGCGTTCTGAAGCCGTCCGAGGAAAGCCCGCTCAACGCGATGATCTTCGCCGAATTCTGCCATGACGCCGGGGTGCCGCCGGGGGTCTTCAACCTCGTGAATGGCGACGGGGCCGGCGTCGGTTCGGTCCTTTCGGCGCATCCGGACGTGGAGATGATCTCCTTCACCGGCTCGACACGGGCCGGCCGGGCCATCTCCAAGGCGGCGGCGGAGACGCTGAAGCGCGTGACGCTGGAGCTTGGCGGCAAGGGCGCCAACGTGATCTTCGCCGATGCCGACGAAAAGGCGGTGAAGCGCGGCGTGCTGCACCTGATGAACAACTCGGGCCAAAGCTGCAACGCCCCCAGCCGGATGCTGGTGGAGCGCGCGATCTACGATTCCGCGGTCGAGACGGCGGCAGAGGTGGCCAACGCGGTCAAGGTCGGCCCGGCGTCGGAACATGGCCGTCATATCGGCCCGGTGGTGAACAAGCGCCAGTGGGACCAGATCCAGGGTTACATCCAGAAGGGCATCGACGAGGGCGCGCGGCTCGTGGCCGGCGGGCTCGGCCTGCCCGAGGGGATGAACAAGGGCTACTATGTCCGGCCCACGGTCTTTGCCGACGTGAAACCCGGCATGACCATCGAGCGCGAGGAGATCTTCGGGCCCGTGCTCTCGATCATCCCCTTCGACAGCGAGGAAGAGGCGGTGCGCATCGCCAACGACACGCCCTACGGCCTGACGAACTACGTCCAGAGCCAGGACGGCGCCCGGCGCAACCGGATGGCGCTCGCGCTGAAATCGGGCATGATCGAGATGAACGGCCAGAGCCGTGGCGCCGGTTCACCCTTCGGCGGAGTCAAGGCAAGCGGCCGGGCGCGCGAAGGCGGCCACTGGGGGATCGAGGAGTTCCTCGAGGTCAAGGCGATCTCCGGCTGGGCCCCCGATCTCGCGGCAGAGTAGGCGGGCGGGGTCGGTCCGGTCGGGGCATCGAGCCCCTTCGGACCGGTCCGGCCTTTGCCGGACATGCGGAACCCGACCGTCCGCAAAACGACATCTTCGCGGTCTCGAATGTCGGCGCCGATACTTTCCGCGCCGGCCCCGCTGCCCTTAACATCAAGGGGCACGGTCGGAACGGGGAGAGCGACATGGCATCTGATGAAACGGCAACGCGCGCGCGTCACGGCGGACGCGAGGCACGGCGGCGCGAACGCTCGCACAAGGCCTCCGGGCCGGGCCGCCCCTACATCGTGCGGAACATCCCGACCTACGACATCCTCTCGGAAGAGAACCTTCTGAAGATCGAAGCCGCCGCCGACCGCATCCTGGCCGAGACCGGGATCGAGTTCCGCGATGACGACGTCGCACTCGATCACTGGAAACGGGCCGGGGCGCGGATCGACGGCGGTCTGGTGAAGTTCGAACCCGGCATGCTGCGCGAGATCCTGAAGACCGCGCCGGCCGAATTCACCCAACACGCCCGCAATCCGGCCGCTTCGATCCGGATCGGCGGCAGGAACGTCGTCTTCGCCCCCGCCTACGGTTCGCCCTTCGTGATGGATCTCGACCGTGGGCGCCGCTTCGGCACGCTTCAGGATTTCGAGAACTTCATCAAGCTCGCGCAATCCTCACCCTGGTTCCACCATTCCGGCGGCACGATCTGCGAACCGACCGACATTCCGGTGAACAAGCGCCATCTCGACATGGTCTACGCCCATCTGCGCTATTCGGACCGCTGCTTCATGGGCTCGGTCACGGCCGAGGAGCGCAGCGAGGATTCGATCGACATGGCGCGGATCGTCTTCGGCGAGGGTTTCGTCGACGAGAACTGCGTCATCCTCGGCAACGTCAACGTGAACTCTCCGCTGGTCTGGGACGGCACGATGACGAAGAGCTTGCGCGCCTATGCCCGCGCGAATCAGGCTGCCGTGATCGTGCCCTTCATCCTCGGCGGCGCGATGGGCCCCGTGACCAACGCGGGCGCCATCGCCCAGTCGCTGGCCGAGACGATGGCCGGCTGCGCGCTGACCCAGCTGGAACGTCCCGGCGCGCCGGTCGTCTTCGGCAACTTCCTGTCCTCGATGTCCTTGCGATCCGGCTCGCCCACCTTCGGGACGCCCGAACCCGCCATCGGCTCGATGGTCATCGGCCAGCTTGCCCGCCGGCTGAACCTGCCGCTCCGCTGTTCGGGCAATTTCACCACGTCGAAGCTGCCCGATGCGCAGGCGATGACCGAAGGCACGATGTCGATGCTCGCCGCTGTCCATTGCGGCGCCAACTTCATCCTCCATTCGGCCGGCTTTCTCGACGGGCTTCTGTCCATGTCCTACGAGAAGTTCATGCTCGACGCCGATCTTTGCGGGGCGCTGCATTCCTATCTCGACGGGGTCAAGATCGACGACAACCAGCTTGCCGTCGACGCCTTCGCCGAGGTCGGTCCGGGCAATCACTTCTTTGGCTGCTCCCACACGATGGCGAACTACGAAACCGCGTTCTGGGATTCGGAGACGGCCGACAACGAGCCCTTCGAGAAATGGGAGGCGGCGGGCAGCGATGACGCCGCGACCCGCGCCAACCGCCTCTGGAAGGAGCGTCTGCGCGAATATATGGCGCCGCCGCTCGATCCCGGCATCGACGAAGCGCTGAAGGAGTTCGTGACCGGGAAGAAAGCGGACATGCCGGATGCGTGGTATTGAGGGGCCGGGCCTCGCCCGCCACGCAGAAGGCCTGTGACTCCGCTGCTGAGAATGTACTTCCCGATGGACGCCCGATGACGACCAGCCACTCCCACCTCCTCTCGCCGATTCAGCTGCGCGGCCACACCTTGCGCAACCGCATCGTCTTCGGCGCCCATACCGCGAACATGTCGGATATGGGCCTGCCCGGCCCGCGCTTCGGCGCCTATCTCCTCGAACGGGCGCTGGGCGGTGCGGGCATGATCGTCGCCGAACCGATGCCCGTGCACCGCACCGGCGTCCTCACGCGCGGCAATTTCCGCCACGGCACAGACGAGGTCATCCCGCATTTCCGCAAGGTGACCGAACCGGTGAAGGAGGCGGGCGCCGTCATCCTCCAGCAGCTCTACCACATCGGGGCACACGGCGATTCCGACCTCAGCTTCGCGCCGCACTGGGGTCCGTCGGGCGGGCCATCCTACCACGACAGCGACGGCTCCCACGCGATGACCGAGGCCGAGATCGAAGAACTGATCGACGCCCATATCGCCGCCGCCATCCGCTGCCAGAAGGGCGGCTTCCAGGGCGTCGAGGTCTGGGGCGCCTACCATTCGCTGCTCGATCAGTTCTGGACGCCCTGGTCCAACAGGCGCACCGACAAATGGGGCGGCAGCCTCGAGAACCGCACGCGCATGTCGCGCGCCATCATCGCGGGCATCCGAAAGGCCTGCGGCGAGGATTTCGTCATTGGCCTCGCGATCTCCACGTCCGACAGCCACGACGTGCTTCTTCAGGGCGAAGCGTTGGCTGAGATTGTCGCCTGTCACGACGCGACCGGCCATATCGACTACGTGACCTGCGGCCACGGCGGATATCTCGATTTCGAGCGGCTGATGCCGACCTTTCTTTTCGCCGACAAGCTGACCGCGCCCTTCACCGAGGAGTTGAAGAAGGTCGTGAAGCACGCCAAGGTCACGTCCGAGGCGCATGTCCGCACCCCGGAAAACGCCGAAAGTGTGATCGCGAGCGGCCAGGCCGACCTCGTCTCCATCGTGCGCGGCCAGATCGCCGACCCGCACCTCGCCCGCAAGACGACCGAAGGCCGGGCGGAGGACGTGCGTGGCTGCATCTCCTGCAACCAGATGTGCTGGGGCCGGCGCAGCCGCGACTACTGGATCTCCTGTCTCATCAATCCCTCGGCGGGGCGCGAGTTCGAATGGGGCGGCGACCGCTTCACCCCCGCCGATAAACCCCGCCGCATCGTCGTTGTCGGCGCCGGCCCCGCCGGGCTCGAAGCCGCCCGCACCGCCGCCGAACGCGGCCACCGCGTCGATCTCTTCGAGGCCCAGCCCCGGATCGGCGGCCAGTTCCGCCTGGCCGGCGAACAGCCGCGCCGCGCCCAGATCCTCGACCTTCTCGACTGGTACGAACGCCAGTTCGAAAGGCTCCAGGTCCGGCTTCACCTCAATACCTACGCGGAGGCAGGGGATATCCGCGCGCTCAATCCCGATGCGGTCGTCCTCGCCACCGGTTCGCTCCCGGACGAGGACGGTTTCCAGCGCTGGATGCCCGGCAAGGATCGGCTTACGGGCATCGACAAGGGCAACGTCTTCTCCCCCGAGGACGTGATGCGCCGCGAGGCCAGGCTCGGCGACGACGTCATCCTCTACGACGAAGGTGGCAACTGGCGCGGCCTCGGCACCGCCTGGGCGATGGCGGAGCGCGGCCATAAGGTCACCATCGTCACGCCCGAACCCTTCATCGGCAAGGAACTCGCCCGCACCTCATCCGATATCGCGCTCCGCCCCCGGCTCGCGAAACTCGGCGTGACCTTCCTCACCGAACACCTGATCGGCGCATGGCACGGCGACGGCGCGACGCTCCGCAACCTTCTGACCGGCGACGAACGCCGTCTCGAGGCTTCCGCACTCGTCATGTCCACGACAAACCGCGCCTTCGACCCGCTCTCGGTCGACATCGCCGATCTCGAAACCTATCTCATCGGCGACGCTTCCGCGCCACGCCAGGCACCGTACGCCTTCCACGAAGGGCGAAAGACCGGGCTCGGCCTCTGACCTTCATCTTGCCCGAAATACCTCGGGGGTCCGGGGGCAGCGCCCCCGGCGCCGTCATCAGAGGTTGAACACCCGGCTCGGATGCAGCTCGCCCGACTTGTAGACCCCGACCGCCACCGCGCGGCCCTGGTAACTCGCCCAGGCCTCGTCGCCCCACTCCACGTCCGAGGCGATGACCAGTCCCGGATTGCCGTTCCTCAGCCGCGCCGCGCCTTCCGGCGTCGCCTTCAGTTCCGGCAGGTCCGCGAGCCCGACTTCGAGCGGCAGCAAGAGCGCGTCCAACGCCTCGCTCTTGGCCAGGTCGTCGATCTTCGCGATCGTCACCCCGTCCGAGGCTTCGAACGGCCCCGACCAGTCGCGGCGAAGCCACAGGACATGGCCATGGCATCCGAGGGCGGCCCCGAGATCGCGGGCTACGGAGCGCACATAGCCGCCCTTGCCGCAGACCATTTCCAGCTCGACCGTGTCCGCGTCGGGCCGGGCGGTCATCTCCAGGCTCTCGACCCACAGCTCGCGCGCGGCAAGCTCCATTTCCTCGCCGGCCCGGGCCAGCGCATAGGCACGCTCGCCCTCGACCTTCACCGCGGAGAACTGCGGCGGCACCTGCATGATCTCGCCCCGGAACGCCGGCAATGCGGCGCGGATCTCGTCATCGCTGGGGCGCAGGTCCGAGGTCGCGATGACCTCCCCTTCCGCGTCGTCGGTCTTCGTGGCCGCCCCGAGCCGCACCGCGAAGCGGTAGCATTTCAGCGCATCGGTGATGTAGGGCACCGTCTTCGTCGCCTCGCCGAGCGCCACCGCCAGCACCCCGGTCGCGTCCGGATCGAGCGTTCCCGCATGGCCCGCCTTCTTCGCGCCGAACGCCCAGCGGACCTTGTTGACGACTGCGGTCGAGGTCATGCCCGCCGGCTTGTCCACCACCAGCCAGCCCGAAATGTCGCGACCCTTCTTGCGTGCCATGTCTCTTCTTTCGATAGGAAGGCCGCCTGCTAGCGAATGGCGGCGGGGCCGTCAATCCGCCGGCACCGAGAGCCCGACAATCGGACCCATCGGAAATCCGAAATCGTCGCGCCGGATCTCGGGGGCGTAGAGGCGCGAGACGTTGCCGTCGAAATAGAGCGCATCCGGCACACCAAGGGCATCGCGGAAGAACCGCGCAAAGGCATGGAAATTGACCGCCCCGTCGGAGATCACGAAATAGGCCCGGCTGCCATCGGCCGAGACGCCGACACCGTTGCGGACGTAGCGCGAGTCCGAGTCTTCGAGGAACTTCGGATGCAGTGCCCCGCCGATCACCAGCATCGGTCCGGATTGGGTGGCGAACCGGCAGTCCGGCGCCGCGCGTTCGTAGCTCAGCGTCTCGATCACCGCAAAGCCTTGCGGGCGGATGCAGAAGACCCCGTTCGGAACCAGCCCGAAGTTCCCCGGACCCGCCGACGTCACCAGCCGCGAGACGTCGCGCCCCTCGGATCGGTAGAGCCCGACAGGGCGGCGGTCGGGGTGATACATCCCGGCATTCATCGCGAAGACCAGCCGCCGCCCCTCGGCGGCGAGACCCTCGCGCAGCCGCTCGAACGTGCCGATCGTGGCGCCGTCGGCATCTTCGAGGAAAAGTCGCAGATCCTCGCCGGCCACCGCCTCGCAGACGGCGTAGATCTCGCCCTCGTGCTCCAGCCTATGGCAGGATTCCGCTTGGGCCGCGCCTGCAAGAAGCAGGACCGCAGCGGCGGCCCTAGCCCAGATCGCCATCGTCGTCGTCATCGTCGCGCTTCGCGATATCGCGCTGCACCCTCTCATCTGCCAAAAGGCGGCGCGTCGCATCCATGCGGTCGAAGGTCTCGTCGAGGACAAATCGCAGCTCCGGCGCGAACTTCAGGGTCATCGCCTTCGCCACGTGATGGCGAAGCTCCCCCTTCGAGCGGTTGAGCGCCGCCAGCGCCTCTTTTGCTCCTTCTCCGCCAAGCGGCAGCACGTAGGCGGTCGCGATGCGCAGGTCGGGCGAGACGCGGACCTCGCCCACGGTGATCGACATCGCGCCCAACTCGTCGTTGTGGACCTCGCCGCGCATCAGCACTTCGGAAAGCGTGCGGCGGATGAGTTCGCCGACGCGCAGCTGGCGCTGCGAGGGGCCGGAGGCACGGGAGGAACGGTTCTGTGACATGCCACAGCATGTAGGCCATGCCGGCCCGCCCCGCAACGGGCCTTTGCCAAGCCGTTCCGCAGCGGCTAAAGGAAGCCGATTGGCAGAGCGGAGGCGCGCATGACCGAACCGACAGATATTCCCGGCATCGTGGTCACCGGCATCTCGGGACGCATGGGGCAGATGCTTGTCCGTCTGATCGCGGCCTCGGACCGCGCACGCCTCGTCGGCGCGGTGGAGCGGACCGGCCACGACTGGATCGGCCGCGATCTCGGCACGGTGATGGGCGGGGCCGCAAGCGGCGTCATCGTCACCGACGACCCGCTGGAAGCCTTCGCAAAGGCACAGGCCGTGATCGACTTCACCGCTCCTGCCGCCACGGTCGAATTCGCGGCGCTCGCGGCGCAGGCCCGCGCGGTTCACGTCATCGGAACGACCGGGCTGGAAGAGGAGCACCTCGCGAAGATCAGGGCCGCCGCGCGCCATGCCGTGATCGTCCGCGCCGGCAACATGAGTCTCGGGGTCAATCTTCTCACCCAGATCACGAAGAAGGTCGCGGCGGCGCTCGATGCCGATTGGGATATCGAGATCGTCGAGGCCCATCACCGTCACAAGGTCGATGCGCCCTCCGGGACCGCGCTGATGCTGGGCGAAGCGGCGGCGGCCGGGCGGGGGCTCAACCTCCCCGACATCCGCGACCGGGCGCGCGAGGGGATCACCGGCGCGCGCGTACGCGGGCATATCGGCTTTTCTGCCATCCGGGGCGGCGATGTCGTGGGCGAACATGACGTCATCTTCGCCGCCAACGGCGAACGGATCATCCTGCGCCACATCGCGACCGACCGGGGCATCTTCGCGCGCGGCGCGCTTCGGGCCGCACTCTGGGGGCAGGACAAGAAGCCCGGCGAATACGACATGCTGGACGTGCTTGGGATCTGACGCTCAAGCCGGGAGCGTGGGAACCCTGCCCGGGCAACCGGCCGCTTTCAGAAATCGACCGCGATCCCCTTCTTCTCCCAGTCGCCATAGCGCACCGGTTCCGGCCCTTCGCGGCCGCCGAGTTCCGCTGGCAGGTCCAGCGCGGACGCGGCCTTCCGCCGTGCCTCGGCCTCGGCCAGCGCGCGCTTGGCCGCTTCAGGCAGTTCCTTGGTCATCTCCGTCGCCACTCCGGCCTTCCTTGTTTCGCGTAGGTCCATGTTATACGGGGGGCCGGCAAGGGTCGCAACCGGGGGACGCATGGTCAGGGACGAGACGGCGCGGGGTGTCGCGGCGCGACTGGTGACGGGGGTCCTCGAGGATCGCGCGCCGCTCTCCGATCAGGTCGCGCGCGGGGCGCTTTCCGGGTTGGCACCACCCGACCGGGCGCGGGCGCAGCGCCTTGCCCTGGCGACGCTGCGAAATCTCGGACGCGCCGATGCGGTCCTGAAACCCTTCCTCCGGAAATCCCCGCCGCCCTTCGTTCGCACGATCCTGCGCGTTTCCGTCACCGAGATCTTCGCCGAAAAAGCCGCCGCGCACGGCGTCGTCAGCGAGGCCGTCAGCCTCACCCGTGCGTCGGGCCGGAAGGCGGAGGGTTTCGCGGGCATGGTCAACGCCGTGCTTCGCCGCGTCTCCGAGACGCCGGTTGAAAACTGGGCGGCGCTGCCGGCCGATCCGCTGCCCGGCTGGCTCCGGGGCCGGTTGATGTCCGCCTGGGGCAAGGCCGCGACGATGGCGATGGAAGCCGCGCAGGCGAAGGGGGCGCCCATCGACCTCACGCCGAAGGACGGCAACGCGGCGGCGCTCGCCGCCCGCCTCGGGGGCGAGGCGCTGCCCACCGGATCGGTCCGGCTTCATGGCGCCGGCCAGGTTTCCGATCTTGCCGGCTATGCCGAGGGCGACTGGTGGGTGCAGGACGCTGCCGCCGCCCTTGCTGCGAAGGTGCTGGCGCCGCGCCCCGGCGAGCGGGTACTCGACCTCTGCGCCGCGCCGGGCGGCAAGACGCTGCAACTCGCCGCCGCCGGCGCCGAGGTGACCGCGCTCGACCTCTCCGAGGCACGGATGGAGCGGGTGCGCGAAAACCTCGCGCGCTGCCGGCTTGCCGCCGAGGTGGTCGTGGCAGACGCGCTGACATGGGACGGGGCCGGAGGGTTCGACGCCGTCCTCCTCGACGCGCCCTGTTCGGCGACCGGAACGATCCGCAGGCATCCCGACCTGCCCTACGTCCGCGACCCCGCCGCGCTGAAGGAGATCGCCGCCCTTCAAGCGGCCCTTGTTGACCGGGCGCTCACCCGCCTTCGCCTTGGCGGCCGGCTGGTCTTCGCGACCTGTTCGCTTCTGCCCGAGGAGGGGGAGCGGCAGGTTTCCGCCGCCCTCTCACGCCATCCCGGCCTTGCCGTTGAGCGCGGCGCGCTCGATCTGCCCGGAATCGAATCCGGCTGGATCACGGGCGAAGGCGGCCTCCGGCTTCGCCCCGATTACTGGCCGGAGCGCGGCGGCATGGACGGATTCTTCATCGCCTGCCTTCGCCTGGCCAATGCCTGACGGACCTTTAGCCGGTGACATGGGGCAGGGCTGCCGGTAATCTCCGGCCCGGGCAGATTCCCGGATAAATCCGGGCAACGGAAGAACGAGGACCGTGAGGCGTGGGGCGATCCGATAGCGGATACATGGGCTTTATGCACCGGCTGCACGCGCGGCTGGCGGCATTGGCGCGGTCCGCGACCGGCTTCGTCAGCCAGCCTGAGCCGAAGACCATCGGCTCCTTCGCCCGCGGCAAGCAACTGACCGCCGGCAATTTCCTCTTCGCCGGGTTTCTGATCGAGGCCAAGGGCAAGTCGATCTGGGACTTGCCGATCCCCGATCCCCGCTTCGAGGAGGAGATCCACGGCTCCGCCTGGCTCGATGATCTCGCCGCCGTCGCCGACGGGCCGGCGCGGGAAAGGGCGCAGGACTGGGTCTTCGACTGGATCCGGCGCTACGGGCGTGGCGGCGGGCCGGGCTGGACGCCCGACCTGACCGGGCGGCGGCTCATCCGTTGGATCAACCACGCGATCCTGCTTCTGAACGGCCGCGACCGGGCGCAGTCGGACGCCTACTTCCGCAGCCTCGGCCGCCAGACCATCTTCCTCGCCCGGCGCTGGAAAACGGCCGCGCCCGGATTGCCGCGGTTCGAGGCCTTGACCGGCCTTGTCTATGCCGGCCTCGCGCTGACGGGGATGGAGCGTCATGTCGGCCCCGCCGCCGCGGCTTTGGCCAGGGAATGCGCGCGCGAGATCGATGCCGAGGGCGGCATCCCGACGCGGAATCCCGAGGAACTGCTTGAGGTCTTCACGCTTCTCACCTGGGCGGCGGAGGCGCTGTCCGACGCGGGACGGAGCCCGCAGGCTACCCATCTCGACGCGATCGACCGCATCGCGCCCACGCTGCGCGCCCTCCGCCATGCCGATGGCGGGCTCGCGCGGTTCCACGGCGGGGGCAGGGGGCTTGAAGGGCGGCTCGATCAGGCGCTGGCGACGGTGGGCGGCCGGGCGCTGACGGCGCATGGCCTCGCGATGGGGTACGCCCGGCTTGCGGCGGGCCGCACCACGATCATCGTCGATGCCGCCCCTCCGCCCACGGGGCGCGCCTCGTCGAACGCCCATGCCTCGACCCTGGCGATGGAACTGACCTCGGGGCGCCGACCCGTCGTTGTCAACTGCGGTTCGGGCGCGAGCTTCGGGCCTGACTGGCGAAGGGCGGGGCGGGCGACGCCCTCGCATTCGACACTCTGCATCCAGGGCTTTTCGTCCTCCCGCCTCGGCGCCGGCGGGGTGCTGCCCGCCTCGCCGCGCGGCCAGTTCACCGACGTGCCCGATCAGGTTTGGGCCCAGCCCGAGGATGACAGCGCCGGCCACCGGCTCATGGCCGGGCATAACGGCTATGTCCCGACCCACGGGTTGACCCATATCCGAAACCTGATGCTCTCCATCGACGGACGGGCGCTGGCGGGCGAGGACACGCTTGGCGCGATGACGGTCGCCGACCGGCGGCGGTTCGAGACGATCATGGAGCGATCGAAACATCAGGGCGTGCCCTTCTCGCTCCGCTTCCACCTGCATCCCGATGTCGATGCCGCCATAGACCTCGGCGGCACGGCGGTGTCGCTGGCGCTGAAGTCGGGCGAGATCTGGGTTTTCCGCCATGACGGGGTAGGGGAGTTGACGCTCGAACCCTCGGTCTATCTCGAAACCGGGCGGTTGAAGCCGCGCGCGGCGAAACAGATCGTCCTTTCGGCCCATGTCCTCGATTATGCATGCCAGTTGGGCTGGACCTTGGCCAAGGCACAGGATACCCCCTCGGCCATCCGAGATACGCTTCGCGATGACGATGCGCTGCCCAAGTAGAGGACGCTGCCCTTGACCGATGCCGATGCCAGCCTGGCCCCGCTTTCCCGTGCCCTGATCTCCGTCTCCGACAAGACCGGGCTGCTGGACTTCGCCAAGGGACTGGCAGAGCGCGGGGTGGAACTGCTTTCCACCGGCGGCACCTCGGCGATGCTGCGCGAAGCGGGGCTCACGGTGCGCGACGTGGCCGATGTGACCGGCTTTCCGGAGATGATGGACGGCCGGGTGAAGACGCTCCATCCGAAGGTCCATGGAGGACTCCTGGCGCTTCGCGACAATCCCGGCCATGTTGCCGCGATGGAGGAGCACGGGATCGAGCCGATCGACCTCCTGGTGGTCAATCTCTACCCGTTCGAAGCGATGGTGGCGAAGGGCGCGGACTATGACACCTGCGTCGAGAACATCGACATTGGCGGCCCGGCGATGATCCGCGCGGCGGCGAAGAACCACGCCCATGTTGCCGTGGTCGTGGATCCGGAGGACTACGCCAAGGTCCTTGGCGACATGGACCAGCACGGCGGCAAGACCTGCCCAAAGTTCCGCCGCAAGCTCGCCCAGCGGGCCTATGCCCGGACGGCCGCCTATGATGCGGCGGTGTCGAACTGGCTGGCCGGCGCCATCGGCGATCCGGCACCCCGCCGCCGGGCCTTTGCCGGGACGATCGCCCAGACGCTCCGCTACGGCGAGAATCCGCACCAGTCGGCGGCCTTCTACACCGATGGCTCGAACCGCCCCGGCGTCGCCACCGCGACCCAGCATCAGGGCAAGGAACTGAGCTACAACAACATCAACGACACCGACGCCGCCTTCGAACTGGTGGCGGAGTTCGATCCCGCCGACGCTCCGGCCTGCGCGATCATCAAGCACGCCAATCCCTGCGGCGTTGCGCGCGGCAAGACACTTCTCGAGGCGTACAAGGCCGCCTATGACTGTGATCGCACCTCGGCCTTTGGTGGCATCGTCGCGCTGAACCGGCCGTTGGACGCGGCGACCGCCGAGGAGATCTGCCAGATCTTCACCGAGGTCGTCATCGCCCCCGGCGCGGACGATGCGGCGAAGGCCGTCTTCGCCGCGAAGAAGAACCTGCGGCTTCTGACGACCGTGGGCCTGCCCGACCCGAAATCGCCCGGCCTCGCCTTCCGGCAGGTCGCGGGCGGGTTCCTCGTGCAGGACCGCGACAACGGGTTCGTGACCCCCGCCGATCTCAAGGTCGTGACGAAACGCGCCCCGACCGAGGCGGAGCTGGCCGACCTCCTTTTCGCGTGGAAGGTCGCCAAGCACGTGAAATCGAACGCCATCGTCTACGTGAAGGGTGGCGCGACCGTGGGCGTCGGCGCCGGGCAGATGAGCCGGGTCGATTCGACCCGCATCGCCGCGCGCAAATCCGCCGACATGGCCGAGGCGCTGGGCCTCGCGGAGCCGACGGTGAAAGGCTCCGTCGTCGCCTCCGACGCCTTCTTCCCCTTCCCCGACGGCCTCATGACGGCGGCAGAGGCCGGGGCCACGGCGGTGATCCAGCCGGGCGGCTCCATGCGCGACGACGAGGTGATCGCGGCGGCGGACGCGGCGGGGCTGGCAATGGTCTTCACCGGCCAACGGCATTTCCGGCACTGATGCGGGTGGCACAATGCGGCTCGTGACCCAGACGGCGGCGGGGATCTTCGCGCTCGACCAGGTGTCGAAGTTCTTCGTCGTCCAGGCACTCGACCTTTACACGCGCCAGCGGATCGACGTGCTGCCGCCCTGGCTGAATCTCCGCATGGCGTGGAACCAGGGAATCAATTTCGGCCTCTTTTCCAGCAACGCCGATCTGGCGCGCTGGGTGCTGATCGCGATGGCCGTGGTCATCTCGCTCTGGGTCTGGCTCTGGGTGCGGCGCGAGCCGCACAGCCGGATCGTCAAGCTTTCGGCCGGCTTCCTGATCGGCGGCGCGATGGGCAATGTCCTCGACCGGATCCTTTACGGAGCCGTTGCCGATTTCCTCAACATGTCGGTGCCGGGTATCGACAACCCTTATTCGTTCAACGTCGCCGACATCGCGATCTTCGCCGGCGCCATCGGCCTTGTCCTCTTCACCGGGCGGGAGAAGACCCCGTGACGCGCCCGAAGACATGCGCTAAACGAAGGTCAGGCAGGTGAGGGAGAAACCCATGGGGGCGAAGACTGGCATCCGCGCACTCGCGATCTGCGCGCTTGTGGCGGTGACCGCCTGTGGCCGCCTTGCAGGCGACGAGGAAAAGGCGCCGAAGCTGCTCAATATCAAGCCGCAAGGCCGCGGCCCCGACGAATTCACCGTCCTTCCGACGAAGCCGCTGCAATTGCCCGACGATCTGGCCGCTTTGCCGGAGCCGACGCCGGGCGGCACCAATATCACCGATCCGACGCCCGAGGCCGACGCGGTCGCGGCCCTTGGCGGCAACCCCGCGGCACTCGACCGCAAGGCAGTGCCGGCCGGCAACGGCGCGCTCGTCTCCTATGCCGCGCGGCGGGGCACATCTGCCGATATCCGCGAAGTGCTCGCGGCCGAGGATCTGGAATACCGGCGCAAGCATGACGGGCGGCTGTTGGAGCGGTGGTTCAACGTCAACGTCTATTACCGTGCGTACCAGCCGATGTCGCTCGATCAGTACGCCGAACTGGAGCGTTGGCGCGCCGCAGGGGTCCGCAATGTCGGGGCCCCGCCGCTGGAAGCCGTCCAGGGCAACTGATCACCTCTCCGTCAGCGGGCTTGACGTTCCCTGCCGGGCGGTTACCTCTCAACCGGGATCGAGGGAGACCGCCATGTTCCGTATCTTCCGTTGGCTGGCACTAACCGCTCTGACTGCGACACCAGCCGTTGCCGGCGACGTCACGAGCTTTACCCTGCCGAACGGCCTGGAAGCCGTCGTGATCGAGGATCACCGCGCCCCGGTCGTGGTCCACATGGTCTGGTATCGCGCCGGCGCCGCGGATGAGAAACCCGGCGTCTCGGGCGTGGCTCACTTCCTCGAACACCTGATGTTCAAGGGAACCGAACACCTCGCCCCCGGCGAGTTCTCGAAAACGGTCGAGGCCAATGGCGGTTCCGACAACGCGTTCACATCCTATGACTACACCGCCTATTTCCAGCGCGTCGCGGCGGACCGCCTCGACCTCGTGATGCGGATGGAGGCCGACCGGATGCGCGGCCTGATCCTGTCCGAGGACGATTGGAAGACCGAACGCGAGGTGATCATCGAGGAACGCAACCAGCGCACCGACAGCGATCCCGGCGCGATCTTCTCCGAACAAAGGACGGCCGCGCAGTTCCTGAACCATCCCTACGGCACGCCGGTGATCGGGTGGCGGCACGAGATGGAGGCGCTGACCCGGCAGGATGCGCTCGACTGGTACCGCCGCTACTATGCGCCGAACGACGCGGTGCTGGTTGTCGCCGGCGACGTCGATCCCGAGGAGGTGAAGAAGCTGGCCGAGACCTATTACGGCCCGCTGGAACCGACCCCGGATATCGGTCCGCGCGCCCGCCCGCAGGAACCGCCGCAACTTGCCGAACGGCGGCTCAGTTTCGCCGATCCGCGGGTCTCGCAGCCTTACGTGACCCGCAGCTACCTCGCCCCCGAACGTGATCCGGGTGATCAGAAGACGGCGGCCGCGCTGACGATCCTCGCCGACCTTCTCGGTGGCAGCAGCCAGACGTCGATCCTCGCGACGAAGCTCCAGTTCGGCACCAAGCAGGCGATCTACACGTCGGCGCATTATGACGGGACATCCTACGACGACACGACCTTCAACCTCGCTGTGGTCCCGGCTGAGGGTGTGAGCCTTGCCGATGCCGAAAAGGCGCTCGACGGTGTTCTGAGCGATTTCCTCAAGACCGGGGTCAATGCGGATCAGTTCGCGCGGGTGAAGACACGGATCCGCGCCGCGATGATCTATGCCGAAGACGACATCGACGGCCTCGCCCGCCGCTACGGCGAGGCGCTGACCTCCGGCCTGACCATCGCCGACGTCGAGGCATGGCCCGACGTCCTGGACGCCGTGACTGAGGCCGATGTGATGACAGCGGCGGTCGAGATCCTCGACCGCAAGCGCGCCGTCACCGGCTGGATGATGCGCGACGGGACACCTGATGAGACGGCGGAGGTGATGCAATGATCCGGGCCTTCTTCGCCGCAGCCATCGCGGTTTTCGCGGCCCTGCCCGCCGGGGCTGTCGACATCCGGGAGGTGACCTCACCCGGTGGTATCCACGCCTGGCTGGTGGAGGAGCATTCGATTCCCTTCACCGCGCTTGAACTGCGTTTCGAAGGCGGCGCCAGCCTTGATGCGCCGGGAAAGCGCGGCGCCACGCTTCTGATGATGGCGCTTCTGGAAGAAGGCACCGGCGATCTCGACAGTCAGGGGTTTGCCGCCGCGCGCGAACGCCTCGCCGCGAATTTCAGCTTCGATGCCTACGACGACGGCGTGACCGTCTCGGCCCGGATGCTGAGCGAGAACCGCCCCGAAGCCGTGGCGCTTTTGAAGCGGGCGCTGACCGAGCCCCGCTTCGATCAGGATGCGATCGAGCGGGTCAAGGGACAGGTCGCCTCGATCATCCGCTCGGACGAGAAGGACCCGGGAGAGATCGCGCGGCGCAACTTCGACATGCTGGCCTTCGGTGACCACCCCTACGGCTCCTCGCGCAACGGAACGCTGGAGAGCGTGGCGGCGCTGACCCGCGATGACCTGTTCGCGGCCAAGGCGGCGGTGATGGCGCGTGACCGGCTCTTCGTCTCCGCCGTCGGTGACATCACCGAGGCCGAGCTTGGCGCGCTTCTTGACGATCTTCTCGGGGGGCTCCCCGAAACCGGCGCGCCGATACCGCAGCCGGCAAAGATGGGGCTGACCGGCGGCGTCACCGTCATCGACTATGCCTCGCCCCAATCGGTGGTGGCCTTCGGCCATGCCGGGATCAAGCGCGACGACCCCGATTTCTTCGCGGCCTACGTTCTCAACCAGATCCTCGGCGGCCCCGGTTTCGCCGCCCGGCTGATGGACGAGGTCCGCGAGAAGCGCGGTCTGACCTATGGCATCTCTACCTATCTCGTGCCGATGGACCTCGCCGAGACCTGGCAGGGCTCCTTCGCGTCCGCGAACGAGAAGGTGGCCGAGGCCATCGACGTCGTGCGCGACGTCTGGGCCAGGGTTGCCGCCGAAGGAGTTACGGCCGAGGAGCTGGAGGCCGCCAAGACCTATCTCACCGGCTCCTATCCGCTGCGCTTCGACGGCAACGGGCCGATCGCTGACATCCTTGTCGGCATGCAGTCCGAACGGCTGCCGGTGTCCTACGTCAACGACCGCAATTCCTATATCGAGGCGGTGACGCTTGGCGATATCAAGCGGGTGGCGGCGCGGCTCATGAAGCCCGAGGATCTGCGCTTCGTGGTGGTTGGCCAGCCGGTCGGTCTGACAGTTCAGAATTGACCCGACCGCCGCCGAGGCGGCTCGGCAGCCGGTGGAATTTGGAGGCCGATACAAAAGGTGAACTGGCCGAATCGCGACGATGCGTGCTAGTTCTTGTAGGATGAACGCCGAAAGCCCCCATATCCTGCCTGAACCTCCCCGGATTCGCCAGCTTGACGAAGCTGCCGTCAACCGTATTGCGGCGGGTGAGGTGGTCGAGCGTCCGGCCTCGGCGGTCAAGGAACTGGTGGAGAACGCCCTCGATGCCGGCGCCCGGCGGGTCGAGATCACCTATGCCGATGGTGGTAAGACGCTGATCCGCGTTCGCGACGATGGCTGCGGCATGATGGCAAAAGACCTGCCGCTGGCGCTCGCCCGCCATGCGACATCGAAGATCGACGGCAGCGACCTTCTCAATATCCGCAGCTTCGGGTTCCGGGGCGAGGCGCTGCCTTCGCTCGGGGCTGTCGGTCGGCTCAGGATCACGTCCCGCGCGGCCGGGGAAGACGCCGCCGAAATTGCCGTCTCCGGTGGCCGGACGGAGCCGGTGCGCCCCGCCGCGCTGACGCGCGGCACCGTCGTCGAGTTGCGCGACCTTTTCTATGCCACGCCCGCCCGGTTGAAATTCCTCCGCTCCGACCGGGCGGAGGCGCAGGCGATCCGCGACGTGGTCCAGCGCCTCGCGATGGCGGAACCTTATGTCGGCTTCACCCTTCGCGACTCGACTGGCGGTGGCGAGGGCAAGGTGGTCCTGCGCGCCGATGCCGAGCAGGGGGAGCTTTTCGACGCGCTCGGCCAGCGCCTCCGCCGCCTCATCGGCAATGATTTCGCCGACAACGCCCTGGCCGTAGACGCCGAACGCGAGGGCATCCGCCTGACTGGCTTCGCGGCCTTGCCCACCTACTCGCGCGGCGCGGCGGTCGAGCAGTTCCTGTTCGTCAACGGCCGTCCGGTGCGCGACAAGCTCCTCATCGGGGCACTGCGCGCGGCATACATGGACGTGCTGTCCCGCGACCGTCATCCGGCGGCCGTCCTGAACCTGATCTGCGATCCGGAGCGCGTCGACGTCAACGTCCATCCGGCGAAGGCCGAGGTTCGCTTCCGCGAACCCGGAATCGCCCGCGGCCTCATCGTTTCGGCCCTGCGCCACGCGCTTGCCGAGGCGGGTCATCGTGCCTCGTCCACCGTCGCCGGCGCGACGCTCGGCGCGCTCCGGCCAGAGACCGTGGGCAGCCCCCGCATCTACCAGATGGACCGGCCTACGCCCGGCGCGCTTCGCGCGGCCTACCAGATGCAGGCGCCGCTTGCCCCCGAACTCGCCGAAGCCTCCGCCCGCTTCGATTCCGCACCTGATCCAGCCGTTGAAGAACCGCAGGAAGACTACCCCCTCGGTGCCGCCCGCGCCCAGATCCACGAGAACTACATCCTTGCCCAGACCGCGACCGGCCTTGTCATCGTCGACGGCCACGCCGCCCACGAACGGCTCGTCTACGAACGCCTGAAGCGGCAACGCGACGAAAACGGTGTCGCGGCGCAGGCGCTTCTCATCCCCGAAATTGTCGATCTGTCGGAGTCGGACGCCTCCCTACTTCTCGACCACGCCGCGACGCTGGCGACCCTCGGCCTCAGCATCGAACCCTTCGGCGGCGGCGCCATCGCCGTCCGCGAAACCCCCGCGATCCTGGGCGAGGTCAATGCGGCCAACCTGCTGAAGGACATCCTGGACGAGTTGCACGACGGGGGCGACAGCCTGCGGCTGCAATCGCGGATCGACGCGGTGCTCAGCCGCATGGCCTGCCACGGGTCGATCCGCACGGGGCGCCGCATGCGGCCCGACGAGATGAACGCGCTTCTGCGCGAGATGGAGCGCACACCGCTCTCGGGGCAGTGCAATCACGGCCGGCCGACCTATGTCGAGCTGAAGCTCACCGATATCGAACGGCTTTTCGGGCGCACATGATCACCGTGAACGGACAGACCTACGCTTTCGACGACCCGCTCGTCCTCGCTGTTCTTGGGGGGGCGGCGCTTCTGTTGCTGCTGTTCATCCTGTTGATCGTGACGCTCCGCGCCGCGTCCCGCTCCGCCCGGATGACGGAACCCCTCGGTTATCACCTCAGCCAGCTCGGCACCCGGGTCGAGGCGCTCTCCGCCGGGCAGGAGCGCTTGACCGGTGGTCTCACCCATGTTTCCGAAGCGCAGGCTGCGTCCCAGACCAGGGTCCTCGCGCTGATGGAACAGCGCTTGGCCGAGGTCTCGCGCGGGATGAGCGAAAGCCTGCATGGCACCGCCACCCGCACCGCCCGATCGCTCGGCGAATTGCAGCAGCGGCTGGAGACCATCGACAAGGCGCAGTCGAATATCGAGAAGCTGTCGGGTGACGTGCTGTCCTTGCAGGACATCCTGTCGAACAAACAGACCCGCGGCGCATTTGGCGAGATCCAGTTGAACGATCTCGTCCGGAAGGCGATGCCGCCCGACGCCTTCACCATGCAGGCGACGCTGTCGAACGGCCGGCGTGCCGACTGCCTGATCCACCTGCCGAACCCGCCCGGCCCCATCGTCATCGACTCGAAGTTCCCGTTGGAAGCCTACGAGGCGTTGCGCCGGGCCGAGAACCAGTCGCAGCTGATCGAGGCGCAGCGCATGCTGCGCATCGCCGTCCGCAACCACATCAAGGCCATCGCCGAGCGCTACATCCTCGACGGCGAGACTGCCGACGGTGCGCTGATGTTCCTGCCCTCCGAGGCGGTCTATGCGGAGTTGCACGCGAATTTTCCCGAGCTTGTGCGCGAAGGCTTCGCGGTCAAGGTCTGGATCGTCTCGCCGACGACCTGCATGGCGACGCTGAACACGATGCGGGCGGTCCTGAAGGACGCGCGGATGCGCGAGCAGGCCGGCGCGATCCGCACGACGCTGCGCCAGCTTCACCGCGATGTGGAACTGGTGGTGGAGCGGGTCGACAAGCTCTCTACCCATTTCAACCAGGCGCGGGGCGATCTCGACGGCATCACGACCGCCGCCGAACGCGCTGGAAAGCGGGCGGCGAAGCTCGACAATTTCGATTTCGAGGAACTGGCGCCCGAGGACGGGACGCCAAGGGTCGTGCCGCTGACGAAGCCCTGACCGAGGCGGCTGCACGGGAAAGCTCCCGTGAGGCCCTCGGGTCAGGATGTGCCGGGTTGACCGGACCGTCGTATTGCATCCAGGCGCCCGAACGTACGGACACCCCCTCAGAGGTGATCCACCAGCCGCATGTATTGCGCCTGATGGCCCACCTCCTCCAGCCACCGCGTCACCAGGCGCGGATCGTGCGGTGCGCCGTGAAGGCCGACGGGGAATTCCCGCGCCATCACGCTCTCCACCGCCAGCGCGACGGTGCCCGACACCAGCCGCGCCATCGCCGAGCCCCTGACGTCTCCCTCGGCGTCGAGAACCCAGGTCCGGTGCCAGACGGGTCTCCCCGCCTTATCCGCCTTCAGGGATACGCAGAGCACCACCCGGTCGGGTTCCCCCTCCGCGAGCGGGAATTTTTCCCAAAGCTCGTCAGACAATGCCTTCAGCCGCGCGTCCGAGGGCTTCAACGCCAGTTCCTCGAACACCCCGGCCCAGGCATCCGCCCAGCCGTTCAGCCGAAGCGTCCCGCGCACGAACTCCTTCACCTTCCACTCCGGGTCGAAGTGATAGTCCGCGATGAACGGCACCGAATCGCGGTTCGGATAGACCTCGAACGTCTCCGGCTGCCTGAGCGGTGCGGAGTAGCTCCGGACCGCGTCCCAGGGATACGCCACCCGAAGCTCGGAAAAGTCCCTGACCGACCGCGCCGGCGCCATCAGCGCCCTGAGCACGCCGAGCGGCGACCACGAGAACTTGTAGCGGAACGCGTTCGGCCGCGCCGGCACGCCGCCGCAATAGGAGGTGAAGAACAGAACGTTGTCGCGATCATAGGCTTTCGACGCCCGGTAGGCCGCGACAAGGTCGTGCGCCATCAGATGGTCGATCCCCGGATCGAGCCCGACCTCGTTCACCACCGCCACCCCGGCCTGCCGCGCGGGCTCATCCAGTTCGCGCATCTCGGGGGAGATGTAGCTCGACGACACGAAATGCACATTGTGGGCCACGCAATGCCGGGCGAGGCCAGCATGCAGGTCGGCCGGCAACATGGAGACGACAATATCGCCGGGCAACAGCGCGTCTTCAAGCGCGCCCGGCTCCATCGCGCGGATCTCCTTGGAGATGTCGCCGACCGCCTCGACCGCCGCCGCAACGGGCAGGTTCCAGACCGTGACAGGATGGCCCGCGAGGATCAGGCGGCGCAAACCCGGGCGGGAGGAGAGGCCAGTGCCGCACCAGTGAATTCGCATCGCTCAGCCTCTCCGAAGGTTCGCGCCCAGACTGCGACTGCCGGGGCGCCGGGGCAAGTCCCCTCGCGGTCAGAAATGGGTCCGCGCGGCGTGGCGATCGGGGTGGTCAAGATGCGGTATCGCGCCGAACTGGCTGAGGTGAAGCGTGCCGTCGCTGTAGTCGAAGCGGTGGACGGAGGTGTTCATCACCCTGAGAAACATCCGCGCCTTCATCACCGCCTCGAGCCCCAGCGCCAGCGCGCAGAGCGTGGCGATCACCCCGGTCGAGGTGACGAGAACCGCGCCCGCCCCGTCCCCGGCCGCGTCTTCGACGGCACCGAGGACCCGGTTGCGAAACGCATCGTAGCTTTCATGCCCCTCGCCGGCATCGCCATTCCGCCAAAGGTCGAGCACCTGCGGAACATGCGCGGCGAAGGCGTCGGGGCTGTCGGGGAAGGGGATGCCGTGGCGGGCCTGGATCGCGTGGGACAGGCCAAAATAGTCCAGCTCGTTCAGCCGCGCGTCACGGTGATGCGGCCGGCCGTCGAGGTTCAGCGCCGCCGCCGTCTCCTCCTGCCGCCGCAGCGTGCCCGAGATCAGCCGCTCGAAGCCGCCCGTCGCGCGCAGATGCGCGCCCAGCCATTCCGCCTGTTGCCGGCCGAGCGGAGAGAGCCGATCGTAGTCTTCCTCGTTTCGGGCGCCGCTGTTGGCCTGCCCGTGCCGGATGAGCGTGATTTCCGTCATGGCGTCTTTTCTCAACCCCAGCGCACGTCGCCAAGGAAAATATAACCCGCCCCGTAGATCGTCTTGATCAGGCGCGGGTTCTTCGGATCTTCGCCCAGCTTGGTCCTGAGCCGCGAGATGCGCACATCCATCGCCCGGTCGAAGCTATCGCCCGCGGCGCCGCCCAGGTTTTCCTGCATCTGCGCGCGCGAGATCAACCGCTTCGGGCTGTCGAGGAAAAGCCGCAGAACCTCGCCCTCGGCATGGCTGAACGGCACTTCCTCTCCGGTGTCGCCCACCAGGACGTAACGGTCGAAATAGGCGGTCCAGCCGGCGAAATGCGCGACGGAAGCCGTGCGGTCCGCATCGTTGCGACCTTTCCTCAGACGCGCGCGAATGCGCGCCACGACTTCGGCCGGGTCGAAGGGTTTGATGATGTAGTCGTCGGCGCCAAGTTCCAGCCCCGTCACCCGGTCCTGCACCTGTGCCCGGCCCGAGATGATGATGATCGCGGCCCCGGATTCGAGCGCCAGTCGGTGGACGAGCGCGAGGCCGTCGCGGTCCGGCAGGCCGAGATCGACAAGACAGACATCGGGCGCGGTGCGTTTCAGCGCCGCCTCGAACTCCGTCGCACGGGCATAGGCGGAGGTGCGGAACCCCGCCTCCTCCAGCGCGTCCGAGAGCATCCGCCGGATCTCCGGCTCGTCGTCGAGGATCGCGACATGGGCTCGGCTGTCTTGGGCGGCGGTCATGCGGCCTCCTTCCGGGCAAGGAATCCGGCGAGGTCGTCGATGGTGAAGGGTTTGGTCAGGACCGGGATGGCCCCCGCACGGGACCGGAGCGCATCACCGGGTGGCAGCGATGTCATCAGGACGATTCGCGCCGGATGGCCCCGCCCGATCAGGCCCTGTGCGAAGTCGATGCCGTTCGTGCCGCCGGGCAAGCCAATATCGGACAGGATCAGGTCAAGCCCCGGCAGGTCGACAAGCTCGGCCGCCTCATCCGCGCTCGCCGCCTCGATCACGTTGTGGCCGAGCCCGCGCAGCATCTCGCGGACGTCGGTACGGATCTCCTCTGTATCCTCGACGAGAAGGACAAGAAGCGGCTCCGCGCGCTTGGTCCCGGCTTGCCGAAGCGGCAGTCGCAGCGTGACCTTCGCGCCACCCTCGGCGCGGTTCGTCAGTTTCACCGTTCCGCCGGAAAGCTTGGTGTGATCGTACACCATGGACAGTCCGAGCCCGGAGCCTTCGCCGCCCTTTGTGGTGAAGAACGGATCGAGCCCGTGCCGGAGCGCTTTCTCGGAAAAGCCGGGCCCGGTATCGGCGACCGAGATTTCGAGCCAGGTATCGCGCACCGGCCGCGCCGTCAGTGTGATCCGCCCGGCGCCGCCGCCGATCGCATCTTTCGCATTCAGAATGAGATTGAGGAGCGAATCCTGCAACGACCCGGAATCGAGCAGCACAGGCCCCGGAAGTTCCGCGACGAGAATATCGAGGCCGATGCCCTCGGGCAGCGACGGGCCGGCCATGATCCGCAGATCGGCCAGCAGGGCCGCGAGGTCGGTCGGTTGCGGCCGGATTTCACGCGGCCCGGAAATCGACGCGATGCGGTCAAGCAGCGTGCCGCCGCGCCGGGCAGCCGCGAGCGTCGCGCGCGAAAGTTCCCCCGCGCCTGCCGGAAGGCCGGGCAGCCGCTGAAGCCTGCCTTGAAGCCCGAGGATGATCGTCAAGAGGTTGGCGAAGTCGTGGGCGAGGCCGGACGTCAACTGCGCCGCGAGTTCCCGCTTCGAACTCTGGCTCAGCGCGGCGCGTGCCTGCGCCTCTTCGGTGACATCCATTGACAGGGCGTAGACACCCTGGATCTGATCGCCCGCCCCGTGGTCGGGCGTCAGCGCGATGCGGATACGCCGGCCGGACGCGGCGTGGGTGATCTCGAACACATTCGCTTCACCCTTCAGCGCCCGGCGGAGGCCCGGTTCGATCCTGGCGAAGGTCTCCGCCCCGAGCGCTTCGGGCGCCGGGCGGCCGACGATGTCGGAAAGGCTGCCGGGCATGATCGCCGAAAGCCGGCGGTTCGAGAACGTGTAATGCAGGTCCGGCCCGACATGGGCGATATGGGCCGGCATCATCTCGGTCACGAGCCGGGTGCGGGCTTCCATCTCGGTCAGTTCGCGCTTCGCCTCCTCCAGCGCGGCGTTGGTGGCGGCAAGTTCCCGGTTGGCCTGCGCCAGCCGCTCGGCATGGGCCAGAAGCTCCTCCGACAACTCTTCCGACCGGGCCCGCAGAAGCGCCTCCTGCGCCTTGATCCCGGTGATGTCGGTATAGACGGTGACCCAGCCGCCTTGCTGCAAGGGGGACCCTTCGACGGAAATCATGCGGCCGTTGGCGCGGCGGCGCTCCATGTAATGCGGGCTGAAGGTGCGGGCCTGATCGACCCGAAGGCGCACGGCGTCCTCGACATCCTCCACCTCGCCATATTCGCCGCGCAGGACGAGGTAGCGGATCGTGTCCTCGAACGAGGTGCCGGGCCGGGTCAGTTCGTCGGGCAGGTCGAACATCAGCCGGTATTGCCGGTTCGAGACGGCAAGCCGGAGGTCGCGGTCGAAGATCGAAAGCGCCTGCTGAATGAGGTTCAGCCCGGCCTGCGTCAGTTTTGCGCACACGTCTTCCCGGTTCATAAGCCCTCCTCCGCCCTCATCGCTAGCACCCTTGGGCGTCTGGACGGAAGGCGCAAGGGTCGCCTGTTACAATTCGTAAGGATTGCGAAAAAGTCAGGAAATCTTTGACGACTTAGTCTGGCCGCGCAACGCTGGCGGCGACGGAAGAATCGCCCATGCGGCGAGACGGCGCGCCCAACGCACGGCGCGGGGGAGGACCATCGGTGTCACAAAACGCGACTTCGCGCGAATTGCAATCCATTCCCGCCCTCCTGGCGCGCAACGCGGCCAGGTGGGGCGCCTTGCCGGCATTCCGGGAAAAGGAATTCGGCATCTGGCAAAGCTGGACATGGGCAGAGACGGCCGAGGAAGTCCGGGCGATGGCGCTCGGCTTCATGACGCTCGGGATCGAGCGCGGCGATCACGTCGCAATCATCGGTCGCAACCGCCCCGCGCTTTACTGGTCGATGGTGGCCGTGCAGATGTGCGGCGCCGTGCCGGTGCCGCTCTATCAGGACGCGGTCGCCGAAGAGATGACCTATGTCTTCGAGAATTGCGGCGCGCGCTTCGTCGTGGCCGGCGATCAGGAGCAGGTCGACAAGGTCCTCGAAGTGCAGGAAAGCCTTGAGGGCCGGGGCACCAAGCTTCAGCACATCGCCTATCTCGACAAGCGCGGCATGCGGAAATACGACCATTCGCACATGAACGCGCTTGCCGACATCGCCGCCGAGGGGAAAGCAGCGCATCAACGCTTCGACGCCGAACTCGACGCCCGGATCGCCGAACTCGGATACGACCACACCTGCGTGATGCTCTACACGTCCGGTACCACGGGCAAGCCGAAGGGCGTGGTCCTGTCGAACCGCAACATCATCGAGACTTCGAAGAACTCCGCCGAGTTCGACCATCTCAAGCGCGACGACGAGGTCGTGGCCTATCTTCCGATGGCCTGGGTCGGCGACTTCATCTTCTCGATGGGGCAGGCGATGTGGACCGGGTTCACGGTCAATTGCCCGGAAAACGCCTCGACGATGATGATCGACCTGCGCGAGATCGGGCCGACCTATTTCTTCGCCCCGCCGCGCGTCTTCGAGACTCAGCTGACCAACGTCATGATCCGCATGGAGGATGCCGGGCGGCTGAAGAAGGCGATGTTCGATCATTACATGGCCATCGCGCGCCGCGTCGGCCCGGCGATCCTCGACGGCAAGCCGGTCTCCGGCATGGACCGGTTCCGCTATTGGCTGGGCAATATCCTCGTCTACGGCCCCTTGAAGAACACGCTCGGGTTCAGCCGCATCCGCGTCGGCTACACCGCCGGCGAAGCGATCGGGCCGGAGATCTTCGATTTCTACCGCTCGCTCGGCATCAACCTGAAGCAGCTCTACGGCCAGACCGAGGCATCGGTCTTCATCACCCAGCAGCCTGATGGCGAGGTGCGGTCGGACACCGTGGGCGTGCCGTCGCCCGGCGTCGAGGTGAAGATCGGCGAGAACGGCGAAGTCTTCTACCGGTCGCCCGGCACATTCGTCGAATACTACAAGAATCCCGAGTCGACCGCCTCGACCAAGGACGTCGAGGGCTGGGTGGCGACAGGTGACGCCGGGTTCTTCGAGGAAGGCACCGGGCACCTTCGCATCATCGACCGGGCGAAGGATGTCGGCAAGATGGCCGACGGGCACCTTTTCGCGCCGAAATACGTCGAAAACAAACTGAAATTCTACCCGAACATCCTCGAAGCCGTGGTCTTCGGCGCCAACCGCTCGATGTGTACGGCCTTCATCAACATCGACCTGACGGCGGTCGGCAACTGGGCCGAGCGCAACAATATCGCCTATGCGAGCTACCAGGAACTGAGCCAGCATCCGCAAGTGCTTGAGACGGTTTCCGGCCATGTCGAAGAGGTGAACCGCTCGGTCGCCGCCGACCCGATGCTGGCCGGCTGCCAGATCCACCGCTTCCTGATCCTGCACAAGGAACTCGACGCGGACGACGGCGAACTGACCCGCACCCGCAAGGTCCGCCGCAAGGTCATCGAGGAGAAATACGCCGACCTCATCGCCGCCCTCTACGACGGCAGCGACAGCGTCTACACCGAGACCGAGGTCACCTACGAAGACGGCCGCAAGGGCAAGATCAAGGCGACGCTGACGATCCGCGACGCGAAGGTCGTCAATGCGCCGGAAAGGATGGCGGCGGAATGAATGTAATGAATCCGGAAGGCTACACCACCGCTGACGGCCGCAAGATCGGCGGCGTTCTGATGGAGATGAAGAACATCACTCTGCGCTTCGGCGGGGTGAAGGCGATCACCGATATTTCCTTCGACATCCGCGAAGGGGAGATTCGCGCCATCATCGGGCCGAACGGGGCCGGCAAATCCTCCATGCTCAACGTCATCTCGGGTTTCTACGTGCCGCAGGAAGGCGAGGTCTGGTTCAAGGGCTACAAGCGCGGGCCGATGAAACCCTATCAGGTCGCCCGCCTCGGCATCGCCCGGACGTTCCAGAACATTGCGCTATTCGATGGGATGTCTGTCCTCGACAACATCATGACCGGGCGGCTGACGATGATGAAATCGGGCCTTCTGGGTCAGGCGATCTGGTGGGGCGGGGCGCAGCGGGAAGAGACCGAGCACCGGGAAAAGGTCGAGAAGATCATCGACTTCCTCGAAATTCAGAATATCCGGAAGACACCTGTCGGCCGGCTGCCCTACGGATTGAAAAAGCGGGTTGAACTCGCCCGTGCGCTTGCCGCCGAGCCGAAGCTCCTCCTCCTTGATGAACCAATGGCGGGCATGAACGTCGAGGAGAAGGAGGATATGTCGCGCTTCATCCTCGACGTCAACGACGAGTTCGGCACGACGATCGCGCTGATCGAGCATGACATGGGCGTGGTCATGGACCTGTCCGACCGGGTCGTCGTGATGGACTACGGCAAGAAGATCGGCGACGGCACACCCGACGAGGTCAGGAACAACCAGGACGTCATCGACGCCTATCTGGGGGTCTCGCATGACTGAGTTCTTCTGTCGTTTCCCCGTAGTTCATCCGTATTTCTCCTGTAGCTACACGCGCCGCCCGGCGGGAACGGAGGCAAGCCATGCCTGACCAGCTTCTCTATGCGATGGAGGTCACGCTGAACGGCCTCATGGCGGGCGTGATGTATTCGCTCGTGGCGCTCGGGTTCGTGCTGATCTTCAAGGCCAGCGGCATCTTCAATTACGCGCAAGGCGTGCTCGCGCTCTTCGCCGCGCTGACGCTTGTCGGCTTTCAGGACGGGCAGGTGCCCTTCGCGCATCTGATCAACGCGGTCTTCGGCACCGACCTGCACAATTTCGGCTGGGAGTTGCCGGCCCTCGTCGCCATCGTCCTCACGGCGGCGGTGATGGTGCTTCTGGCGATCATCATCGAGAAATTCGTCCTCAAGCACCTCGTGAACCAGCCGCCGATCATCCTCTTCATGGCGACGATCGGCATGGCCTACTTCCTTGAAGGCCTAGGCGACATCATGTGGGGGGCGGACATCAAGAAACTCGACGTCGGCCTGCCGCAGGGGATTTCCGAAACGGTCGAGAGCGTGACCGACGCGGCCTTCGGCTACGGGTTCTTCATCGACAACCTCGACATCGTGGCGACGGTGGTGGCGGCGTTGCTGGTGCTGTCGCTGACGCTCTTCTCGCAATACACCAAGTACGGCCGCGCGCTCCGTGCCGTGGCCGACGACCATCAGGCGGCGCTGTCGGTCGGCATCTCGCTCCGCTTCATCTGGGTGCTCGTCTGGTCCATCGCCGGGATCGTCGCCCTCGTCGCCGGGATCATGTGGGGCACCAAGTCGGGCGTGCAGTTCTCGCTCTCGCTCATCGCGCTGAAGGCGCTGCCGGTCCTCATGCTCGGCGGCTTCACCTCGATCCCCGGTGCCATCGTCGGCGGGCTGATCATCGGCGTGGGCGAAAAGCTCTTCGAATTCCTCATCGGCCCGATGATCGGCGGGGCGACCGAAAACTGGTTCGCCTATGTCCTCGCGCTTCTTTTCCTCGTCTTCCGGCCGCAAGGTCTCTTCGGCGAAAAGATCATCGAGAGGGTATGAGCGTGCAAAAACTGATCGCGATCCTGAACGTCATCGCCTGGGCCGGCTTCTGGGCCTTCGGCTACATCGCCCTGACAAGCGACACGGCAGGTTCGAGCCTGACCATCGCCGCCCTGCTCGCCGCCCTCGGCGGCGGCATCGGCATCGTCGCGTGGCTGTGGCTGGTGCGCCATTCGGAGGCGACCGGCTACGCCAAGCCGGCGAAGCAGGTCCCGCGCGAGCATCACCGCCAGCCGGAGGGGCAGGCATGAGCCACCGTTCCCGCATCGGCGTCGTCTGCATCGACTGCAAGACCGACGACCTGACCGAGGCCGTGGGCTTCTGGTCGGCCATGCTCGGCAGGAAGGGCGAGATCGACGAGCGCGGCAAATACGCCGTCTTCGACGACCATACAGGCTACCCGCGCGTCCTGTTGCAGGCGGTGGACCACGAACCGCGCGTCCATCTCGACATCGAGACCGACGACCGCGACGCGGAATGCGAACGGCTGAAGGCGCTGGGCGCAAAAGAGGTCGCGCGGATCAAGACCTGGATCGTGATGGAGGCGCCGACCGGGCATCGGTTCTGTCTGGTCCGGCCGCAGGGCGACGACTTTCCCGGCAATGCGAAGGAGTTTGGCTGATGAAATGCTTGGAAAACCGAAATTTACGGGTCTCTCGTCCGGATTGTATAAAGGTACCTGTGAAACTGATTAGGAGTGCCGCTTTTGGCTATGATTAAAAGGATGCGATCATGTTTGCAGGTTTGGTCTTCGGTGGAAAGGTTCTGCGGGTTCTTAAGGAGAAGTACGAGTACGATCCGGTTGGTCCCGGTCAGCCGGTAACGATGCGACGCGTCTGCAAAATGATCCGCAAAAACGGCGGAAACGAATATGATGCGGCGCTGGTATTCATGCTTTCACAACTTCAAATGCTCTCCGACGACACGAGTACCTACCCGTTTCGGAGAAAGATGCTGAACCGCGCCTTGGCGATGGGGTCACTCTACACCAGCGAAAGCGCGGTTAGAGAGATTTCGCACCTGCTAATCCAATACGCTGATGATGGAGGAGCCACCTAATGTTCTACCGCGAGGCAGGCGACTTCAAGACGTCCTATGTGGACGACAGCCAGACCTTTCCGATCAAGTTCGACCGCTGGCGCTACTATGCCGTGCTGGCGGTGGCCTTCGGGGTCGTCCCGTTCCTGATCAACGACTACTGGGCCAACGCCGTCTTCGTGCCGTTCCTGATCTATTCGATCGCGGCGATCGGGCTGAACATCCTCGTCGGCTATTGCGGGCAGGTCTCGCTCGGCACCGGGGGGTTCATGGCGGTGGGGGCCTATGCCTGCTACAAGCTGATGACCGCCTTTCCCGAAGTCTCGATCCTGATCCACGTCCTTCTCGCGGGCGGGATCACCGCCGGGGTCGGCGTCCTCTTCGGCCTGCCCAGCTTGCGGATCAAGGGCTTCTACCTTGCCGTCGCGACGCTTGCCGCGCAGTTCTTCCTTGTCTGGCTCTTCAACAAGGTGCCGTGGTTCTACAACTACTCGGCCTCCGGCCAGATCTCGGCGCCGGAACGCACGATCCTCGGCCATGCCGTGACCGGCGCGCAGACCACCGCCCAGGCGAAGTATCTCTTCTGCCTCGTGATCCTCTTCGGCCTCGCCTGGCTCGCGCGGAACCTCACCCGGGGAACCGTGGGCCGCAAGTGGATGGCGATCCGCGACATGGATATCGCGGCCGAGATCATCGGGGTGAACCCGCTGACGACGAAGCTTTCCGCCTTCGCAATCTCGTCCTTCTATATCGGCATCGCCGGGGCGCTCTTCTTCTCGGTCTATCTCGGCGCGGTCGAGGTGGGCGAGGCCTTCGGCATCCAGAAGTCGTTCCTCATCCTCTTCATGGTGATCATCGGCGGGCTCGGCTCGATCTTCGGCAGCTTCGCGGGGGCCGCCTTCCTCGTCCTTCTGCCGGTTCTGCTGAAGAACATCCTCGTCGGCCAGCTCGGCTGGGCGACCGACCTCGCCGCGCATATCGAGCTGATGATCGTCGGCGCGCTGATCGTGATCTTCCTCATCGCCGAGCCGCACGGCATGGCGCAGCTCTGGCGGCTCGCGAAAGAGAAACTCCGGCTTTGGCCCTTCCCGCACTAGGGGGGCTGCCCAACCACAAGACCGGCGACCGGCCGGCCAACCGATCCATTCCATGGGAGGAGAACCCGATGAAGAAGACCCTGACAGCCATCGCCCTCGCGCTCGCCGTCGCGACGCCCGCGATGGCGGAACTGAACGTGCCCAACCTGAGCTACCGCACCGGCGCCTATGCGGCGAACGGCATTCCCTACGCGGACGGGTTCAACGACTACTTCACCCTCCTGAACGAACGTGACGGCGGGATCGGCGGCGAAAAGGTCGCGGTGCCGGAATGCGAGACGGCCTACAACACGGAAAAGGGCGTCGAATGCTACGAGGCGACCAAGGGCGACGGCGCGCTGGTCTACAACCCGCTCTCGACCGGGATCACCTATCAGCTCATTCCGAAAGTGACGGCTGACGGCATCACGCTTTACACGCCGGGCTATGGCCGGACCTCGGCCGCCAACGGTAAGGTCTTCGCCAATGTCTTCAACTACCCGGCCAACTACTGGGACGGTGCGTCGATCATCATCAAGGATATCCTGTCCCAGAACGGCGACAACATTCAGGGCAAGAAGATCGCCCTCGTCTACCACAACTCGGCCTACGGCAAGGAGCCGATCCGCACGCTGCAGGAACTGGCGAAGAAGCACGGCTTCGAGTTCGTCGAAGTCCCGGTCGATCATCCGGGGCAGGAGCAGAAGTCGCAGTGGCTCCAGATCCGCCGCGACAAGCCGGATTACGTGATCATGTATGGCTGGGGCGTGATGAACGCCGTCGCCATCCAGGAAGCCGTGAACATCAAGTATCCGATGGATCACTTCTACGGCATCTGGTGGTCGGGGTCCGAGAACGACGTGCTGCCGGCCGGAGACGGCGCCAACGGCTACAAGATGATCTCGTTCCACGGGACCGGCGGCGACTACCCGGTCTATGCCGACCTGAAGCAATACGTCTATGACGCGGGCAAGGCGGCGGGCGACGGATCGAACCCCGGCAACGTCCTTTATTCCCGCGGCATGTACGCGGCAATGACGATCTCCGAAGCGATCCGCAAGGCACAGGAACTCGCCGGCACGTCGGCCGTCAACCCGGCGCAGGTCCGCGACGGGTTCGAGGCCCTGAACCTCACCGAGGAGCGGCTGACGGAACTTGGCCTGCCGGGCTTCGCCCAGCCGATCTCCGCATCCTGCGCCGATCACGGCGGTCCGGGCACGGCGATGATCTTCCAGTGGGATGCCGCCGCCAAGAAGTGGAACCAGGCCTCGGACTGGATCGCGGCCGACACCGACGTGATCGACCCGCTGGTCGCCGAGGATTCCGCGGCCTTCGCTTCGGAAAACAACATCGCCGAGCGCTGCAACTAGGCGCCATGCACAAGCTTCCCCGGCCCGACCAGGGCCGGGGTCCATTGGATCAATTCCGCGCGGGGGACCCCGATGCTCGACGCCGCAAAGACCGAGACGCTGCTTGAGGTCAACAATATCGAGGTGATCTACAATCACGTGATCCTCGTCCTGAAAGGCGTGAGCCTGTCGGTCCCGAAAGGCGGCATCACCGCGCTTCTCGGCGGCAATGGCGCGGGCAAGACGACGACGCTCAAGGCGATCTCCAACCTCCTCCATTCCGAACGCGGAGAGGTCACCAAGGGCTCGATCCTGTATCGCGGCGCGCGCGTGCAGGACCTTGACCCGGCCGCGCTCGTCAAGATGGGCGTCATCCAGGTCATGGAGGGGCGCCACTGTTTCGGGCACCTGACGGTCGAGGATAACCTCCTGACGGGTGCCTATACGCGGGCCGACAAGGGCCAGATCGGCGCCGATCTCGACATGGTCTACACCTATTTCCCGCGCCTGAAGGAACGCCGCAAGAGCCAGGCGGGCTACACGTCGGGCGGCGAACAGCAGATGGTCGCGATCGGCCGCGCCCTGATGTCGAAGCCCGAGACGATCCTTCTCGACGAACCCTCGATGGGCCTCGCGCCGCAGCTCGTCGAGCAGATCTTCGAGATCGTGAAGGCCGTGAACGAGAAGGAGGGCGTGACCTTCCTTCTGGCCGAGCAGAACACCAACGTGGCGCTGCGCTACGCGCATTACGGCTACATCCTCGAAAGCGGCCGGGTCGTCATGGACGGCCCCGCCGCCGAGCTTCGCGAAAACCCGGACGTGAAGGAATTCTACCTCGGCATGTCGGACGAGGGCCGAAAGTCGTTCCGCGACGTCCGTTCCTACCGCCGCCGAAAGCGTTGGCTGGCGTGATGAAGGATCTCAAGGTGACCCATTACGACGATCTCGAAACCCGGCCCGACGACGAACGCGCCGCCGACCATCTGCGCGCGCTGAACGCGCAACTGAAGCGCAACGGGATGGCGCCGGTGGCGACCCTCGCCGACCTCGCCCGCTTGCCGGTCCTGCGGAAATCCGACCTTTCGGCCCGGCAGAAAGCCAAGCCACCCTTTGGCGGGCTGCCGGTCACGAATGTCGCGCATTTCTTCCAGTCGCCGGGGCCGATCTACGAGCCGGGCGGGGTCAGCGACGACTGGTGGCGGATGGGCCGGTTCCTCCATGCCTGCGGCATCGGCAAGGGCGATATCGTCCAGAACTGCTTCGGCTATCACCTGACACCCGCCGGCATGATGTTCGAGAACGGCGCCCGCGCGGTCGGCGCGGCGGTGCTGCCCGCCGGAACGGGACAGACCGATCTTCAGGTCTGCGCCGCCGCCGATATCGGCACCACGGCCTATGCCGGGACGCCGGACTACCTCAAGATCATCCTCGACCGTGCCGACGAGATGGGCGAGCGGCTGAAAATCACCCGTGCCGTGGTTGGCGGCGGCGCGCTGTTCCCCAGCTTGCGCAAGGAATATGCCGACCGCGGCATCGCCTGCCTGCAATGCTACGCGACCGCCGATCTTGGCAACATCGCCTATGAAAGCCCGGCGATGGAGGGGATGATCGTCGACGAGGGCGTGATCGTCGAGATCGTCCGCCCCGGCACCGGCGATCCGGTGCCCGAGGGTGAGGTGGGCGAGGTCGTCGTCACGACGCTCAACCCCGACTACCCGCTGATCCGGTTCGCGACCGGTGACCTCTCGGCGGTGATGCCGGGGCAAAGCCCCTGCGGCAGGACCAATGCCCGGATCAAGGGCTGGATGGGCCGCGCCGACCAGACGACCAAGATCAAGGGCATGTTCGTCCGCCCCGAGCAGGTGGCCGACTTCGTCGCCCGTCACGACGACATCGCCCGTGCGCGGATTGTCGCCACCCGGGAGGGGGAGATGGATGCGATGACGGTCTTGGTGGAAACCGAATCCGGCAACCCCGCGTTATACGAGAAGTCCGTGATGGACATTCTGAAACTGCGAGGCCGCATCCAGCTGGTTTCCAAAGGGTCGCTGCCGAACGATGGCATAGTGATTGAGGATCAGCGGAAGTACGAGTAGGTCTCGCCCCGAAACGGGGATGTGACGTATGAGACAGACAGCCTGCCTGGCGCTTTTTGCCGCCGTGATCGTGGCGCCGGCCTTCGCGCAGGACGCCGCACTGGTCATCGGCAACGAGAATTACCGCAACGCCGCCGACATTACCTCGGCAGATGACGCGCTCGACGCGGCCGACGCGCTGGAGGTGGCCGGGTTCACGATGCGCAAGGGGGCCGATCTGACCGCGCCGGTGATGCGGACGCTTCTTGCCAAACATTACGATGACACGGTGAGGCCGGGTCGAAGCGTGATCCTTCTCACCGGCCACTTCGTCCATGCCGGGGCCGAGACCTGGCTTGTCGCGACCGGGGCGGACCAGCCGACGCTGGCGTCGATCGACAACGCGGGGCTCTCCCTGTCGACCGTCCTTGCCATTGCCGGCGAACGGCCCGGCGGAGCGCTTGTGTTGCTGGGGACGGAAGACCGGCGGATCGACCTCGGTCGCGGGCTTGCGGCCGGCGTTGGCCCGGTCGACGTGCCGCAGGGCGTGACCGTGATCGAAGGCGACGCGGCGGAAGTGTCGGCGTTCGCGGGCCACCTTGCGGACATGCGCGGCAGGACGATGGCGGAGCTTGTCGCGTCGGCGGAAGACCTGCGTGCAGTCGGTTACATCGGCACATTCGCGCCGTTTCTTCCGATCCCGGACGGCAACGCACCGAAACCCGCCACCCCGCCCGCCGGTGGCGGCGAACAGGCCTTCTGGACGGCGACCGAGGCCATCGGCACCCGCGCCGCGTTCGAAACCTATCTCGACCGCTTCCCCGACGGCGCCCACGCCGCTGCCGCGAAGTCGGCCATTGCACGGCTTGACGATCCGGCCGCGCAGGCCGAGGCGGCCGAGGCCGCGCTCCGCCTTACCCGCGATCAGCGTCGCGAGGTCCAGCGCAACCTCTCGATCCTCGATATCGACCCCAAGGGGATCGACGGTGTCTTCGGCCCCGGTTCGCGCAACGCCATCAAGGTCTGGCAAACCCGCGCCGGATATGACGGGACGGGCTTTCTGACCGGACGTCAGTTGGAGGTTCTTGCGCAGGAAGCCGACAAGCGAGCCGCCGAATTGGAAGCCGAGGCCGCCGCGCGCAAGGCCGAGCAGGACCAGCAGGACCGGCTCTACTGGGATCAGACCGGCGCGGCCGGGGACGAGGCGGGCTTGCGCGCCTATCTCAAGCGCTATCCCGACGGGCTTTTCGCCGAACTGGCGCAGGAACGGCTCTCGGTCTTCGATGAAGAGCGACGGGCGCAGGCGGCGGCCAACGACCGGCAGGCGTGGGACGCCGCGCAGAAAACGGACACGGTCCGCGTCTATCAGGACTATGTCGCGGCCCATCCGAACGGCGCGTTTGTCGAAGAGGCGCGGCGCCGGATCGCCGAATTGAGTGAGACGTCGGCAGAGGCGGATGCGCGCCAGAAGGCCGAGGCGGCCGAAAAGGCGCTGAACCTCAACCCGGTGATGCGCTCGCTCGTCGAACAGCGGCTTGCGGCGCTCGGTCTCAAGCCCGGCGCTGCGGACGGAACTTTCGACGATGAGACCCGTCGCGCGATTCGGCGTTACCAACAGGCGCGGGGGCTGCCCGTGACGGGATATCTGAACCAGCAGACCGTGGCGCGGCTTCTGGTGGATTCGCTCTGACATCCACCAAGGGCGCGGGCTCACCGACCCGGAAAACACGAAGGCCGCCGGGAAACCGGCGGCCTTTCGCATCGTTCTCTTCGGCGCTTCAGCCCTGACGGGCCTTGAAGCGGCGCTGGGTCTTATTGATCACGTAGACCCGGCCCTTGCGGCGCACGATCTGACAGTCGCGATGGCGCAACTTCAGCGAGCGGAGCGAGTTTCTGACCTTCATCGGTCTTCTCCTATTCGCGGCGCGCGTCGCGCCATTCAAAACTACATGCCCCCGAATCGGGGGCGGATGGTGGGCGGTACTGGGATCGAACCAGTGGCCACTACGATGTCAACGTAGTGCTCTACCGCTGAGCTAACCGCCCGTTCCGTCAACGATTCCGCCGATCCCAAACAATTAGGACGCGGGCGGAACCGCGTCGGTCCGTGGGTCTATAAAAGGAGTCGGGAGAGCTTGCAAGGGGTTTCAGGGTTGCAAAGATTGCCGCTATAGTTCGCCCGACGTAAAGGAGAAGGCATGGCGCGTGCGCCCTATCAGTTGGTGATGCCGGAGCGGCGCCTGACCGGTGTCGTCTTTGCCTCGCCGCATAGCGGGCGCGACTACCCCGCCGCGTTCCTGCGCGCCTCGGTCTTGGACGAACGGACGATCCGCTCGTCCGAGGACGCCTTTGTCGACACGCTTCTCGACGGGGTTGGAAGCCTCGGCGCGCCGCTCCTCGCGGCGACCGCCCCGCGCGCCTTCATCGACCTCAACCGCGCGGCCGACGAGCTTGATCCGGCGCTGATCGACGGCGTTCGCCTTGCCGCGCACAATCCGCGCATCGCCTCGGGCCTCGGCGTCATTCCCAGGGTCGTCGCCGGGGGCCGGGCGATCTATCGCGGCAAGATGTCCCGGGATGAGGCCGAGGCGCGAATCGACGCCTGCTGGCGGCCCTATCACGACTGCCTGCGCGACCTTCTGGAGACAGCGCGCGCGAATTTCGGCGAGGCGATCCTCGTCGACATGCACTCGATGCCGCATGAGGCGATGGATTCCATCGCATCGGCCGGCGCCGGGCGACCCGAGATCGTGCTCGGCGACCGCTTCGGCTCGGCAGCCGCGGCGCATGTGATGGACCGGATCGAGGCCGCGTTCGAGCGGGCGGGCTTTCGCACGCTTCGCAACGCGCCCTTCGCAGGTGCCTATATCACCCAGACCTACGGCCGCCCGTCGCTTGGCTTCCACGCCGTGCAGATCGAGATCGACCGCGCGCTCTACATGAACGAGCGGGAGGTCCGCCCGAACGGCAATTTCATGAGCTTCCGGCGGGTTCTCCAGTCCATCCTGACCGAGATCGCCGAGATCGGTCGCGGGGAAGTTTCGCTCGCCGCTGAGTGACGGGGGCGGCGTCCGGTTCGCCGCAGCCTAGCGAAGCGACCTGCCCTTCACGATCGCATTCGGCCCGAACCGCGCGCGGATCGCATCGGTCGCGCGTTCGGCGGTGGCGCGTTTCGCCGCCGCCGGGTCGAGAAGATCGGGCGTCAGATCGGCGGCGCTGGCCGGAACGATGTCCGAAAGCCCGACACCGAGAAGCCGGTAGGGGCCCCTGTCGCCGACATGGGCCAGCAGGTCGGCCGCCTCGCGGTAAAGCCGGTCGGCGATCTGGGTGGGTTCGCGCAACGAGTGCCGCCGGGTGATCGTGGTGAAATCGGCCCGTTTCAGCTTCAGCGTCACGGTGCGCCCGGCAAGATCCTTGGCCTTCGTCCGATCTGCAACCTTCTCGGCCAGCCGCCACACATGACCGTCGAGGAGGTCGCGGTCCGAAATATCCTCGTCGAAGGTTGTCTCGGCCGAGATCGACTTCATCGGCTCGTGCGGATTGACCCTGCGGAAGTCCTCTCCCCGGGCGAGGTGCCAGAGCCGGTCGCCGATCTGACCGAAGCGCTGGATCAGGTCCTTGCGGTCCCAGCGGGCGAGGTCGTCGAACGTCCGGATGCCGGCCGCATCGAGCGTGCCTTGCGTGGCCGCGCCTACGCCCCAGATCATCCGCACCGGCTTGCCTTTCAGGAATGCGGCGGTGTCGGCCTTGCCGATCACCGAAAACCCGCGCGGCTTGTCGAGGTCGGAGGCGACCTTGGCGAGGAACTTGTTGTGGGACAGGCCGACCGAACCGGTCAGGCCGATCTCCTCCTCCATCCGTTTGAGAAGCCGGCAGAGAAGGACGGCCGGCGGAGCCTTGTGCAGGCGTTCCGTTCCGGTCAGGTCCAGAAACGCCTCGTCGAGAGAAAGCGGCTCGACCACCGGCGTCAGCTCGTCCATCAGGGCGCGGATTTCCCTCGACACCGCCGCATAGTGGCTGCCCCTCGGTTTGATGACCACCGCCTCGGGGCAGAGTTTCAGGGCCTGGAACATCGGCATAGCCGACCGAACGCCCTTGATGCGGGCGAGGTAGCAGCAGGTTGAGACGACACCGCGATGGGCGCCGCCGACGATGACCGGCCGGCTTCGAAGGTCCGGGTTGTCCCGCTTTTCGACGCTCGCATAGAAGGCGTCGCAGTCCATGTGTGCGATGGAGAGGCTGAGGAGTTCCGGGTGCGATAGGACGCGCGGGCTCCGGCAGGCCGGGCATCGCTGTCCGGTCTCGAATGGATGGAGGCAATCGCGACAAAGGGCGGGCATGGCGCGAGAATAGCCGAGTCCGTTCGGGCGCGAAACGGGGCGACGTTGCCGCCGGACGGTCGGGTTAGGGCTTTTCACGCATCGGGCGGGAAGGCATAGTCCGCCGAAACGGATTTTGGAGGCGGTGCAATGGATTTCGGACAAGTAATCGGAGAGCTGATCGGCGGGAACGGGGTGCTGCTGGCACTCGCCATCTTCATCATCCTATGCGTCATGCTCGGCGTGCGGATCGTGCCGCAGTCGGAGAAGCACGTGGTGGAACGGTTCGGGCGGTTGCGCGCGGTGCTCGGGCCGGGGATCAACTTCATCGTGCCGTTCCTCGACCGGGTGGCGCACAAGATCTCGATCCTGGAGCGGCAGTTGCCCAACGCGTTGCAGGATGCGATCACGGCGGACAACGTGCTGGTGAAGGTGGAGACCTCGGTGTTCTACCGCATCACCGAGCCGGAAAAGACCGTCTACCGGATCCGCGACGTAGATGGGGCGATTGCCACGACGGTTGCCGGCATCGTGCGGTCGGAGATCGGCAAGATGGAACTGGACCAGGTGCAGTCGAACCGATCGGAGCTGATCGGCAAGGTGCGCGAGCAGGTCGCGGCGATGGTCGATGACTGGGGGATCGAGGTGACGCGGGCGGAGGTGCTGGACGTCAACCTTGACGAGGCGACGCGGGCGGCGATGCTGCAGCAGTTGAACGCCGAGAGGGCACGGCGGGCGCAGGTGACCGAGGCCGAAGGCAAGAAGCGGTCGGTGGAGCTTGCAGCCGACGCGGATCTGTACGCGGCCGAGCAGCGGGCGAAGGCGCGGCGCATCTCGGCGGATGCGGAGGCCTATGCGACGCAGGTCGTGGCCGTGGCGATCAAGGAGAACGGAATCGAGGCGGCGCAGTACCAGGTCGCATTGAAGCAGGTCGAGGCGCTCACGGCCGTGGGCCAGGGCGCCGGCAAGCAGACGGTGATCGTGCCGGCGCAGGCGCTTGAGGCCTTTGGCGATGCCTTCAAGATGCTGAAGGGGCGGGCCTGATGCTTTTCTGGCAGGAATGGTGGGTCTGGATGATCGCTGGCGCGGTGCTCGCGATCCTCGAGATCATGATCCCCGGTTTCATCCTCCTCGGTTTCGCGGTTGGCGCGGCGCTGACCGGGCTTTTGCTGTGGCTCGGTGTCCTTGGCGGATCGCTCGCGGCGCTTGTCCTCGTCTTCGCGGTGGCCTCGCTCGTCGCCTGGCTGGTGCTGCGCCGGGTCGTCGGCGTGCGGCACGGGCAGGTGAAAGTCTGGAACCGCGACATCAATGACAACTGAACCGGCCTTCGTCGGTGCGAAGATCGCGCTGATCGGAGAGGGTCGGGTCCTCACCCATCTGCGCGACGACCTGCCGGAGCTTCCCTTCGCCGGCTGCTGGGACTTCCCCGGCGGCGGGCGCGAGGGCGGGGAGACGGCGGCGGAGTGTGCGTTACGGGAGTTGCGCGAGGAATACGGTCTGATCCTGCCGGAAGAACGGCTGATCTGGCGGCGCGACTATGCCTCGCACCACGTGCCGGGTGGCCGCGCGGTCTTCTTCGGCGGCCGCATCGCGCCCGAGGAGATCAGCCGGATCGTCTTCGGCGATGAGGGGCAGTATTGGGAAATGATGCCCATTCCCGATTTCCTGAACCATGCGCGCGCCGTACCCTATCTTCAGGCACGGCTTTCGGATTTTCTGGCGTAAAGGTGAAATCCTGCGCCCGTGTGCGCGGCTTGGGACGGTTGCGCGGGTGAAGGAAGAGGGATGTCCTTTCACATGGATGCGGAGCTGATCGAGGATATCGTGCTTCGGCGCGACCAGGCGTTTCGCGATATTGGTCCCGACATGGTGCGGGACAGGCTCGGCGCACTCCGCGATGCGGCCCGCAAAGGAAACCTCGATCTTTTTCTTCTCGCCGCGATGCGCCTTCTGGCCCTTCCCCGGAACGGCCATACCCGCCTGATCCCGAATGCCGCCATCGCGGTTCACCCGCTGCGTTTTGTCGCCATCGGTGCCGGAATCTACCTGACGACGGCACCGGCCGGCCTCTCGGGGTTTCTCGACATGCGGCTGGTCGCCGTCAACGGAAGGCCCGTCGACGCCTTCCTTGCCGGTGCGGAGCCGATGCTCGCCGGCAATGCGCAGCGGCGGCGTGTGATCGGGGCGTTGCTCCTCGTCTGGCCGGCGGCGCTGGGGGAACTGACCGGGTGCGGCCCTGACGCTGGTGCGAGATATGATTTCCGCGACAGCGAAGGCGGTATCGTTGAACTGAGGGTGGCCCGTGATCGCACTGTTCCGGCGATGGATCTTTATCCCGTCAGCGAGAAGGGTGGCCTGGAGCCCGCCATCCGACGGCCGCACGGCTTTGCGACGGCGGACGAGATCGGCCATCGGGCGATCCGCGTTTCGCTTCGAGACTTCTACGATCCCGAAGGCGGTGCGCTTGAGGCCGGGCTGGCGCGTGTCGCGCAGGCCGTCATCGCCGCGCCTGATCGCAACCTCGTTTTCGACCTTCGCGGCAATCCGGGCGGAGATTTCCTGAAGACGGTCCCGTTCCTGCGCACGGTCAGGGAGGCGTGGCGGGGCGAGCGTTGCGCCGTTTTGGTCGACAAGTTCACCTTTTCGGCCGCGATCGTCTGCGCCGCCCTCCTGAAAGACATGTTCGGTGCGGCACTGAGCATTGTCGGCGAGGGAATGGGCGACGACCTGCGCTTTTTCGCCGAGGGCGGGACGGTCGACCTGGCGGAATCGAGGGCGGCAATGCGCTACTCGACCGCCTTTCACGACTGGGAAACCGGCGTCGCCGTGTCGTCCACCCCTGAGGAGATCGCTCGGCATCTTGTGGCTGCGGGCGACCTGCGACCGGACCCTGCGGTCGATATCACCGCCGCCGATCTTCGTCAGGGCCGCGATCCGCAACTTGCGGCCGCCGTGAAGGCGATATCGTGATGGCGAGGTGGCGCGTCGCGCTTACGCCAAGTGCTCCCGGAATGCCGCCACGACCTCTTCGTAGACGGCGCGCTTGAAGGGGACGATGGCGTCGAGCATCTCGGCCGCCGTCACCCAACGCCATTCGGAGAATTCCGGATGCTCCGTCTCGATGTCGATCTGATCGTCCGTGCCCCTGAACCGATAGAGGAACCATCGCTGCTTCTGGCCCCGGTATTTGCCGCCCCAGACCTGCCCCAGAAGCTCGGGCGGCAGGTCGTAGAGCACCCAGTCCGGCGCCTTGGCGACGAATTCGACAAGGTCCTCCGTCACCCCGGTCTCTTCCCAAAGTTCGCGCAGCGCCGCCCTGCGCGGCTTTTCGTCCTTGTCGATCCCGCCTTGCGGCATCTGCCAGGCCGGGTAGGGATTGTCCTTGCGCTGTCCCGCGAAGATCAGGCCGGCGTCATTGATCAGCATGACGCCGACGCAGGGCCGGTAGGGCAGCCGGGCGGCCTCGTCCGGGGTCATTCGGCGGCGGCGATGGCGGAAAGACCCTTGAGGATGTCGATCGCATAGGCGAGCTGGTAGTCCTCCAGCCGCAGTTTCGCGGATTCCTCGGCCTTTGTCTGTTCTTCTTCCCAGACCCGCTTTTCGTCCTCGGTCATCGTGTCGTTGGTGATCGCGCCGCGCAGATCAGCCTCGGAGCGCGACCGGCTCGCGGCCGAGGCAGGTTCTTCCTCCTCGGTGGCGGGGGCCGGTTTCGGCTGTTCGACGACGATGTCCGGCGAAATGCCGAGCGCCTGGATCGACCGTCCCGACGGCGTGTAATAGCGCGCCGTGGTCAGCCGCATGGCGCCCTCGCCCCTGAGCGGGATCACGGTCTGGACCGAGCCCTTGCCGAACGACTTGGTGCCGACGACGATGGCGCGGCGGTGGTCCTGAAGCGCGCCGGTGACGATTTCCGAGGCCGAGGCGGAGCCGCCGTTGATGAGAACGACCATCGGCTTGCCTTCGGTCAGGTCGCCCGGTTCGGCGTTGAAGCGTTCGCTGTCCTGCGGATTGCGGCCACGGGTCGAAACGATCTCTCCCTTGTCGAGGAACGCGTCGGAGACGGCGATGGCCTGGGTCAGCAGACCGCCCGGATTGTTGCGCAGGTCGAGGACGAAGCCGTTGACCTTGTCGATCCCGCCGGCATCGGCAACGGATTTCTTCAGCCCGTCGGCCATGTTGTCGTAGGTCTGGTCGTTGAACGTCGTCACGCGCAGCACGACCGTGTTGCCTTCGAGACGCGCGCGCGCGGCGGTGAGCTTGATCGTGTCGCGGATGATCGACACGTCGAAGGGTTCGTCGGTGCCCTCGCGGGCGACGGTGATGATGATCTCGGAGCCGACCGGCCCGCGCATCTTGTCGACCGCCTGGTCGAGCGTGAGGCCGAGCACGCTTTCGCCGTCGACATGCGTGATGAAGTCGCCGGCCTGGATCCCCGCCTCTGCCGCCGGGGTGCCGTCGATGGGCGACACCACCTTGATGAAGCCCTCTTCCTGGGTGACCTCGATCCCGAGACCGCCGAACTCGCCACGGGTCTGCACCCGCATGTCGGCGAAGGCGTCGGCGGCAAGGTAGCTCGAATGCGGGTCGAGCGACGTCAGCATCCCGTTGATCGCGGCCTCGATCAGCTTGCCCTCATCCACTGGCTCGACATACTGGCTTCGGATCCGCTCGAAGATATCGCCGAAGAGGTCGAGCTGTTCGTAAACGGTGGAGGATTTGCCGGCCTCCTGCGCGACGAGGGGGCCTGCCACCTGCGTCGTCAGCACCACGCCGGCCACTGTGCCGCCGAGGGCGGCCATCAAGAATTTCCGCATCGCTCAGTCTTCCCTTGTCTCTGTGAACCACGGGGCCGGGTCCACGGGCTCCTTGCCCTGTCTCAGTTCTATATAAAGCGTTTCCGTCCGGTCTGCGCCACCGCCTTCTTGGCCGTCGGCGGGAAATGAGAGGTTTTCCGTCGCCGCGCCACCCATCAGCCCGACGGGCGCCCCGGCCTCGATGACGTCGCCGGTGTTGCCATAGACGGCACCGAGGCCGGCAAGGACCAGAAGATAGCCGGAAGCCGGCTCCACGATCATCACATTTCCGTAGTCGAGAAGCGGGCCCCTGTAGCGGATCGTCGCGGGCCAGGGCATGGTCACTAGCGCCGCAGGTCTGGTTGCGATGAGGATGCCGGGGCGGCGGATGCCGGCGGCGTCTGCCTCACCCGCTCTGCGCAGGAGCGTACCGCGGACCGGCAGCGGCAGCGTGCCCCTGGCGCCCTCGAAATCGTCCATCGGCGCACCGATATCGGTTTCCATCGAGGCGAGCCCGGCCGCGAACGTGTCCAGGCTGTCGGCGCTGTTGACGAGGATGGTCAGTTCCTCGGGATCTTCGAGGAAGCGTTCGGGCAGATCGGTGCGGTCCTGCACCGCCTGGCTGAGCGCGGTGCGCGCCGATTGCGCGGCCACGAGCCCCTTTTGCAGGGTCGCCGTCACGTCGGATTGCAGTGCGCGGAGGCGTTTCAACTCTTCAAGTTGCGCCTTGAGCGCTTCGGCCTCTTGCTGAAGTGCGGGGGTGACGGAGGCGAGGATCATGCCTGACCGCGCCGTGCCCATTGGCCCTTCCGGATGCAGCAGCAGCAAGGGCGCCGGGTCGCGTTCCATCGCTGCCATGACGCCCAGAATCTGGCCAATCCGCTCCCGCCGCGCCTCGAAGGATGCGCCGATCTCGGCCTCGCGCACCGAGGCGCGGCGAAGCGCGTCACGGAGGGAACCGAGGCCGGCCTCATAGGCCTGGATCGTGCGCGTGAGCGCCGCGACGCGGTTTCGGGAACCTTCCGCGCTGTTCAGCGCCTCGATTGCCGCGCGCAACTCCGTTGCCGCCGCTTCGGCCGCCGGAACGGCCGGGTCGGCGGCCCGTACCGGCGCTGCAAGGCCGAGCGCCAGAAGAAGAAGGAAGGCCGCCCGTCTCATACCCGGCCGATCAGGCTTCGCCCGGTCATCTCGGGCGGCAGCGGCAATCCCATGAGATCGAGAAGCGTCGGCGCGAGATCGGCGAGGCGGCCATTGCGGAGCGTCGCGCCCTCTGGCCCGCCGACGAGAATTACCGGCACCGGGTTTGTCGTATGCGCGGTGTGTGGACCGCCCGTCTCCGGGTCGATCATCGTTTCGCAATTGCCGTGATCCGCGGTCACGATCATCGCGCCCCCGGCCTTTTCGAGGGCGGCAACAACGCGGGCCAGGCCACGGTCCACCTCCTCCACCGCCGCGATGCCGGCTTCGAGGACGCCGGTATGGCCGACCATGTCGGGATTGGCGTAGTTCGTGACGATGAGGTCATAGCCCTTTTCGATCGCCGCGACGAAGTGGTCGGTGACCTCTCTGGCCGACATTTCGGGTTTCAGATCATAGGTCGCCACCTTTGGGGACGGAGCCATGTAGCGGTCCTCTCCCACCTCGGGCGCTTCCTTGCCGCCGTTCAGGAAGAAGGTGACATGGGGATATTTCTCGGTCTCGGCGAGCCGGAACTGGGTCAGCCCATGCGAGGCCACCCAGGCGCCGAGCGTGTTGACGACCGGACGCTTGGGATAGGCGGCGGCCATGAAGGCGTCGTGAGTCTTCGAGTAATCGACCATGCCGAGAAGGGCCGCCCAATGCGGGCGGGCGCCCCGGTCGAAGCCCTCGAACTCGTCCTCGCCAACGGCGAGCAGGATTTCGCGCGCCCGGTCGGCGCGGAAGTTGAGGCAGAAGAACCCGTCGCCGCCCTTCGCCCCCTTGTAGTCGCCGATCACCGTGGGCTGGATGAATTCATCCGTCTCGCCGCGCGCATAGGCCTCGGCCACCGCGTCGGTGGCGGAGGCGGAGGGGACGCCGTCGCCTCGCACCATCGCGGCGTAGGCGCGCGAGACCCGTTCCCACCGGTTGTCGCGGTCCATCGCGAAGTAGCGGCCCGTGACGGTGGCCACAGTCGCGCCCTTGGGCAGGCGCTTCATCAGGTCGGCGGCGAAGCGGTCGGCCGATTGCGGCGGCACGTCGCGGCCATCGGTCACGGCATGGAGCGCGACCGGAACGCCGGCCTTCGTCACCACATCGCAGGCCGCCAGAACATGGTCGATATGCCCGTGCACGCCGCCGTCGGAGATCACGCCCATCAGATGCGCGGTGCCGCCATCTGCCTTGAGCGTGTGGATGAAGGCGGTGATGGCGGCGTTGGAGAAGAAGCTCCTGTCCTCGATGGCGAGGTCGATCTGGCCGAGGTCCATCGCCACGATCCGGCCGGCGCCGATATTCGTGTGCCCGACCTCGGAGTTGCCCATTTGCCCGGAAGGCAGGCCAACGTCGGGCCCGTGGGTGACAAGCTGCGCATGCGGGCAGGTCGCCATGATCCTGTCGAAGGTGGGCTTCGTCGCAAGGGCCACCGCGTTGCCCGTCGTTTCGGCCCGGAGCCCCCAGCCGTCAAGAATGCAAAGGACAACGAGGCGCGGGGCAGTCATGGCACGATCCTTCTGGCTTTGGCCCGAGTTCTAGGGCGATCGCGGTGCGCCGGCAACCGGGCATCAGGATTGCCGGTGACAGGCGTGGGGCGGTTCTGCGCCCTCCGCACCGGTCTGTCATGCCCGGTGATACGGCGCACCGGCAAGGATGGAGGCGGCGCGGTAGAGCTGTTCGGCCAGCATCACCCGGACGAGCATGTGCGGCCAGACCATCGGGCCGAAGGACAGAAGCATGTCGGCGCGGCCGCGAAGGCCGGGCGCCAGCCCGTCCGCCCCGCCGATCAGGAAGGCCATGTCCTGCCGCCCGCCGTCGCGGGTTCGGGCAATCGTGCTGGCGAAATCTGGCGAGGTCATCTGCCGCCCGCGCTCGTCGAGCGCCACGAGGAAAGCACCGGACGGCACGGCGCGGCCGAGAAGATCGGCCTCGGCCTCCATGCCGCCGCCCTTCTTGTCCTCGACCTCGTGAACGGAAACCGGGCCGAGGCTCAGCGCCCGGCCCGTCCGGTCGAACCGTTTGAGATAGTCGTCGATCAGCGTGAGTTCGGGCCCCGCGCGCAGGCGCCCGACCGCGCAGATATGCAGCCGCATCAGTTCTGCCGGGCGCTCAGTCCGGCCCCGGCGGGCATCCACATCTTCTCAAGCTGGTAGAACTCCCGCACTTCGGGGCGGAAGACGTGAACTACCACGTCGGAGGCGTCGATCAGGACCCAGTCGCCCTGCTCCTTGCCTTCGACACGGCAGGTCCGGCCGAATTCCTGCTTCAGCCGCTCCATCAGCTTTTCGGCGATGGCGCCGACCTGGCGCGAGGAGCGGCCCGAGCAGACCACCATGTAATCGGCGACAGAGGACCGGCCGCGGAGATCGATCGTCACCACGTCTTCGGCCTTGTCGTCATCGAGAGAGGCGAGGATCCGCGCGAGCAGCACGTCGCTCTGGACCTCGGTGGGCGTCGCCGTCATCGGCACCGGCCCTGCGGCCGAAGATCCGGCCGCCTTTGCAGTATGAAACAGGACATCGTCCTCCTGGGTTGCGCGCCGCCCCCGCCCCGGCGCTGGGCATGGGTAAAAGGTAGCATCGCGATTGTAAAATCTCAATGTGGCCCGAATGAGGTGGATTGCCGCGATTGGCAAGCCCCTGCCGAGCTTTACTGTCCCCGCCGATCCGATCCTGAGGTCGCCAGCACCGAACCGGGCAGCACCTTGACCTCGCGCTGCGGGAAGGGGATCGAGATTCCGTGCTCCTTGAACGCATCCCAAAGCGCGAGATAGACGTTGCCCTTGACGTTGGTGAGCCCCTCCGCCGGATCGGTGATCCAGAAGCGCAGGATATAGTCGACCGAACTGTCCCCGAAGCCGGTGATATGGCAGACGGCAGGATGGGATTTCAGCACCCGGCCAACCGAATAGGCGGCTTCGATCGCGACCTTGCGCACGAGGTGCGGATCATCGGAATAGGCGGTGCCGAAGAAAAGGTCGATCCGCACATACTGGTTCGAATGCGACCAGTTCACCACCTGGCCGGTGATCAGGTCCTCGTTCGGGATCAGGAATTCCTTGCCGTCGCGGGTGACGACAGAGACATAGCGCGCGCCGAGCGCCTCGATCCAGCCGAACGTGTCGCCGAGCGAGATCACGTCACCCGGCTTGATCGACTTGTCGAGGAGGATGATGACGCCGGAAACGAGGTTCGACACGACCTTCTGCAGGCCGAAGCCAAGGCCGACGCCGATCGCGCCCGACAGGACCGCGAGGCCGGTGAGGTCGAAGCCCACCGCCTTCAAGCCGATGAAGAAGGCCGCGGAATAGAGCGCGATCTGCAGGAATTTGACCGTCAGAACCCGCATCGAGGGGCTGATATCCTCGTTCGCCCCGATGCGCTGGGCCGCGCCGCGCGACAGGAGCCGCGCCCCTGCGAAAAGGAGCCCCGTGACAAGAACCGCCTTGAGGATCGCGAGAAGCGTCAGGCGGAAGTCGCCGAATTCGATCGCGATCCCGTCGAGGAAGGCCGCCACCTCGTCGAGGAGCCCGGCGTAGTAGAGCGTCGCGTAGATGGTGAGCCCCCAGCTCACGACCTGCCGGAGGAAGCGGTTCTTGACGATCTGGGCGGCGACCCGGATGAAGAACCAGGCGGCGGCGATCGTGGCGGCCAGGACGATCAGGTAGCGGCGGGACGGAAAGGCGTAGATCGCGGCATAGATGCCGGTCGCGGACCAGGCGAACAGCGCGAAAAGGCCAAGCTGAAGCCGGTTGCGCAGCACGACGAGCCAGCGGAGTTGCCATTTCGGACGCCCCGAGAGACCCCGCATCCAGGTGTCGAACCGGGGCTCCAGCCGCCTTGTGACAAACCACGCGAGCGCGACGCAGGCGAGGATGACCGTGACCTGTTCGAGCTGCCGCGGCAGGAGAAGGAGCCGGAGGTTGAGCCGGATCGTGTCCCAGACCGTGGCGAACGAGGACAGGAGGCTTTCAAGTTCCGTTTCCATCACGTCCCTTCGCTCTCTTCGCCTTTGTGCCAGCTTCGCGGACCGGCTGGCAAGTCCGACGCGCGGCCTTGCGGGACTCGGGGCGAAGGTGTATCTCCGCCCGTTATGAAACGTTTCTTCGACATGGACGACCGCGCGCGCCTGCCCTGGCGGTTCTTCGGCGCGACGATGACGGTGCTGGCCCGACTTTGATCGGCGCCGCATTCCTGTCGCCTTTGCAAGATTTCTCAAGAACCGGAGAGGACCCATGTCCCCCAAGACACTCTATGACAAGATCTGGGATGCCCATGTCGTCGATACCCAGGACGACGGCACCTGCCTGCTCTATATCGACCGTCACCTCGTCCACGAGGTGACGAGCCCGCAAGCCTTCGAGGGCCTGCGCATGGCGGGGCGCGGTGTGCGCGCGCCGGAAAAGACCATCGCGGTCCCCGACCACAACGTGCCCACGACGCCTGACCGCGCGGAGGGCATCGAGAACGAGGAAAGCCGCATCCAGGTCGAGGCGCTCGACAAGAACGCCAAGGATTTCGGCATCAACTACTACCCGGTGAACGACATCCGCCAGGGGATCGTGCACATCGTCGGGCCGGAGCAGGGCTGGACCCTGCCCGGGATGACGGTGGTCTGCGGCGACAGCCATACCGCCACGCACGGCGCCTTCGGCGCGCTGGCGCACGGGATTGGTACGTCCGAGGTGGAGCATGTGCTTGCCACCCAGACGCTGATCCAGAAGAAGTCCAAGAACATGAAGGTGGAGATCACCGGGCACTTGCGTCCGGGTGTCACCGCCAAGGACATCACGCTTTCGGTGATCGGAGCGACCGGCACCGCCGGCGGCACCGGCTATGTCATCGAATATTGCGGTGAGGCGATCCGCGATCTTTCCATGGAAGGCCGCATGACCGTCTGCAACATGGCGATCGAAGGCGGTGCGCGCGCGGGTCTCATCGCGCCGGACGAGAAGACTTTTGCCTATGTGCAGGGCCGTCCCCACGCGCCGAAGGGCGCGCAGTGGGAAGCCGCGCTGAACTGGTGGAAGACGCTGAAGTCGGACGACGACGCCCATTGGGACAAGGTCGTGACGCTGAAGGGCGAGGATATCGCCCCCGTCGTCACCTGGGGCACCAGCCCCGAGGACGTGCTGCCGATCACCGGCACCGTGCCCTCGCCGGAAGACTTCAAGGGCGGCAAGGTCGAGGCGGCTGCGCGGTCGCTGGAATATATGGGCCTGACGCCGGGCCAGAGGCTGACCGACATCAAGATCGACACGGTCTTCATCGGCTCCTGCACCAACGGCCGGATCGAGGATTTGCGGGCGGCCGCCGAGATCCTGAAGGGCAAGAAGATCGCGCCGGGCATCCGCGCGATGGTCGTGCCGGGCTCGGGCCTCGTGCGCGCGCAGGCGGAAGAGGAAGGTCTGGCGCAGATCTTCATCGATGCGGGGATGGAATGGCGGCTTGCCGGCTGCTCCATGTGCCTCGCGATGAACCCCGACCAGCTTGCGCCCGGCGAGCGCTGCGCGGCGACGTCGAACCGCAACTTCGAAGGCCGTCAGGGCCGGGGCGGACGCACCCACCTGATGTCGCCGGCGATGGCGGCGGCGGCGGCGGTCACGGGGCATCTGACCGATGTGCGTGAGTTGATGGCGGAAGCGGTGTAAGGGAGAGCGACAATGGACAAATTCACCACCCTCACCGGGGTCGCGGCGCCAATGCCCTTGGTCAACATCGACACCGACATGATCATCCCCAAGCAGTTCCTCAAGACGATCAAGCGCTCGGGCCTCGGCAAGAACCTCTTTGACGAGATGCGCTTCACGCTGGACGGCAAGGAAATCCCGGACTTCGTGCTGAACCAGCCGGCCTACCGGAATGCCGAGGTCATCGTCGCCGGCGACAATTTCGGCTGCGGGTCGAGCCGCGAGCACGCCCCCTGGGCGCTTCTCGACTTCGGCATCCGCTGCGTGATCTCCACCTCCTTCGCCGACATCTTCTACAACAACTGCTTCAAGAACGGCATCCTGCCGATCGTGATGCCGCAGGAGGTCGTGGACGTCCTGATGGAGGATGCGCGGAAAGGCGCCAATGCGCGGATGACGGTGGACCTCGAGGCGCAGACGGTCACCACCTCGGACGGGCAGAGCTTCGCCTTCGAGGTTGACCCGTTCCGCAAGCACTGTCTCCTCAATGGCCTGGACGATATCGGCCTGACGCTGGAGAAAGTTTCCAGCATCGACACATTCGAACAGACGGCGGCCCAGGCTCGTCCTTGGGTCTGAAAACCACTGAAATACAACATCTTGGGCCGCCCTTCGGGGCGGCCTTATTGTTGCGCGATTGTCGGCGGATTCTTGCTCATGAAATGATGCATTGCCGCACCAGTTCTTCCACGAAAAGGCCCCAATGCCCGGATTTAACTTAATGAAACGTTGATGGGGAGACGAAGTTGGGCAAAAGTTGGGCAACAAAGAGGCAGTTCGCCACAATTGGCGGGCTCAAGTTGGTCCAAGGCGCCCGGCAATGTACCGGTCCCGGCCAGGTTGAGGATGTAGGGCAGTGATTTCTCAGCTCACAGGCGCCCTGGTGCGCGCAGTGCTGGTGATGGTGTTGATCGCGACACCGTCCCTGATGCTGCCGCATGTCTCCAGCGACACGACGCAAATCGTCGCCCTGGTGGCGCTTTTCGCCGCGGCGCTGACGTTCTTCGAATATGCCTCCACCTATCCCGGCCTCGTGGAGTTCCGTGACGCGCCGCCCTTCAACCGGTTGCGCTTCCTGTCGCTCTTCATCACCGTGATGCTCCTGTCCACCATCGTGCGCGGCCAGACCGAGCCGACGACGCTGACGGAATTCATCGCGGCCCTCGGCGACAAGCTGGGCGAGGTTATCGACGTGCCCTACAGCCCGGTGCGGCTTGTCGTGCTGATGCTGCCGGAGGACATGAGCACGCGCCACCTGATCATGGTGCGGACCTCTGCCGGGATCGCCTACATGATCTCGCTTCTGACATTGATCGGCTTTGTCGTGACGATGCGGATGATCGGCTGGCCGAGCCGGATCGGGACGTTCAACGTCTGGATCAACCTGCCCACCTTCGATCCGACGACGGGGGGCGACGTGGTCGACCGCCTGCAGCGCGATGCAAGGTTCAACATCGCGCTCGGCTTTCTTCTGCCGTTCCTTATCCCTGCCGCGGTCAAGCTCGCCTCGCTCGCCTTCTCGCCGGTGACGCTGGAAAGCCCGCAAACCCTGATCTGGACGATGACAGCATGGGCCTTCCTTCCCGCCTCCCTCTTCATGCGCGGCATCGCGATGGGACGTATCGCCGGAATGATCGCGGCGAAGCGCCGGCAGAACAATGTGGCTGCCGAAGCGGAGCTTTTGCCGGCCTGATCCTTGCCGCAATCGCCGCCTGTCCTGCCACGGCCGAACCGCTGCGCGTTGCCACCTACAATGCCGACCTTTCCCGCAAGGGGCCGGGGCTCCTCCTGCGCGACATACTCACGGGCACTGACCCCCAGGTCGAGGCGGCGGCATCGGTGATCGCCGCGGCAGCGCCGGACGTGCTGCTTCTGACCGGCATCGACTACGACCTCGACCTTGTCGCCCTCAACGCCTTTGCCGGGCGGATCGCCATCAAGGGCCGGGACTATCCGCATCGTTTCGCGCTCAGGCCGAATACCGGCTGGGCCACGGGGATCGACGTCGACGGCGACGGTCGGACTGGCGGGCCGGGCGACGCTCAGGGGTTCGGACGGTTCGCGGGCGAGGGGGGAATGGCGATACTGTCGCGCCTGCCTCTCGGGCCGGCAGAGGACTATTCGGGATTTCTCTGGCGCGATCTGCCCGGCGCGCTGATCGACGGCGCCGAGTTGTCGCCCGAAGCATCGACGGTACAGCGACTTTCTTCGACCGGCCACTGGGCGGTTCCGGTGGATCTGCCGGGCGGCGGGACCCTGACGCTCCTGGCCTGGCATGCCTCGCCGCCGGTCTTCGACGGGCCGGAGGATCGCAACGGACGGCGCAACCACGACGAGGCCGCATTCTGGTCGCGCCTGCTGGACGGCGCCTTGCCATATCCCCCACCGAAAGGGCCGCTGGTTCTGCTCGGCGATGCCAATCTCGACACCGTGGACGGCGATGGCCAGCCGGACGCGTTAAAGGCGTTGCTGAACGGCGACCGGTTCCGCGATCCGAAACCTGCGAGTACGGGCGGCGTGGCGGCGGCGGGGCAGGGGGGCGCGAACGTCGGGCAATCGGGCGATCCGGCCCTCGACACGGCGGACTGGCCAGACGATCCGGGCCCGGGCAACATGCGCGTGGACTATGTGCTTCCCTCGTCGGCGCTGAAGGTGACGGCGGCGGGGGTCTGGTGGCCGGAACCCGGCAGCGATGCGGCTGTGCTGGCCGAGGCCGCGTCGCGCCACCGGCTGGTCTGGGTCGATCTCGATCTGCCGTGACCGGCCACGAGAGCGGGCCGGGTATTCCGCGCCCCTCGTCAGCCCGTGGCGAAGCGTTCGAGCGCCTTGCGGTAGATCTCGGCATCGACATTGCCGCCGGACGCCACGACGATCACCGCATCGCCCGCGATCTCGCCCGGATGATAAAGGGCAGCGGCCAATGCCACCGCCCCGCCCGGTTCGATCACCACATGGAGGCGCGCGAACGCGGCCGCCATCGCGGCGAGCGCCTGATCCTCGCTCACCGCAAGGCCCGGCCCGCAAAGCCGGGCGAGGATCGGGAAGGTGATCTGGCCCGGCGACGGCGTGACGATCGCGTCGCAGAGCGACCCCGAGAGCCGCGTATTGCGTTCGATCCGCCCCGACGCGAGCGAGCGCTTCACGTCGTCGAAGCCTTCCGGCTCGACCGTTCGGACCCTGAGTCCCGGCGCCTTCGCTTCGAGCGCCAGCGCAATGCCGGACGTCAGCCCGCCGCCACCGCAGGGCACCAGCACCTCGGCTTCCGTCACTCCGGCCTCGGCCGCCTGTTCGGCGATCTCAAGCCCCGTTGTGCCCTGCCCGGCGATCACCTGCGGCTCGTCGAAGGGCTTGATCAGCGTGAGGCCGCGATCCTCCGCAAGCGCCGCGCCGATCGCGTCCCGGTCGCCGGTGGCGCGGTCATACAGGACAACCTCGGCCCCGAGTGCGCGGGTATTGGCGATCTTCACCCGCGGCGCGTCGGCCGGCATCAGGATCACGCAAGGCGTCCCATGCGCTCGCGCCGCCTGTGCCACGCCTTGCGCGTGGTTGCCGGAGGAATACGCGATCACACCTTGCGCCCGCGCCTCCGGCGAAAGCGCCGAAACCGCCGACCAGCCGCCACGGAACTTGAACGACCCGGTATGCTGGAGGCATTCCGGCTTCACGAAGACCCGTCGTCCGGCAATCTCGTCGAGAAACGGTGAGCTAAGAAGCGGGGTGCGGAGCGCGTGCCCCTTCAACCGTTCGGCTGCGGCCTCGATCATCTCTATGTTCATCGCATCAATCCCAGCCAGGCGGTAAGGGCGGTGAGGCTTTCGGCCTCGTCGAGGAAGGGCACATGGGCGCGGTCCGGCACGTTCGCATGGATCATGTCCGGCCGCCGGCGCCGCATCTCCTTTGCCGTTGCCTCCGACAGAAGATCGGAATTCGCCCCTCGGATCAGCGCAAGAGGCAGGCCGGCGCAGGCGTCGAACACGGGCCAGAGGTCGACCTCCGGCCCGTCGAAGGCCGCAAGGAAACTGGTCCGCAGTTCCGGATCGTAGCGGATGTGCAGGCCCTCCGGCACCTCGACATAGAGCCGTTCGGCAAAGGCGCGCCAGCGTTCCTCGGGGATGTTCGCAAAGCCCGGCATCGCCTTCGGCATCCGCGCCACGAGTTCGTCCATCGTCTTTGCCGCAGGATTTCGGCCGACATAGTCGAAGATCTTCTCCAGCCCCGTCCGCTCGATAACCGGGCCGATATCGTTGAAGCAAAGACCGAGAAGCCGGTGTCGCGAGGTCGCCGCCAGCATCATGCCGATAAGCCCGCCGCGAGAGGTGCCGAGCAGCGCCACCTGCTCGAGACCGAGATGGTCGAGGAGTTCGAGCGCATCCTGCGCCTCGCGCGGGACCGTATAGCTCGCCGCGCCAGTCCATTCCGATCCGCCGCGTCCGCGATAGTCTGCCCGGATCAGCCGGACATGGCTGAGATGAGGTGCGACGAAGTCGAAATCCGTCGACGAGCGCGTGAGGCCCGCGAGGCAGAGGACGGGCAACCCTTCGCCCTCGTCACGGTAGGCAAGGCGGGCGCCGTCGGAGGCCGTGAAATGAAGGAGCGTCATGGGCGTGCGATATCCGGGATTGCGGTGAGATCGGACAAGACGTGGTGCGGCCGCGCGGGCAGCCGGTCCATCGGCGCCCCCGCCCGGTTGACCCAGGCGGTGCGGAAGCCGAAGCCCGAGGCCGCCGCCGCGTCCCAGCCGTTGGAGGAGACGAAGAGGACGCTCTCGGGAGTACAGGCGAAACGCGCGGTCACGAGCCGGTAGACCCGCGCGTCGGGCTTGAAGACGCCGACGCTCTCGACCGAAAGCGTATCGTCCAGGAATGCGCCGATCCCGGCCGACGTGACCGCCCCGGCGAGCATGTCCGGCGAGCCGTTCGAGAGGATCGCGGTCGCCAGCCCCTTCGCCTTCAGCGCGGCAAGCATGGCGGGCACTTCCGGATAGGCCTGAAGCTCCCAGTAAAGGGCCAGAAGCCGTTCGCGAAGGTCCGGATCGGACAGCCCCGCCGCCTCAAGCGCCCAGTCGAGGCCGTCCTGCGTGACGGTCCAGAAATCGGTGTGCCGGCCCATGACGGCCCGAAGCCAGGTATATTCGAGCTGTTTTCGCCGCCAGTCCTCGGCCAGTTTCGGCCAGGTTGCCGCCAAAGCCTCGTGTCCCGGTTCGGCGGCCGCGAGCCGGGCGGCGGCGGCAACGTCGAAGAGCGTGCCGTAGGCGTCGAAGATGCAGGTCATAATGGTCATGCGGCCCCCTGTCGGACCCAGACTGGCGCGGGCAAGGGCAAGGGGCAAGGGTGGAAATGTGCGGGGAACAATGCGCGCCCTTCCCTCTGCTGTGTTTGACAAACGCCCGGTCAGGGGGGCTACGATCCCGGCAGGCGACAGGCTGAAGCCATGAGGAGCGCACAATGACTATCCCGTCCCCCGTCGAGCGTCTGAAGGAGGCCGTCCGCGCCATCGAGGCCGAGATCGACGCCGACCTGGAGGAAAGCCGCGCCAGGCTGCGTTACCGGATCGAGCGCGGTCGCATCACATTCGACCGCGAGGTTCTGGCGCGGCACCGCGCACTGAGGGTGAAACTGGGCGCGTTCCTTGCCGCCGCGCGGCCGATGGTCATCCTGACCGCGCCGGTGATCTATGCGCTCATAATCCCCTTCGCGCTTCTCGACCTGTTCGTGAGCGTCTACCAGGCGATCTGCTTCCCGGTCTACGGGATCGCGAAGGTGCGCCGCGCCGATCACATCGCCATCGACCGCCAGCATCTGGCCTATCTGAACGGCTTGCAGAAGCTGAACTGTATCTACTGCGGCTATTGCAATGGCCTGATCTCATTCGTGCGCGAGGTGGCGGGCCGGACCGAGCAATACTGGTGCCCGATCAAGCACGCCCGCCGCATGGCCGGGAGGCATGACCACTACGGCAATTTCGTTGCGTATGGCGATGCGGAGGCGTACCGGGATGAGAGCGAGGGGTTGCGAAAGAGGCTGGGGAAGGAGTGAGTGGGGTTTTGCGGGACGGAGCGGCCATTCGCGCCAAGAGCGCTGACACTCGTGTCAAGGGAGTTCGCGCCTATCTTCCGCGATAAGTTCAACCGCAAATGTATATCTCTAACTCACGCGGCCCAGTACGCTCTTGATCAATCCGGCAAACCAGCCGCCGATTTTATGGGCGGGTGCATATTGTTCTGGCCCTGAAGGCTGGATGGCAGCCTCTCTTTTGGCAGCAGCCTCACTTATGACTCCGAAGTATCTGTCAAGAAATTCGGAATCCCGGACCAACCCGCCTAGATTCAGCCAGTAGTCGGCAAGCATTAGCGGCTGTACCCCATCGACGGCTTCAATCGCACGTCTGAGCGCCAAAAGTTCTTCCGGATCACGCGATCTGGCTTCGTACCAAATCGCCCGCAGATCGTCGCCGTCGGCATCGAGCTTAAGATAGAGATGGCGACCAAATCCATAGCATAGTGCGTCCCTTTCGAAGTGGTGAAGCGGGTTGTCGGAGCCAAATCCGACTTCGAACTCATCAATTCTCGGAAGTTCCAGTTCTATCACGCTGACGATGTCTGCGAGTTTTGGGTTTAGCGAGAGGAATGAATTCTCCGGCTCCTGCACAATATGGATTTCAGACCAGCCCAAGCCATCCGGTGAACGATTTTTTTCGAAACTGGCTTGCACCACCGAAAGATCATCACTGATCTCGCGCAAGGCAGACGCCGGATACAAATTTCGTATTCCTACGTCGTCTTCGTGGATATGAACTTTAATCATCACAACGAAATACGCCAACTGAGGTGAACCCTCTCGAAGGCATTCTTGCATCAAACCAATTCTGATTGGAACTCTTGAACGCATTCGCCTGAATTGCTCGGCGATATCTGTCTCGGCGCACTCGGTTCTTCAGACCCGATCTGACACACCTATTCGCTGCATCGTGCTCGATTGGTCATTCAATTGCTCTATGGCGCCCCATCTACACCACTCGCCCGGGCGACCAGCCCGGGCGGCGCCCGACCCTCCCCCTGGGAGGGCGCATTGCGACGGTTCCAGCAGAAGTTCGGTCGGAGGGGTTTGGCACGATAAAGCGCCCAAATCGCACCTCGCGCCGCGCCCACCCAAGGTCGGGCGCCGCCCTTTGCACTGGGGCCGGCCGGGGGCGATCTGTGTCGGGGCTTCGACCCGACAGCGCTGCTCAGAGGTTTTCCGGCTGCGGCATGCCGAGGACGTGGAAGCCGCCGTCGACGCGGATGACCTCTCCGGTCGTGCAGGCGCCGTAGTCCGAGCAGAGATAGACCGCCGTTCCGCCAATGGTCTCAAGCGTCGCGTTGGCGCGCATCGGCGCGTTGGCCTCGGTGTGGCGGAAAGTGGCGCGGGCGCCGCCGATCGCCGCCCCTGCGAGCGTCTTCATCGGCCCCGGCGAGATCGCGTTGACCCGGACTTTCTGCGGCCCGAGATCGTTGGCGAGATAGCGCGTCGCACTTTCCAGCGCGGCCTTCGCGACCCCCATCACGTTGTAGTTGGGCGTCACCCGGTTCGACCCCGCATAGGTCAGGGTGACGAGGCTTCCGCCCTCCGGCATCAACTGGGAGGCGCGCCGCGCCACGTCGATGAAGGAAAAGCAGGAGATCGCCAGCGATGTCTTGAAGTTCTCGCGGCTGGTGTTGATGAACCGGCCGGTCAGCTCGTTCTTGTCGGAATAGGCAATCGCGTGGATCAGGAAATCGAGGCGCCCCCAGCGGTCCTTCAGCGTTGCGAAACAGCTGTCGAGGCTCGCGTCATCCGTGACATCCACGTTGACGAGGAAATCCGACCCGACGGACGCGGCCAAGGGTTCCACCCGTTTGCCGAACGCCTCGCCCTGGTAGGAGAAGGCCAGCTCCGCCCCTTCGGCGGCGAGCGCGGCGGCGATGCCCCAGGCAATGGAGCGTTCGTTCGCGACGCCCATAACGAGCCCGCGCTTTCCTCGCATCAGTTCGGCCATGTGAGCCTATCCCAGATATTTGCTCATCAGGAGCGTGGCATTGGTCCCGCCGAAGCCGAAGCTGTTCGACAGGACGGAATCGAGCTCCACCCCCTCGCGGTAGGTGGTGGCGATCTCCTCGGGTTTCAGTTCCGGGTCAAGTTCGCTGACATTCGCCGAGGCGGTGATGAAATTGCCGTTGAGCATCAGAAGCGAATAGATCGCCTCATGCACGCCTGTGGCGCCCAGCGAATGGCCAGTCAGCGACTTCGTCGAGGAGATCGGCGGCACACCTCCTTCGCCGAACACCCGCCGGATCGCCTTCACCTCGGTCACGTCGCCGGCGGGCGTCGAGGTTCCGTGGGCGTTGATGTAGCCGATCTTGCGTCCTTCGGGCAGGGTTGAGACCGCAAGCCGCATCGACCGTTCGCCGCCCTCGCCCGAGGGGGCGACCATGTCGTGGCCGTCGGATGTGGCGCCGTAGCCTGTGACTTCGGCGTAGATCCTGGCACCGCGCGCCTTGGCGTGTTCAAGCTCTTCCAGCACCACCACGCCGCCGCCGCCGGCAATGACGAAGCCGTCGCGCGTCGCGTCGAAAGCGCGGGATGCGGTCTCGGGCGTGTCGTTATACTTCGACGACATCGCCCCCATCGCGTCGAAGAGGCAGGAGAGCGTCCAGTCCAGTTCCTCGCCGCCGCCAGCGAAGACGATGTCCTGCTTGCCCATCTGGATCAGCTCGGTGCCGTTGCCGATGCAATGTGCCGAGGTCGAGCAGGCCGAGGTGATCGAATAGTTCACGCCCTTGATCTTGAAGGGCGTCGCAAGGCAGGCGGAGTTCGTCGACGACATGCAGCGGGTGACCATGAATGGTCCCATGCGCTTGGGCGAGCCTTTCTCGATTACGATCTGATGGGCCTGGAAGAAGTTCGAGGTCGAGGGTCCGCCGGACCCCATGATCAGGCCGGAGCGTTCGTTCGAGACGTCCTTTTCCTCAAGCCCGCTATCGGCGATCGCCTGTTCCATGGCGAGGAAGTTGTAGGCCGCCCCCGGTCCCATGAAACGCAGGTTGCGCTTGTCGATGTGGTCTTCGAGCACGATCTGCGGCATGCCGTGGATCTGGCTGCGAAAGCCGTGCTCGGCATATTCCGGCGCGAAGACGATGCCAGACTTGCCGGCGCGCAGGGAGGCTTCGACCTCGGCCGCATTGTTGCCGATGGGAGAGACGATCCCGATCCCGGTGATGACGACGCGGCGCATGGGCGCACTCCTTCCTTCAGGGTCAGCTCGCCGAGAGCGCGACCTTCATGTCCTTCACGAGATAAATCGTCTCGCCATCCGCTTCAACGCGCCCGTCGGCGACACCCATCGTCAGCCGGCGGGTCTGCACGGCCTTGGTGAAGTCGACGAAGTAGGTCAGCATCTTGCGGTCGGGCCGGACCATGCCGGTCAGTTTCACCTCGCCGACACCGAGCGCATAGCCGCGCCCTTCCCAGCCGCGCCAGCCGAGGTTGAAGCCGGTGAGTTGCCAGAGGCCGTCGAGCCCAAGACAGCCCGGCATGATCGGATTGCCGGGGAAATGGCAGTCGAAGAACCACAGATCCGGCGTGATGTCGAATTCGGCGACGACATGACCCTTGCCGTGTTCACCGCGATCCCCCGAGATGTCGGTGATCCGGTCCATCATCAGCATCGGCGGCGCGGGCAATTGCGCATTGCCGGGGCCGAAAAGCTCGCCCCGCGCGCATTTCAACAGATCTTCCTTCTCGAACCGTGTCGGAAAACTCGTCATACCGCCCATCCCCTTCGGCGTTCTTGTCTTTATTCCCTCTATCACCCGCCTCCGCATCAGGGCAAGTGCGCAGCCCGGCCGGGCGCACAAGGGAAAATGGATTGAAATTTGCCGGTTCCGGGGCCTATATATTCAACCGCAAAGATGAAAGGGGCCCGGGAGCGTGACCGAAACGGAAACCGACGCGACGGTGGAGGAACGCGGCATGCGCTGGCTCGCGCAGGCGGAGTTGCGGCCGACGCGGCAACGCCTGGCGCTGGCGGGTCTTCTGGTCGGCGATGGCAAGGACCGGCACGTAACGGCCGAAGGCTTGCATGCCGCCGCGACCCGGGCCGGGGAGCCCGTCTCCCTTGCGACCGTCTACAATACGCTCCGCGCTTTCTGCGAGGCCGGGCTGGTCAACGAGATTTCCGTCGACGGCTCGCGCAGCTACTTCGACACCCGGCTTGACGATCACCCGCATTTCTTCTGGGAGGAAGAGGGGCGGCTTGTCGACGCCCCGGCCGAGGATCTGAAGATCGCCCGGCTGCCCGCTTTGCCGGAAGGGGCGGAACTCGCGCGGGTGGACGTGGTGATCCGTCTCAAGAAGACAGGCGGCTGACGCCGAGATCAGCCGTCGAACTCGACCCTGAAGGACTGATCGAGGATGGCGATGACGTGATCGCGTGTCCGTGCCCAGAGTGACCGCGGTGTCTCCCACATCACAACCCGGACATCGAATTGTCCGTGGGTGAATCTCATCCGGCAGAATTTCGCACCATCGGGTTGGTGTTTGCCCGCCCTGATCGGCGGGCAATCCAGATGAACCGCGGGGGTGTTCGTGGATCTGAAATAGCGTGTGCCTCCCGGCCGCACGTTCGGGCAGCGACCTGCGCCTTTGGCGTCGATGAACTCCTCCAGTTCGTGGTCTGACGGCACGGAAGGACAATGCCGATACAGGTCGGAATAGTTGCGCACCGTTTCGGCGGCTCCCTCGATTTCAAACCCGATCCTGTGCAGGTCGGCCCCGTCTCCGAATGACGTTTCCAGAAGATCGCTGCGCTCTACCTGCTCGAACTCAATCGGACCGCGATCGGTGACATAGACCGTGGCACCGTCGAACGAGTAGCGGAAATCGGCGCCGCGTATCCAGTTCCTGCCCTCGGAATACAGATACTCGGCTGCCAGCAGCGCCGCGCATACGTCGACGATCTTCAGATGAATGGTCCTGCCGAACGGGGCGAGGATCAGCGCAGCCAGAACGTAGCCGCCGACGAGGCAAAAGATCACGAGGGCGATGAAGTAGTTCGCAAGGAAATACGGTGCCATCATGCGTCTAGCACCGTTGCCGGGGCGGGCGGCGTCAGAACCATTGCCCCGGTTCCATCAGCCCCAGATCCATGAGCTGCTGCGAATGCCAGTCGAACTTCGCCGAATTGCGCCAGGTGAAGCCCTGGATATCGAATTTCGAACCGGGATTTGTCGCCAGCGCCTTTGCCGCGCGGAACGAGGCGACCGCAGCTGTGAGGTTATGGTGCCAAGGGCAGGCATAGGTGTTGTATTCCTCGATGCTGAACGTGTGATCCGGCCGCAGCCTGAGCCCCGCCTGCGGCCGGAAGAGCGCGATCCGGTCGATCTTGCGCCGGGCTTTCGGGATATGCTCCTCGAACCGCCAGCGCAGGCCGCCGAAGAAGTCGAGCTGGCGCTCTTTCGGATGGTTGTGGTTCGCCGGATCGCGCCGCGCCTGCGCGTAGTAGCCCGAGCGGTCGAGCATCGCCTCGTCGAGGCTGACGGCATTCGGCGCGCGGCCGAGGTCGGGCGCGTAGAGGTCGACCACGTAGGTCAGCATCGCGTCGCGCCGCTCCTCGGCATGGAAGGTCAGCAACTCGCCCACGCTGCGTGTCTCGCAGAACGGGAAGAAGAGGTATTCCGCGTTGTAGCAGTAATAAAGCCAGGTCGTCGCCGGGGCGATCGCGATCAACGCATTGACCGCCGTCTCCAGCGCCTGCGGCGCGTGCGTGTCGTGGCGCACCCATTGCGCCGCCGCCTCGACCGTCGCGGGGATGTCGATGCCCTCGGGCAGGAAGACCACGACCTCGCGGAACCCCGCCGCCGCGTGATGCGTGACGGTCGAGGCGATCTCCACCGCGTCCTCGGCAAAGACGAGCGCCACCGGCCCTTTGGCCAGAAGCCCCGCGCCCTTGGCGAGGAGGTCGTTCAGCGAGGCGAAGTGCATCGGGCCCTTCCGGTGTCGTTTTCTGGCAGATTCGGCGAAGGCCGCCCGGATTGCAATCCTGCCGGTGGCGTCTGAGGAGTTGTCGCCACCCGGCGAATGGGTGTAGGAAGCCCCGCGCAACCCCAAGGAACAGGCGGCTGCCTTGCCGAAGAAGCTCTTCATCAAGACCTATGGCTGTCAGATGAACGTCTACGACAGCGAGCGCATGGCCGAGGCCATGGGCGCCGAGGGCTATGTCACGACCGAAACGGTCGAGGACGCGGATATGGTGCTTCTCAACACCTGCCACATCCGCGAGAAGGCGAGCGAGAAGCTTTATTCCGATCTTGGCCGGCTTCGGCCGCTGAAGGCCGACAAGCCCGACCTGAAGATCGGGGTCGCGGGCTGTGTGGCGCAGGCCGAGGGCGAGGAGATCCTGCGGCGGATGCCGCTTGTCGATCTCGTCGTCGGCCCGCAAAGCTATCACCGGCTGCCGGCGATGGCGAAGGCCGCCGAGGCCGGGGAAAAGTCGGTCGATACCGACTTCCCCGAAGAGGACAAGTTCGACCATCTGCCGGACCGGCCCAGGGCATCGGCGCGGCCGACCGCCTTCCTGACCGTGCAGGAGGGCTGCGACAAGTTCTGCGCCTTCTGCGTCGTGCCGTACACGCGCGGGTCCGAGGTGTCGCGCCCCGCCGACCGGATCCTGGCCGAGGCGCGCGGACTGGTGGAGAAGGGTGTGCGCGAGATCACGCTGCTCGGCCAGAACGTCAACGCCTATCACGGCGCGGGCGAGGGGGGCGACTGGTCGCTCGCGCGGCTGGTTCGGGCGCTGGCGAAGATCGACGGGCTGGAGCGGATCCGCTATACGACCTCGCACCCGAACGACATGGAAGACGACCTGATCGCCGCGCATGGCGAGGAGCCGAAGCTCATGCCCTATCTGCACCTGCCGGTGCAGTCGGGCTCGGACCGCATCCTCAAGGCGATGAACCGCAAGCATACGGCCGAGGACTACCTTCGCCTGATCGGGAAGATCCGTGCGGCCCGGCCCGACATGATGATGTCGGGCGATTTCATCGTCGGCTTCCCCGGCGAGACCGACGCCGATTTCGATGCCACGATGGAGCTGATCCGCGCCGTCAACTACGGCATGGCCTATTCCTTCAAGTATTCCGCCCGTCCCGGCACGCCCGCCGCCGAAAGGTCGCCTGTGCCGGCGGACGTCGCCGATGCCCGGCTTCAGGCGCTTCAGGCGCTGATCACCGAGCAGCAGCGCGCGGCGCAAGCCGCGATGGTCGGGCGCGAGGTAAACGTGCTTTTCGAGAAAGCGGGACGCCTGTCGGGCCAGATGGTCGGCAAGTCCGACTATCTTCATGCGGTCCATGTGGCGGCCGATGCCGCCCCCGGCGCCATCGCCAGGGTGAGAATCACCGGCTCCGCGCCGAACTCCCTCGCCGGAGAGATCGCCGGGCGCTGACCCGGCATCGCTGGAAAATCTGATCAATTGCCGGTCATTTCCGGCAAGGTCGGCCGCGACCGCCGGATCTGTTTCGCCTTCAAATACAATCTCTTCACATTGCCCGGTTCGGAATCCCGGATTCCCTGTTAGACTTCTGGCCGGGTATTGGACAGCGCTGCGGCTTGGGGTCTGCGGCGCCAGAATTTGGGTGTGGGGGAACGGGTGACAGCATCGTATTCACGAGGCGCGCGCATCGCGGCGCTCGCGGCGGCATGGGCGATGGCGGCCGTGCCGGTCATGGCCGAAACGCGGGTGATCAAGGCAGACCGTTACAAACCGGCTTTGGCGCAGACGCCGGACGGCTGCCAGGTCTGGATGATCGACGACGGTTGGGAAGGCTATGCCTGGAACCGCACCGACCGGAACGGCAAGCCGATCTGTCTTCAGGTCGAAAGCTGTCTGGTCGAGAACGCCGACCAGCTTTTCGCCACCGACAGCGCGACCATCCGCGCGTCGGAGGTGGCGCGGTTGCAAGCATTCTTCCGGCAGAAGGGCGTCTTCTCCTACGCGATCCACGGCCATACCGACAGCCGCGCCTCGGACGAATACAACATGCGCCTGTCGCAGCGCCGCGCCAACGCGGTGGCGCGGGTCGCCCGGTCGGTCGGCGCGCGGCTTGCCGCCGTCAACGGTTATGGCGAACGGATGCCGGTCGCCTCGAACGTGACCGCCGCGGGGATGCAGAAGAACCGGCGGGTGGAGATCGTCTGCTACCGCGAAATCGGAGGGTACTGAGATGAGCGCGCGTATCGTTCTGCTGGGCCTCGCCGCCGCCGCCCTCGCCGGCTGCGTGAAGACCGACCACAGCGTCGACCGTTTCGTCGACAGCGGGCAACTGGCCGAGAAGGTCAAATGGGGCGTCTATGTCGACCCCGACGGTTGCGACGTCTGGATGGCGGATGACGGGATCGAGGGCTATTCGGTTCTCCGCCTCGATCCGAAGACGGGTGAAAGGGTCTGTTCGGGCGTCTTGCCGCGAGGCTATGCGGCAGACCACAAGCGCGGTTCGACCATCCCCGATCCGATCTGAGCCTGCAAATGATGCGAAACCGCCACGGCCAACCGGCCGTTGGCGGTTTTTTTCACATTCCTGCCAATATCGACAGGCTATACTTGCGTTGTGACGTCGACAGGGGCACCATTTCCGCATGACCGCCTGTCAAAGGAGATTTGCTTGGGCATCAGCGCCTTGACCCCGCCGCCGCATCCCGAAGATCTGCACGAGACGCTTCTGGAATTTCCCAACAACCGGCTGTTGATTGACCTGTGCGGCGAGTTTGACCGCAACCTGGCACAGATCGAACATCAACTCGGGGTCCATATCCTGCGCCGCGGCAACCAGATCGCGGTGGTCGGATCGGCGGAGGCGCGCGGCCACGCGGCGGCGGTTCTGCAAACCCTCTACGGCAAGCTCGAAACCGGGCGCCCGATCGACGCGGGCGAGATCGACGCGGCGATCCGCATGGGCGAAAGCGGTCCGGCCGCGCCGCAAAGCCTCGACGAACAGCTGGAGATGTTCGCGGGAGGCAGATTCGAGATCCGCACCCGCAAGAAGCAGGTCGAGCCGCGCACCGAGGCGCAGAAGGCCTACGTCAAGAACCTCTTCCAGCATGAGCTCGCCTTCGGCATCGGCCCGGCGGGCACCGGCAAGACCTATCTGGCCGTCGCCGTCGGCGTGACGATGCTGATCGGCGGCCATGTCGACCGGATTATCCTGTCGCGCCCGGCGGTCGAGGCCGGCGAACGGCTCGGCTTCCTTCCCGGCGACATGAAGGAGAAGGTCGATCCCTACATGCAGCCGCTTTACGACGCGCTGAACGACTTCCTGCCGGCCAAGCAGGTCCTGAAGCTGATCGAGGAAAAGCGGATCGAGATCGCCCCCCTCGCCTTCATGCGCGGGCGGACGCTGTCCAACGCCTTCGTCGTCCTCGACGAGGCGCAGAACGCGACGACGATGCAGATGAAGATGTTCCTGACCCGGCTTGGCGAAGGCAGCCGGATGGTGATCACCGGCGACCGTACCCAGGTCGACCTGCCGAAGGGGGTCTTCTCGGGCCTGTCCGACGCCGAACGCATCCTCGACGGCGTGAAGGGCGTGAGCTTCAACTATTTCACCGCGAAGGACGTTGTGCGCCACCCGCTTGTGGCCCGCATCATCGAGGCTTATGACCGCGACGATGGAGCCACTGGTTGAAACACTGATCGAAGACGCGCGCTGGCAGTCCGTGGGGCTCGGCGCGCTGGCCGAACGTGCGGCGCGTGCGGTGATGGAAGACCAGGCGCTGCCGGATGCGGGGTTTGCGATCAGCCTTCTCGGCTGCGCCGATGTGCGCATCGCCGACCTCAACGCCGATTTCCGCGGCAAGCCGCAGCCGACAAACGTGCTGTCCTGGCCGTCGGACGAGCGCGGGGCAGAGGCCGATGGCGGCGCGCCGGACCGTCCGCGCCCCGGCCCGGCCGACATGCCGGAGGAGTTGGGCGACATCGCCATTGCCTGGGAAACCTGCATCCGCGAGGCGGAAGAGCAGGGCAAGCCGGTGGAAGAGCATGTCACGCATCTTCTGGTTCATGGCGTGTTGCATTTGCTCGGCTACGATCACGTCCGCGACGGCGATGCCGCGCTGATGGAGGGCGCGGAAATTCGCATACTTGTCAAAATGGGTTTCAAGAACCCATATGAGTGAACCGGCGGCGGTGCCGCGCGGGATATCTGGAAAGGACCAATGGGCGACAGTTTAGACGGGTCTACGGTGGCGCAGGACGCGCCCGACCCCTCCGACAGTACCGGGCAACGTGGCTTTTTCGGCCGCATCATCGACGCCTTCACCCCCTCCGAGACTGATGCCGGCGAGACGGTGGAGGCCCAAGAGGACAACGCCCGCGTTTCGTCAACCCAGCCCCTGCCGGGCATCGGCAACCTGCGCCGCATGCGGGTCGAGGACGTGGCGATTCCCAAGGCCGAGATCGTCGCGGTGCCGGTGACCGCCTCTCTCGACGACGTTGTGGCGAATTTCCGCGAAAGCGGCTTCTCGCGGCTCCCCGTCTTCAAGGGCACGCTCGACAGTCCGCTGGGGCTCATACACCTCAAGGATCTCGCGCTCGAACAGGCATTTACCGACCCGAAGCCCCGTTTCAATCTCAGGAAGATGCTGCGGCCACTGCTTTACGCGCCGCCGTCGATGCCGATCGGGGTTCTTCTGCAGAAGATGCAGTCCGAGCGCATCCACATGGCGCTCGTCATCGACGAATACGGCGGCGTCGATGGCCTCGTCACGATCGAGGACCTGATCGAGACGGTGATCGGCGAGATCGAGGACGAGCACGACACGTCGGAGGATGGCCTCTGGAACGAGGAAAAGCCGGGACAGTACATCGTGCAGGCGCGGGCGCCGCTTGCCGATTTCGAGGCCCAGATCGGCCTCAAGCTTGCGGGCGAGGAAGAGGATGAAGAGATCGACACGCTGGGTGGCCTCGTCTTCATGCTGGTCGGAAGGGTGCCGGCGCGCGGCGAGGTGATCCCGCATGAAAGCGGCGCCGAGTTCGAGGTGATGGACGCCGATCCCCGCCGGATCAAGCGACTGAGAGTGCGCCTGCCGCAGGCCAAGCGCTGACCATGCGCCTTCATCCCGGACGCTTCTTCGGGCGCGCGGCCCGGCCTTCGGCGCGCCGAATGGTACTCGCCGCGCTTTTCGGCGCCGGCGTCGCGGCGGGGCAGGCGCCCTGGGATTTCTGGTGGATCGCCCTGCCCGCACTCGGGCTTCTCACCGCGCTCATCGCCGGAGAGGGGCGGACGACCCGCCTCGTCTGGCTCGGCTGGACCGGCGGCACCGGCTATTTCGCGGCATGCCTCTTCTGGATCGTCGAGCCCTTTCTGATCGACGTCGCCCGCCACGGCTGGATGGCGCCCTTCGCGCTCGTCTTCATGGCGGTCGGCATGGCGCTGTTCTGGGCGCTCGCGGCCGGGATCGCGGCGCTCGGGCCGGGCGGCGGGGCGCGGGCGCTGGGCTTCGCGCTTGGCCTCGCGGCGACGGACCTTCTTAGGACCTATCTCTTCACCGGCTTTCCCTGGGCACTGATCGGCCATGTCTGGATCGGCACACCGGTGATGCAGGCGGCGGCCTGGATCGGACCCATCGGCCTCACGCTGATCACGACGCTGGCCGTCGCGGCCCCGTTTCTCGCGCGGGGGCTGGCCGGTCGGATGGGCCTCGCCGGGCTCTCCGCCCTGGCGCTGGGCGGGATCTGGGCCGGCGGTGTTCATCGGCTGGACATGCCGGAAACGCCCCGAGATCCGGCGATCCGGGTGCGTCTCGTCCAGCCCGACGCGGACCAGCACCTGAAATGGCAGGGCGACATGTGGAAGGTCTTCCTCGACCGGCTGCTGACGGCCAGCGCCGCGCCGGCGGAAAAACCGCTCGACCTGATCGTGTGGCCGGAGACGGCGGTGCCCTACCTTCTCGAACGCTCCGGCACCTTCTTCGCCGACGAGGTCGCCGTGGCCTCCGGCGGGGTTCCCGTCGCGACCGGCATCCAGCGGATCGAGGGCGCGCGCTTTTTCAACAGCCTCGTCGTCGCCGACGGGCACGGGCGCATCATCGGCATCTACGACAAGTGGCACCTCGTCCCCTTTGGCGAATACGTCCCGCTCGCCGAACTGGCGGCGAAGTTCGGCATCGCGGCCTTTGCGGCGCAGGAAGGCTACGGCTATACCGCCGGGCCGGGCGCGCGGACCCTCGATCTTGGCCGGGCTGGCAAGGTGCTGCCGCTCATCTGCTACGAGGCGGTCTTTCCCCAGGACCTGTCGAGCGCGCCGGACCGCGCCGACTGGGTGCTGCAAGTGACGAATGACGGCTGGTTCGGCAACCTCGCCGGCCCCTACCAACACCTGGCGCAAGCGCGGCTTCGCGCGGTCGAGCAGGGATTGCCGCTTCTCCGCGCCGCCAATACCGGGGTGACGGCGGTGATCGACGCCAAAGGCAGGGTGCTGGAGACGGTTCCGCTCAACACCGAAGGCTGGATCGACGCCGATGTGCCGCCGGCACTCGCCCCGACGGTCTATGCGCGCTCGGGCGATCTGCCGGCAACAATCCTGCTGACTCTGTCGCTATTGGCGCTCGCGGCGGCCCGGTGGCGACAATCACGTTGACCCCGCCTCTGCCTGCGGCTACGCAGTCTCATCGAACCGCCACAACGGCTTCCTGGCGTGGCGGGGGTAACCCCAATGGAGCACTTTCATGACCCGCCAGAACTACATCTTCACTTCCGAAAGCGTTTCGGAGGGCCACCCCGACAAGGTCTGCGACCGCATTTCCGATGCTGTCCTCGATACTTTCCTCGCCGAGGAGCCGAATGCCCGCGTCGCCTGCGAGACTTTTGCGACCTCGGGCATGGTCGTGGTCGGCGGCGAGGTCGGTCTGTCGGATCAGGAACGTCTGAAGAATTACATGGGCCGGATCGGCCAGATCGCCCGCGACTGTATCAAGGATATCGGCTACGAGCAGGAGAAGTTCCACTGGAACACCTGCCATGTCCTGAACTTCCTGCACGAGCAGTCGGCGCATATCGCACAAGGCGTCGACCGGGACGGCGCGGGCGACCAGGGCATCATGTTCGGCTACGCGGTGGACGAGACGCCGGAACTCATGCCGGCGCCGATTCAGTATGCGCACGCGATCCTGCGCCGGCTGGCCGAGGCGCGGAAATCCGGCGCCGAGCCGACGCTGCGCCCCGATGCCAAGTCCCAGCTGTCGCTGCGCTATGAGGATGGCAAGCCGGTCGAGGTGACATCGCTCGTCCTCTCCACCCAGCATGCCGACGAAAGCCAGACCTCCGACGACATCCGCGCCATTGTGGAGCCCTATATCCGCGAGGTCCTGCCCGCGGGCTGGCTGACCGAGAAGACCGAATGGTGGGTCAACCCGACCGGGACGTTCGTGATCGGCGGGCCTGATGGCGACGCGGGCCTGACCGGGCGCAAGATAATCGTCGACACCTATGGCGGGGCGGCCCCTCACGGTGGCGGCGCGTTTTCCGGCAAGGACCCCACCAAGGTCGACCGCTCGGCCGCCTATGCCGCGCGCTACTTGGCCAAGAACGTGGTCGCGGCGGGCATGGCCAGCCGCTGCACCTTGCAGCTCTCCTACGCGATCGGGGTGGCGAAGCCGTTGTCGATCTACGTCGACACCCACGGCACAGGCGTGGTGACCGAGGCGGAAATCGAAAAAGCGGTGGCGAAGGTCATGGACCTGACGCCGCGCGGCATCCGCACCCATCTCGACCTCAACAAGCCGATCTACCAGCGCACCGCCGCCTATGGCCATTTCGGCCGCGCGCCGGAGGCCGATGGCGGCTTCAGCTGGGAAAAAACCGATCTGGTCGAGGCGCTGAAGAAGGCGGTATAAGGCAACGGACCGCGCGCCGCAGCGACCGCGGACGGCATGCACCTATTGGCGGCAGGGCGGGCCATCGTGCCCGCCTTGTCCTTTTCGGAAGGGAAGATCCCATGCCCAAGACCGACGTTTCCGGTCTGTCGCAACTTGGCGCCGAGGTGACGCAGCCGGCCTCGCCGGAAGATGCCGTGCTGGAGAAGGTGCCTGCCGGACATTCGGGCACGAAATACGTCGTGCGCTTCACCGCGCCCGAGTTCACCTCGCTCTGCCCGATGACGGGGCAGCCGGACTTCGCGCATATCGTGATCGACTACATCCCGCGCGACTGGCTGGTGGAAAGCAAGAGCCTCAAGCTCTACCTCTTCTCCTTCCGCAACCACGGCGCCTTCCACGAGGATTGCACCATCGCCATCGGCAAGCGGATCGTCGACCTGCTGGACCCCGAATGGCTGCGGATCGGTGCCTACTGGTATCCGCGCGGCGGCATCCCGATCGACGTCTTCTGGCAGACCGGCGCAGCGCCGGAGGGCGTCTGGATTCCCGACCAGGGCGTGCAGCCCTACCGTGGCCGGGGTTGACCGGGGCAGGTCTGGCCCGCTAGACGCCGCCGACCACTTCGGGGCTCCGAGACGATGACAGACGACAGCAAGATCCAGCCGGAATGGCGCAACTTCTACGGCCGCATTCGCGGCAAGTCGATGCGCGCAAGCCAGAAGACCTATTTGTCCGAGGATCTTGACACGTTGCGCCCGCGGGGCGTGACGCGCGAGGAGAACCCCGAGCGGGCGCTGATCGACCCGGCGGAGATCTTCGGCGACCACCGGCCGGTCTGGCTCGAAGTCGGGTTCGGCGCCGGCGAGCATCTGGTGCACATGGCGGCGCGGTATCCGGGCGTAGGGATCATCGGCTGCGAGCCCTTCATCAACGGCGTCGCGATGCTTCTCGGCAAGATCCGCGCGGCGGGCGTGACCAACCTTGCCGTCCACCCCGGCGACGCGCGCGACCTGATGGAAGTGCTGCCGGAAGGCTCCGTCGCCAAGGCTTTCCTCAACTATCCCGATCCCTGGCCAAAACGCCGCCATCACCGCCGCCGCTTCGTGACCGCAGAGCATCTTCTGCCCCTTGCGCGGGTGATGGCGCCGGGGGCCGAATTCCGGGTCGCGACCGACATACCCGACTATGTCCGGCAGACCCGGATCGAGGTGCCGAAGGCCGGTTTCGAACTCGTGAACGACAGCGGTGCGGCGTGGGACGACTGGCTGTCCACCCGCTACGAGCAGAAGGCGCTCCGCGAGGGCCGGGTGCCGCACTACCTGACGTTCCGCCGGGTCTGAGCGCGGATGCCTCCGGCAGGGGCATTTTCGCGACGAAGACGCCGCGTGGGGCATGGACCGCCCCCGGCGCTTGCGCTATCAGCGAGGCGATTTTGCGAGGGAGAGACCCATGTCCGGCCACGGTGAGCCTGTTGCGATGACCGCCCGTAAGTCCGGGCCGCTGAAGGGCGTGGCCGAGGTGCCGGGCGACAAGTCGATCTCGCACCGGGCGCTGATCCTCGGCGCGCTGTCGGTCGGAGAGACGAAGGTGACCGGGCTTCTCGAAGGGCAGGATGTGCTCGATACCGCAAGGGCGATGCGCGCTTTCGGAGCGGAGGTCACGCGGACGGGCGAGGGGGCATGGTCCGTGCACGGGGTCGGTGTCGGCGGTTTCTCCGAGCCCGCTGACGTGATCGACTGCGGCAATTCCGGCACCGGCGTGCGGCTGATTATGGGGGCGATGGCGACAAGCGCCGTCACCGCGACCTTCACCGGCGATGCCTCGCTTCGCAAGCGCCCGATGGGGCGGGTCACCGATCCGCTTGCGCTCTTCGGGGCGCGGGCCTATGGCCGGACCGGCGGGCGCCTGCCGATGACCGTCGTCGGCGCCGCCGATCCGGTGCCGGTGCGCTACACGGTGCCGGTGCCCTCGGCGCAGGTGAAATCGGCCGTGCTTCTGGCGGGCTTGAACGCTCCGGGCCAGACCGTGGTGATCGAGAAGGAACCGACGCGGGACCATTCCGAACGGATGCTGAGGGGGTTCGGCGCCGACCTGACGGTCGAGGATACATCCGAAGGTCGCGTCATCACGCTGACTGGCCAGCCGGAACTGAAGCCCCAGACCGTCGCCGTGCCGCGCGACCCGTCCTCTGCCGCCTTCCCGGTCTGCGCGGCGCTGATCGTCGAGGGTTCCGACATCCTCGTGCCGGGGGTCAGCCAGAACCCGACGCGCAACGGGCTTTACACCACGCTCGTCGAGATGGGGGCGGATATCGCGTTCCAGAACCCGCGCGAGGAGGGTGGCGAGCCAGTGGCCGACCTTCGTGTCCGCTTCTCCACGTTGAAGGGCATCGAGGTGCCGGAGGAGCGCGCGGCAAGCATGATCGACGAATACCCGGTCCTGTCCGTCGTCGCGGCCTGCGCGGAAGGCACCACCGTGATGCGCGGCGTGAAGGAATTGCGGGTGAAGGAAAGCGACCGGATCGACGCGATGGCGCGCGGGCTCGAAGCCTGCGGCGTACGGGTCGAGGAGGAAGAGGACGTCCTCATCGTCCACGGGCTGGGGGCGGGCGGCGTGCCGGGCGGCGCGACCTGCGCCACCCATATCGACCACAGGATCGCGATGTCGTTCCTCGTCCTCGGCCTCGCCGCGAAACAACCCGTGAGCGTCGATGACGGCAGCCCCATCGCCACGTCCTTCCCGGTCTTCGAGGATCTGATGTCCGGGCTCGGCGCCCAGATCGCGCGGACGGGCCGGTGACGGACAGCGGCGGACGCGCGCTTGTCGTCGCGACGGCGCTCGTCTGGCTGGTCATGGTCGCGCTCAGCCTGTGGAACTGCACCACATGGAGCGTCTGCCTCTTCGATGCGCCGAGATTGCCCTATGGGCCGGCAGAGGCACGGGCGTTCCTCGCCTCGCTCGGGGAAGCGGCCCGCTGGCGCTATCTCTGGGTGGTTCAACCGCTCGACCTTCTCTTCCCGGCGATGCTCTGCCTGAGTTTCCGCGAGGTCTTTGCGCAGTTGGCTCCCGAACGGCTGGCGGGGCGCCTGGGCTCCCTGGCCGTCATCGAAGCGGGCGTCGATTACCTTGAAAACGCGCTGGTCCGGGCGATGCTGAAGCGGCCGGACGGGGCTTTTCCCGACATCCTGCCACAGGCGGCGAGCGCATTGACGACGCTCAAATGGCTGCTCCTCGCCATGCTGTTCGCGGCGCTCCTGCGGCTCTGGCTCAACAGGAAGCGCGCGCCCCGCTAGAGGCGCGCGCTTGGCATCAGAGATCGCTCGCCGCGACGTGTTCGATCTGCGCCCAGTTCTCCGTCGCCTTGCTCAGCGCGCCGGCCACGTCTTCGAGGAACAGCTCGCGCGTCTTCGCGTTGAGGAAGACATAGAGCTTGCCCTCATGCACGACCGAATGGCGCGGATCGCCGTCGAACTTCTTGCCGACCGCGACGCCGTAGGTGCAGAAGCCGCCGTTCTGCGGCTCGAACGCCGCGGGATTGGCGTCGAAGGCGGCCTTGTTCCCGGCCGAGGCGAAGTAATACGCGGCCCCGTTCAGAACCGAGGAGAACTCACCCTCGCCGGTGACGACCGTGCCGGTCACCAGGGCGACCGGGTCGGCGCCGTGAAGACCCACGGGCGCGCCGGCGTAGGAGAGGCCGGGCGCGATGTTCAACTCATCCGCCGCGAAGGCGGGCGCGGCGAGAACGGGAAGCGCCGCGGTCAGAGCGGCGAGGAGGAGAGTGCGTTTCATATCGTTTCCTTTCATGGCTGCCGGGGCGGGAGCGGCCCCGGTCCGATGCAGATAGGGTGGCCGGTCCGGACGCCCCATGACCGATCGTCCGCTTATCCTGCCCGGTCGTCCCGAACCGGGGCGAAGGGCGGTTTGACCCGGCAGGACGGCTGCGCTATGGCCGATCTGGACGGAGGTGGCGATGATCTTCACGGTGGCGATCGACGGGCCGGCGGCGGCGGGGAAGGGGACGGTCTCCCGCGCGGTGGCCGCGCATTTCGGCTTCGCCCATCTCGATACCGGGCTTCTCTACCGGGCGGTCGGCGCCAAGGGCGGCGATCCGGTGGCGGCGGCCCAGAGCCTGACGCAAGAGGATCTGGACCGCGGCGACCTCCGCACGCTGGAGGCAGGGCAGGCGGCCAGCCGGGTCGCCGTCATCCCGGAGGTGCGGGCGGCTTTGGTGGCGTTTCAACGCAGCTTTGCCCGGCGCGAGGGCGGCGCCGTGCTTGACGGGCGCGATATCGGTACGGTGATCTGCCCCGACGCGGAGGTGAAGCTTTACGTCACCGCCAGCGCGGAGGTCCGCGCCCACCGCCGCTGGCTGGAAGTCGGCGGTGACGAGGCGCAAGTCCTGGCCGAGGTAATCGAGCGTGACCGGCGGGATTCGGAACGGGCCGAGGCGCCCTTGAAACCCGCCGTGGACGCCGTGCTGATCGACACGTCGGACCTGAGCATCGCGGCCGCGACCCGCGCGGCCTGCGACATCGTCGCCGCGCGGCTCGGCTGACCTCGACGGCAGGGGCGCCGATTCCCATATCGGGACGATGTGGCGTGTCTTCGGGGTCTGTCTCTTCTGGCTGGCGCTCGTCCTCCCCGGCGAGGCGGCGGAGCGTCCGGAAGGGCTGATGTGGAACCGTTCCGGCCTTCCGGCGAAGCTCCCGCTCCAGATCAAGACGGTCGCTGGCGCGGACTACCTGCTGCACTTGCGCGACATGGGAACCGGGCAAGACGTTCTGGCGGCCTACATCCGGGGTGGTGAGTTCTTCCGCGTCCTCGTCCCGCCCGGCCTGTTCGAGCTGCATTTTGCCTCGGGGACCGACTGGCGCGGAGAAGCGGCGCTCTTCGGTCCCGCGACGCGGCGGTTTGTACTCGACCCGCCTTTGGCCTTCGGCGCCACCGCGACGAAAAGGGTGGGCCATCTTGTCGACCTCCGCAACCTTGGCGATGTAACCACACGGGACTTCGCGATTTGCCAGCGCTTTGCGCTCGACCCCGACAGCGTGAATCTGCCGTGGTCCCCGGTCTGGCAGCCGGATACGGCGCTGCCGACCGACGGGCCGCGCGAATACCCCGTGCCGCGCTACGATCTGGTGTCGCGCATCTGCGAGTGAGCGGAACGGCGGCCGGTGACGGCGCCGACAGCCACAGAACCCTTGCCGCAGCGGCGATTCCCCCCTATAGGGACGCGGTCCGAAGGGTCCGGCCATGCCGTGGCCCCTTTGGTCGTATGCAACGAAAGACCGGCGGAGCCAACCGCATGGCCAGATAATCATGTTGAAAAGGAAAACTGAACGCATGTGCGCTAAAGCGACGATGGAGGAATTCGAAGCCCTCCTCAAGGAAAGCTTCGAGATCGACACCCCCGAAGAGGGCTCGGTTGTCAAAGGCAAGGTCATCGCCATCGAGGCGGGCCAAGCCATCATCGATGTCGGCTACAAGATGGAAGGCCGCATCGACCTCAAGGAATTCGCAAATCCCGGCGAGAACGCCGAGATCGCCGTGGGCGACGAGGTCGAGGTCTATCTCGACCGTGTCGAGAACGTCCGTGGCGAAGCCGTCATCAGCCGCGAGAAAGCCCGCCGCGAAGAGGCGTGGGACCGTCTCGAAAAGGCCTATGCCAGCGAAGAGCGCGTCGACGGCGCCATCTTCGGCCGCGTCAAGGGTGGCTTCACCGTCGATCTCGGCGGCGCTGTCGCGTTCCTGCCCGGTTCGCAAGTTGACGTCCGTCCGGTGCGCGATGCCGGCCCGCTCATGGGTCTCAAGCAGCCGTTCCAGATCCTGAAGATGGACCGCCGCCGCGGCAACATCGTCGTTTCGCGCCGCGCGATCCTCGAAGAGAGCCGCGCCGAACAGCGTGCCGAGGTCATCGGCAACCTGTCGGAAGGCCAGACGGTCGACGGCGTGGTCAAGAACATCACCGAATACGGTGCGTTCGTCGATCTCGGCGGCGTTGACGGCCTGCTCCATGTCACCGACATGGCGTGGCGCCGCGTGAACCACCCGTCCGAGATCCTGTCGATTGGCGAGACCGTGAAGGTCCAGGTGATCAAGATCAACAAGGACACCCACCGCATCTCGCTCGGCATGAAGCAGCTTCTGTCCGATCCGTGGGATTCGGTCGAAGACAAGTTCCCGATCGGCTCGGTCCACAAGGGCCGTGTCACGAACATCACCGACTACGGTGCGTTCGTGGAACTGGAAGCTGGGGTCGAGGGCCTCGTCCACGTCTCCGAAATGTCCTGGACCAAGAAGAACGTCCATCCGGGCAAGATCGTCTCGACCTCGCAGGAAGTCGACGTCATGGTGTTGGAGATCGACACCGCGAAGCGCCGCGTGTCGCTCGGCCTCAAGCAGACGATGCGCAACCCGTGGGAAGTCTTCGCCGAAACCCACCCGGAAGGCACCGTCATCGAGGGCGAAGTCAAGAACATCACCGAATTCGGTCTGTTCATCGGCCTCGAGAACGATATCGACGGCATGGTTCACCTCTCCGACCTCAGCTGGGAACAGCGTGGCGAGGATGCGATCCAGAACTACCGCAAGGGCGACATCGTCAAGGCCGCCGTCACCGAGGTGGATGTCGAGAAGGAGCGTATCTCGCTCTCGATCAAGGGCCTCGACGCCGACACGTTCTCCGACGCGGTCGACGGCGTGAAGCGCGGCTCGGTCATCACCACCACGGTCACCGCGATCGAGGATGGCGGGATCGAGGTCGAGTACAACGGCATGAAGTCCTTCATCCGCCGTTCGGACCTCGCGCGCGACCGCGCCGACCAGCGCCCCGAGCGCTTCCAGGTCGGTGACCACGTCGATGCCCGCGTGACCAACGTGGATTCGAAGACCCGCCGCCTCGGCCTTTCGATCAAGGCGCGCGAGATCGCCGAAGAGAAGGAAGCCGTGGAACAGTACGGCTCGTCCGACTCGGGCGCCTCGCTCGGCGACATCCTCGGCGCGGCCCTCAAGGGCTCGGGCGACAGGTAAGGCCGCCCTCGAAACGATCATCGACGGCCCCGCCTCTGGCGGGGCCGTTTTCGTTTGGGCGAATCGCGCGCGGCGCCAGTCGCCCCGCCCGTCCCGAACATGGTTCGAAGCGTACAAATGCTGCAGTGCAGTGTCGGCTGACGCTACGAAATCCGCTGCACAAAACCTGCAATCACGCAGAATTCCCCGCCTTTCCAATGGCTTTCCTGTTTGTCCATTCGCGGATTGCGCCTATAGTCGGCGGGAATAAAAACTGCGGCCGTTGGCCTGGACGGTCCGCACAGGGGGGTTCCGAATGATCCGGTCCGAATTGATCCAGAAGATTGCCGAGGAAAATCCGCACCTCTTCCAGCGTGACGTCGAAAGGATCGTGAACACGATCTTCGAAGAGATCATCGAGGCGCTGTCGCGGGGCGACCGGGTCGAACTCAGGGGGTTCGGCGCGTTTTCGGTGAAGAAGCGCGATGCGCGCACCGGCCGCAACCCGCGCACCGGCGAATCCGTCGAGGTCGAGGAAAAGCATGTCCCCTTCTTCAAGACCGGAAAGCTCTTGCGGGACAGGCTGAACGGGGGCTAATGATCCCCCATGCTGCGTTTTCTCCGACTGGTCTTTCTCGCGGTCCTTGCGATCGTTCTCGTCGCGGTGGCGTCGGCCAACCGCGATCCGGTTACGCTGCGCCTCCTGCCGGCGGAAATCGACGCCTATCTCGGGATCAACTGGTCGCTCGAACTGCCGCTCTTCCTAGTCATCTTCGCGGGGATTGTTGCGGGCCTCGCTATCGGCTTCGTCTGGGAATGGTTCCGCGAGGCCAAGCATCGCAGCGCCCTCAGCCAGCACAAGCGTGACGCCGGCCGGCTGGAGCGCGAGGTGAACCGCCTCAAGGCCGAGAAGCCCGAACCCGAGGACGAGGTTCTGGCGCTTCTTGAGGGCAAGGGCGCGACGCGCTAAGTCTCGGACATGGATATCCGGGTCAAGATCTGCGGGCTGAAAGAGCCGGCCCATGTCGCCGTGGCCGTGGAAGCGGGCGCGACCTATCTCGGCTTCGTCTTTTTCGCGAAATCGCCGCGCCATCTCGAGATCCCCGCCGCCGCGCGGCTCGCATCCGGGGTGCCGCCGGGGGTGGCCAAGGTGGCGCTGACGGTCAACGCGACCGATGCGGAGCTGGACGCGATCACCGGCGCGGTGCCGCTCGACATGCTGCAATTGCATGGCGGCGAAAGCCCCGAGCGCGTCGCGGAAATCCGCGCCCGCTACGGCTTGCCGGTGATGAAGGCCGTCGGCATCGCCGACGAGGCCGACCTCCCCGCACTTCAGACTTATGGCCGCGTCGCCGACCAGCTTCTGGTCGATGCCAAGCCCCCGAAGGACGCGGCCCTGCCCGGCGGTAACGGGCTCTCCTTCGACTGGCGGCTGGTGGCGCGGAAATACTGGCCCTGCCCGTGGATGCTCGCCGGCGGCTTGACGCCCGGGAACGTCGCCGAAGCGATCCGGCTGACCGGTGCGCGGCAGGTCGACGTCTCTTCCGGCGTCGAAAGCGCGCCGGGCGTGAAGGACGCGGGCCTTATCCGGGCCTTCATCGCGGCGGCGAAGGGTGCCGTTCCGGCATGATCCGGTTCCGCGAAGCCACACGCGACGACGTGCGGGCAGTGCTCGCGCTTCTGACCGACGACGCGCTGGGCGCGGCGCGGGAAGGGACCGACTTGGCCCCCTACCTTGCCGCCTTCGACGCGATGAAGGCTGAGGGTGGCAACACCCTTATCGTCGGCGAGAAGGACGGCCGCATCGTCGCCACCTACCAGCTGACCCTCATCTCGGGCCTGTCTCTCCGTGCCAGCCGCCGCGCGCAGGTCGAATCCGTCCGCGTCGCAACCGACATGCGCGGGCAGGGGATCGGCGAGGCGATGTTCGCGGACGCCGAGGCGCGGGCGCGCGCCGCAGGGTGCCGCCTCATGCAGCTGACCATGAACGCCACCCGCCGCGACGCTCGCCGATTTTACGAGAGGCTCGGCTTTACGCCGTCGCATATAGGCTTTAAACGCGATCTGTCTTGATAGGGGGCGCTCAGATGGCCGACGACCTGTTCAACAGCTTCATGAACGGACCCGACGAAAACGGACGGTTCGGCATTTACGGCGGCCGCTTCGTCAGCGAGACGCTGATGCCGCTGATCCTCGACCTTCAGGCCGAGTACGAGAAGGCCAAGACTGACCCGACCTTCTGGGCCGAGATGGACTGGCTCTGGAAGCACTATGTCGGCCGGCCCTCACCCTTGTATTTCGCCGAGCGGCTCACCGACCATCTCGGCGGTGCCAAGATCTACATGAAGCGGGACGAGCTGAACCATACCGGCGCGCACAAGATCAACAACGTGCTCGGCCAGATCATCCTCGCCCGCCGCATGGGCAAGACCCGCATCATCGCCGAGACCGGCGCCGGCCAGCATGGCGTGGCGACCGCGACGGTTTGCGCCAAGTTCGGTCTGAAATGCATCGTCTATATGGGCGCCCATGACGTCGAGCGTCAGGCGCCGAACGTCTTCCGCATGCGGCTTCTCGGCGCCGAGGTCGTGCCGGTGACCTCCGGTCGCGGCACGCTCAAGGACGCGATGAACGACGCGCTGCGCGACTGGGTGACGAACGTGCGCGACACGTTCTACTGCATCGGCACGGTGGCGGGCCCGCATCCCTACCCGGCGATGGTCCGCGACTTCCAGTCGATCATCGGCAAGGAAGTGCGCTGGCAACTGGCGGAACAGGAAGGCGAAGGCCGTTTGCCCGACACCGTCATCGCCGCGATCGGCGGCGGCTCCAACGCGATGGGCCTCTTCTACCCGTTCCTCGACGATCCCTCGGTGCGGATCATCGGCGTCGAGGCCGGCGGCAAGGGCGTGGACGAGCGGATGGAGCATTGCGCCTCGCTCACCGGCGGACGACCCGGCGTCTTGCACGGCAACCGCACCTACCTTCTTCAGGACGACGACGGCCAGATCCTCGAAGGCTTCTCGATCTCGGCCGGTCTAGACTATCCCGGCATCGGGCCGGAACATGCCTGGCTCCACGATACCGGCCGCGCCGAGTATGTCTCGATCACTGACAAGGAGGCGCTGGAGGCGTTCCAGCTCTCCTGCGCGCTCGAAGGCATCATCCCCGCGCTGGAGCCGAGCCATGCCCTCGGCCATGTCATGAAGATCGCGCCGGACCTGCCCAAGGACCATATCATCGTCATGAACATGTGCGGCCGCGGCGACAAGGACATCTTCGCCGTGGCCAAGCACCTGGGCTTCGACATCAAGACCTGACGCAATCTTGCGAAAGCGAACGGGCCGCGTGACGCGGCCGAAGGGACGCCCGGACGGCCGGGCGCCCTGAATTTTCGGGGCGTTCTCTTGCCGCGAGGCCGATTCGCTGGGCCTGGCGGGCTGCGATCGGAGACGACCGACGCCCCGCCACCCGCCCCATGCGAGGCTTGCGCTCCGTTTCCAACCCTATCGATCGTCGCCCATCCGGACGCAAACCCGACCCGGGTCGGGCATTGGTGATGCATTCGCCCGCTTTAGCGCGCCCATAAACTTCGGTTTAGCCGCGTCTGGCGCGGGTTTATGGCCATTGTCGCCGATTGACCCCCAACTCGGATCAGGGCGTCCCGGTGCACGAGGGCCGGGCGCCGCGTCTTGAGTGGAACACTGCGATCAGGGGAACAGCCATGCTACACCTTGCCGGATTTTCGGCGCCGCCGAGCGAAAGAATCTACCTCATGCAGCCGTCGGTCAACATGGGCGAACTGGTGCAGCGCCAGCTTCAGGAAATCGCCGCCGACGGCTTCGGCGATATCGACGTGCGCTGGAACAGCATCGCGCTTTCCATCGAGGCGCGCAGCGACGAAGGCTCCCTCCGCCGGGTCTTCAACTGCGCCGGCGCCTGCGTGATGGAGAAGATCGACCGCTGTGGCGCCGGGGTGGAGCGAGTCTACGACGCCGACGGGATTACGCTCCTTTCCGAAGAGATCTTCGACGAAATCGGGGATCGTTGACGATCCCGAAACCGAAATGGCCTCACTGAGGGCATTTCTTGCCGCAATGCGATGCCAAGGGCATGATCGTTAACGGTTTTGGGTAGTTCCAGTGTGGTCATGACTCGTCGCGGGTTCCTGTTGTCGTCTTCCGGTCTTTTGTTGTCCTCCGCCGTGCCGGCGGTGTCGGCGACCTTTCAGGACGATGTCGAACGACGGCTCAGCCGCGAAGGCTACCGGATCACCTACAAGAAACGCACCTGGCTGGGCCGGATCCGCATCCAGGCGATGAGGGGGAACAGACGCCGCGAGGTCGTGCTCGACCCGTCGTCGGGCGAGATTCTGCGCGACTACATCGAAGTCACCAGCCGGGGCCGTGACAGCCAGCCCGCCGACGAGGCATCGGAAGGCAGCTCCAGCACGGGGTCGACCGGCGAGGCCGGTAGCAGCCCGTCGAAGGAACCGGCGAAGGAACCCACCAAGGAACCGGCGAAGGAGCCCGCCAAGGAGCCAACGAAGGAATCGGCCAGCGAGCCAAGCAACGAAACTTCCAGCGAGCCCTCCGGGGAGACCGCGAGCGAGCCCTCGAAGGAAACCGCCAGCGAGCCCGCCAAGGAGCCGTCGAAGGAGACGGCCAGCGAACCGTCGAAGGAGACAGCCGGTGAACCGTCCCGTGAGACGGGCGGCAAGATGGGCGGAAACAAAGGACGGGGTGGCGATGTCCGCAAGTGACCTTCGACACGGCGCAGGGTCGCCCCGGATTGAAGAAGGGGGCTGCGGACATGCGTGATTTTCTCGCCCTCGCGATGGTTCTGGTGGTGCAGATCGTCTGCGCGGCCTTCCTGCTCGGCGGCACGCTGCTGACGCTTCTCGGCATCCAGCACCGGCCGATCAGCTGGGAACTCAAGGAACTTCTTGAGATCGGTGCCGTCCTCGGCCTTGTCGCCGGCGCGGTCGTGGGCATCGTCGTCCTCAAGCGCAGCATGCGGCGCCAGAAACGGGCCGAGGACCAGCTGCGGCAGGTCTCAGGCGCCTTCATGGAGCTGATGCAGGGCCGGTTCCGCGATTGGGGTCTCACCTCGGCCGAGCGCGACGTGGCGCTTTTTGCGATCAAGGGGCTTAGCACCCATGAAATCGCCGTGTTGCGCGGCACTGCCGAGGGCACGGTCAAGGCACAGACCAACGCGATCTACCGCAAATCCGGGGTGACCGGCCGGCCGCAGCTTCTCAGCCTCTTCATCGAGGATCTGATGGACGAGGGGATGATGCCGCCCCCGGTTGCGGCAGAGGCCGACGAGGCGGAGCCCGCGCCGCTCCTGCGCGCGGTGGGCTGAGCCTCACACGGCGTAGAGCTTCAGAACCTCGAGGGGCACGATGTCGGTCGCGCGACGATGCGTCGCCTCGAGCCGCAGCTTCGGCGCGCAACCTTCGTCATGCGCCTGCAGGAAGCGCCCGGCGCAGAGGCACCAGCTTTCGCCCGGCTTGACGCCGGCAAAACCGAATTCCGGGCGCGGCGTCGAGAGATCGTTGCCGACATATTTCGAATAGGCGAGGAATTCCGCCGTCATCACCGCGCAGACGGTATGGCTGCCCCGGTCCTCGGCGCAGGTATTGCAATGTCCGTCGCGGAAGAATCCGGTGAGCGGTGCGGTCGAGCAGGGCTCCAGCTTGCCGCCGAGGACGTTGATGGCCGGGTCCTTCTCCATGTCGTCTCCTATCTTGCCGCGGCGATGGCTTGCAGCATCGCCACGTTTTCCGCATCCACGCCGGGCTCTTCGAACCCGCGATCGGCGGCATTGACCACGATCACCGTGTCGTGACGCGGCGAGATATAGATATACTGCCCGTAGATGCCGCGCGCCATCACGTCTCCGTCGGCGTTCTCGGGGATCCACCACTGGTAGCCGTAAAGCGCGCCGCCCGGCGCCGAGGGCCGGGTGGAGGCGTCGATCCAGTCCGCCGGCACGATCTGCCGGCCCTGCCATTCGCCCTTTTGCAGGATCATCTGGCCGAACCGCGCATAGTCGCGCGAGCGCATGTTGAGCCCGCCGAGGACGAAGGCGGTGCCGTCGCCGTCCGTCAGGTAATACGGCTCCGCCTCAAGCCCGAGGGGCTGGATGATGCGTTCCGCCAGAAGTTCGGCCGGGTCGCGGCCGGTGGCGCCGGCGATCACCATGCCAAGGACATGCGTGTCGATCGAGACATAGTGCCAGTAGGTGCCGGGCGCGGCGGCACGGACTGTCAGCCCGGCGGCGAAGCCGTCCATCGACCCTCCGAGCGCCAGCACCCGGCCCATCCGGTTGATGTCGGAACCGTAGTCGAGGTAATCCTCGTTGAACGCCACCCCGGCGGCCATGTTGAGCACATGGCGGATCGTGGCCCCGTCATAGGCGGAGCCCGCCAACGTCGGCGCGTAGCGCGTCACCGGCTCGTCGAGCGAGGCGATCTTGCCTTCGGCGAGGACAATGCCGAAGAGCCCCGACAGAAAGCTTTTCGCGACCGACCACGAGATCCGCAGATCCTCCGGCCCGGTGCCGCGGTAATAGCTCTCATGGACGAGGCGGCCCCCCTTGAGGACGACAAGCGCCGTCACCGACCGCGCCGCGATCCAGCCGCCGGCGCCCTCGGGCAGGGTCAGCGCCGGCCCCTCGGGCAGGGACGAGACCGGCCTGTCGCCCCGCGACAGGGGCCGGGTCAGGAACAGCCGGTCCATATGGCTGAAATTCGCCGTAATCTTGTCTTCGGCAAAGAGCGAGTTGACCGCCATCAGCCGGACGATCTCCTCGCGCTTCCAGACGCCGAGGACGGCGGCGGCCAGAACGACGACGGCAACCACGCGCAAGGCGATCCACAGGGCTTTTCTCATCGCGTCCTCCGAGGTCTGCCTTCACCGAACCACGCCGCGCCGCGCCGGGCAAGGCCGTCGATCAGCTACGAGAACCGATCGAGGAGCCGCTGCAGCGGAGACCTGCGCGCCTCTGGCCCGGTCTCCGGTTCCGGCGCGGGCTTCGCGGCCGCGTCCGGTTTCGCGCTCGTCGAGGAGCGCGGCGGCGCGGTGCGAAGCGCGACCGCGTTCATGAACCGCGCGGCATCGCCCTGGGCCAGCGCGGCCGCGCCCTCGGACATCCCGCGCAGGAGATCGTCGAGCCAGTCCTGGTCGGCCTTGGCGAAATCAGACAGGACATAGGGGGCGACACGGTCCTTGTGGCCGGGATGGCCGATGCCGATCCGGACGCGGTCATAGGCGTCGCCGATATGCTGGTGGAGCGAGCGCAGCCCGTTATGGCCCGCATGGCCGCCCGCCGTCTTGACCCGGCACTTGCCGGGGGCGAGGTCGAGTTCGTCGTGGAAGACCACGACGTCGCCCGGATCGAGCTTGTAGAACCGCATCGCTTCGCCGACGGACTGGCCGGAAAGGTTCATGAAGGTCATGGGCTTGAGCAGCACAACCCGCTCGGAGCCGAGCCGGCCTTCGCTGACAGCCCCCTGGAACTTGCTCCGCCAGGCCGGAAATCCGTGATCCCCGGCAATCCGGTCGATCGCCATGAAGCCAACATTGTGCCGGTTCATCGCGTATTTCGCGCCGGGATTTCCGAGTCCGACGAAGAGTTTCAAAACGCGCTCTCCTGCAGTGACGGCCGGTCAGCCGGGGGCGCAAATGCCCTACCGGCCGGCCCTTTTGTAGTCAGGTAGGTTGAGCGTTGCAACTGAACGTCCCTCCGCCACCGTTCCGCCTCGAAACGAAAAACGGGGCCCGAAGGCCCCGCAATCCGTAGTCGCGACAGACCGGGGATTACTCCTCGGTCTCTTCCTCGGCACCGGCCTCTTCGCTGTCCGCCGAACGCAGGCCCGAGGGCGCGGCGATATTGGCGATGACGAAGTTGCGGTGGATCGTCGGCGTCGCGCCCTTCGGCAGATCGATGTCGCCGATATGGATGACATCGCCGATTTCGCGCCCCGTCAGGTCGACGGTGATGTGATCGGGGATATCGCCCGCGGTCACTTCCAGCTCGACTTCCGGACGCACGATCGTGAGCGTGCCGCCCTTCTTCAAGCCCGGCGCCTTCTCGTGGTTCTCGAAGGTGACGTGGATGAAGAGGTTGATGCGCGAGGTGCGCTTCAGCCGCATCAGGTCGAGGTGGGTCGGAAGGTCCTTCACGATGTCACGCTGCACGCCGCGGCAGATGACGCGGACGTCTTCCTGGCCTTCGACCTTGAGGTTGAAGAGCGTCGACAGGAACCGGCCTGCCTTCAGCTTCTTCAGAAGCGCGTAGTAGTTGACGTTGATCGGAAGCGGATCGCTGCCGCCGCCGTAAACGATGCCGGGTACGTAGCCCTCACGACGAGCTTGACGAGCGGCCCCCTTGCCTGTCCCCGTCCGTACCTCGGCGATAAGATCGGGGATCTCACCAGCCATTGGTATCTCCATAGGTTAATCGGGCATCCTCCAAGGGTGCATGCCCATGAAGCGCGCCGTATAGAGGGGTTTGGCCGCGAAGGAAAGTGGATTCTTGTGGCCGCCATCTCCGATGCGGCGCGGCAACAATTCGTGACTGTCTGACCCTTCGGCGCCTGTGTTAGCCGGGGCCGGATCGGGCGGCAAGAGGCAGGTACATGGCGATCCTGAGGGCGGCGGTTCTCGCGCAGGCCCCGAATGCGGGGCTGGCGGCGGTGGGTGTCCTCTGGGGCGCCTTCGCGGCGCTCGTGCCCGACATCAAGGCCCGGATCGCTGCGCCCGACGCGGCCTTCGGTCTCGCGATGATGATGTCGGCCATCGGCGGCATCGCCGCGATGGCGCTCGCGCCCCGGCTGATGGCGCGGCTCGGCCGGTTCGGCCTTCCTGTCGCCGGTGTCTTGCTGTCTGTTGCCTTCTTCTACCCGCTTCTCGCCCGCGACGCGCTGGGCTTCGGGCTCGCGATGGTTGCGATCGGCGCCTCGGTCTCGCTGCTCGACATTGGTGCTAACATGCGGCTGTCGGTGCTGGAGGACCGGCACGGCCTGCACCTCATGAACTTCTCGCACGCAATGTTCTCCTTCGCCTTCGCCGCGTCCGCCCTTGTGGCGAGCCTTGCGCGGCAGGCGGGCCACGGCCCGGCCGACGTGTTGCCGGTCCTGTCGCTCGTCGCCCTTGTCCTCGCGGCGGCCATGCGGGAACGGCGCGGATGGAGCGGCGCCGCCCCGGCGCCCGACGGGGCCGACCGGCGCACGCCCTGGGGTCCGATCCTGCTATGCGCCTGCATCCTCCTTGCCGCCTTCGTCAGCGAGAATGCGACCGAGACGTGGTCGTCGCTCCACATCGAACGCACCCTGGGCGGGCCGGCCGGCAATGGCGGGTTCGGGCCGGTGGCGTTCGGGCTGACGATGGGGCTCGGCCGGCTTGGCGGTCAGGTCGCGGCGGAACGGTTCGGGGAGGCGGGGCTGGTGCTCTGGTCGGCGGTGATCGGGGTGATCGGGGCTGTTGTGATCGCTGCCGCGCCGGTGCCGGCGGTGGCGGTGCTGGGTGTCGGGCTTCTCGGCCTCGGGGTGGCGGTGACGGTGCCCTCGGCGAACTCGATTCTCGGCCGTCTGGTCCGCCCCGATCAAAGGGCGCATGCGATCTCGCGCGCGTGGATGATCGGGTTCACCGGCTTCTTCATCGGCCCGACGGCGATGGGGGCGATCGCCCAGACCGCGGGGTTGCGCACGGCCTTCCTGACCGTCGCGCTGATCATGGCGGCGATCGTGCCGCTGGTTGTCGCGCTGAATCGGCGCGGCGGCTGACCGGCCGGACAACCGGGCCCCGCCGGATCCGTCACTGGTAGCGGTCGAGGAACCCCTTCGGGATCAGCACGTTGTGTCGCCCGACATGGCCAAGACCCGTCTCGCCGCAAAGCGCCATCGACGTGTCGAGTTCCTTGTGGATGACCTCGAGCGCCTTCGTCACGCCCGCCTCGCCCATCGCGCCGAGCCCGTAGACGAAGGCGCGCCCGATCATCACGCCCTTGGCGCCAAGCGCCACGGCCTTCAGCACGTCCTGGCCGGAGCGTACGCCGCCATCCATCCAGACCTCGGTCTTCTTTCCGACCGCCGCCGCGATCTCGGGCAGCATCCGGATCGAGGAAAGCGCGCCGTCAAGCTGCCGCCCGCCGTGGTTCGAGACGACGATGGCGTCGGCGCCAAGGCTCGCGGCCTTCTCGGCGTCCTCGACGTCAAGGATCCCCTTCAGGATCACCTTGCCGCCCCACATGTCCATGAGCTTCCTGATCTTGTCCCAGTTGAGCGCCGGGTCGAACTTCTCGGCCGTCCAGGCCGAAAGCGACGAGGGGTCGCTGACCCCCTCCACATGGCCGACGATATTGCCGAAGAAGCGCCGCTTGGTTTGCAGCATCTCCAGCCCCCAGCCCCATTTGGTGGCGAGGTTGATCATCGTCGGAATGGTGAACTTGGGCGGCGCCGAGAGGCCGTTCTTGAGATCCTTGTGCCGCTGGCCGAGGATCTGAAGATCGACGGTGATGACCAGCGCCGAACAGCCGGCATTTTTCGCCCGCCCGATGATCGCGGCGTTGAACGCGTCGTCATTGAGCGCGTAGATCTGGAACCAGAACGGCTTCGACACATGCGCCGCCACGTCCTCGATCGAACAGATCGACATGGTCGAGAGCGTGAAGGGCACGCCGAACTTCTCGGCCGCCCGCGCCGCCTTGATCTCCCCGTCCGCGTTCTGCATCCCCGTGAGGCCGACCGGCGCCAACGCGACCGGCATCGCCACTTTCTGGCCGATCATCTCGGCCGCGGTCGACCGGCCGGTCATGTCGACGGCGATCTTCTGGCGCAGCCGGATCTCGGCGAAATCGGTGACGTTCTCGCGGAAGGTCTGTTCGGTCCAGCTCCCCGATTCCGCGTAGTCGTAGAACATCCGTGGCACCCGGCGCCGGTAGACGCGTTTCAGATCGTCGATGCAGGTGATGACGGCCATGACTGCCCCTTCCGGATTGGTAAGGTCGGATTACCAATCCGGAAGGGTTCTGGCAATGCGCTTTGGCCCTTGCGCTTTGTCGCGGGCCGCTATGGAGTGCGGCCATGCAGGATGTGGCGGCGAACACGATCTGGTGGGGCCTCATGGGCGGGCTCGTCGCCGCCGCGGCGACGACGGCGGGGGCGATCCCGGTCCTCGTCGGGCGCAGCATGTCGCAGCGCACGAGCGACACGATGCTCGGCTTCGCGGCGGGGGTGATGCTCTCGGCCTCGTATTTCTCGCTGATCCTGCCCGGAATCGAGGTCGCGACGGGGCTTTACGGGTCCCTTGTCTGGGCGGCGCTGGTGGCCGGCGCGGGGATCGCGCTCGGCGCGGGATTCGTCGCCTGGCTGAACGCGACGCTGCCGCACGAGCATTTCGTCACCGGGCACGAAGGGGCGGACAGCGCCGCGTTGGCCCGGATCTGGCTGTTCGTGATCGCGATCACCATCCACAATTTTCCCGAGGGCCTGTCTATCGGCGTGTCCTTCGGTGGCGGCGACGTGGCGAACGGGTTGTCGGTGATGACCGGGATCTCGCTCCAGGACATCCCCGAGGGGCTGGCCGTCGCCGTCGCCCTCACCGGGCGCGGCTATTCGCGGGGGCGGGCCTTCTTCGTCGCGACGCTGACCGGGCTTGTCGAGCCCGTGGGCGGGCTGATCGGTGCCGCCGCCGTGTCTGTCGCCTCTGACCTGCTGCCCTGGGGGTTGACCTTCGCGGCGGGTGCGATGCTGTACATCATCAGCCACGAAATCCTGCCCGAGACTCACCGCAACGGCCATCAGGATCGCGCGACGGCGGGGCTGATCTTCGGGCTGGTGCTGATGATGGTTCTCGACGTCACGCTCGGCTGACCGGGCGCAATCCGATGGCGCGCCCGTTCCGGGCGCAAGTCTTTCCTCTCGCGGTGTCCGGTGACCCGGACACCGCTCGGGTCTGCCTCCGGCGGGAGTATTTTCGAACAGAAGAAGAGGCGGTCAGGCCGAATGCGCGCCGTCGGCGAGGCCCTTCACGAAGGCGAGGATCTCCGGCACGGGGCGCTTTTCCTCGACCATCCTGACGATGGCGGAGCCGACGACGGCGCCGTCGGCGACCGAGGCGATGGCGCGGGCGGTGTCGGGCGAACGGATGCCGAAGCCGACGATGACCGGCAGGTCGGTCGCCGCCTTGATCCGCGCGACCTCGGGGCCGACATCGCCCGCTTCGGCGGCGGCGGCGCCGGTGATGCCGGTGATCGAGACGTAGTAGACGAAGCCGGACGTGTTCTGCAGCACCTTCGGCAGGCGCTTGTCGTCGGTCGTCGGCGTGGCGAGGCGGATGAAGTTCATCCCGGCCTTCTGGGCCGGGATGCAAAGCTCCTCGTCCTCTTCCGGCGGCAGGTCGACGACGATGAGTCCGTCGACGCCGGCGGCCTTGGCATCGGTCAGGAACTTGTCCACGCCGCGCGAATAGATCGGGTTGTAGTAGCCCATCATCACGATCGGCGTCCTGTCGTCGGTCTTGCGGAACTCGGCCGCCATGTCGAGCGTCTTCTGCAGCGTCTGCCCGCCTTCGAGCGCGCGCTGGCCGGCGAGCTGGATCGTCGGGCCGTCGGCCATCGGATCGGTGAAGGGCATGCCAAGCTCGATCACGTCGACGCCCGCGGCCGGCAGGCCTTTCATAAGAGTGAGCGAGGTGTCGAGGTCGGGATCGCCCGCCATGATGTAGGAGACGAAGGCCTTGCGCCCTTCGGCCTTCAGCGCGGCGAATGTCGTCTCGATCCGGGTCATGGCTATCTCCTCGTCCGTCCGGCCGGTCTTGCAGAAAAGCGCCGGCAAAATCAATGGGGCTTCGCCAGGATCGCGAATTGTGGAAAGATGAGGGTGGAGACGCCGATGCCCGTGATCCGTTTCACCGCCAATCTGATGCGCCACCGGCCCGTGCCGCGGGTGGAGGCGGAGGCGGTGTCCGTGCGCGAGGCGCTGGAGGCGGCATGGGCCGAGGATCCGCTGCTGCGCTCCTATATCCTCGACGAACAGGGGCGGCTTCGCCGTCACGTCAACATCTTCGTCGACGGTGAGATGATCGCGGACCGGCTGAGGCTCTCCGATCCGGTCGGCGCGCGGTCGGAGATCTATGTGCTTCAGGCATTGTCGGGAGGTTGAGGATGAAGACGCTCTGGGTGGCGACGCGCAAGGGGCTGTTCCGGTTCGAGCCGGACGGGGAGGGCTGGCGGCAGGACGGGGCACCGGCGTTCCTGGCGGCCCCGGTGAGCCAGATGCTCGACGATCCGCGCGACGGGGCGCTCTACGTCGCGCTCAACCACGGCCATTTCGGCTGCAAGCTGCACCGTTCGGACGATGGCGGCGGAACCTGGGTGGAACTGCCCTGTCCGGCCTATCCGGCCTCGGAAGCCGCCGACGCGCCGGCGCTCGACATGATCTGGGCGCTGGCGCCGGGGGGTGCCGACCGGCCGGGGCACCTCTGGGCCGGAACGCTGCCCGGCGGGCTTTTCCGCAGCGCGGACCGGGGCGAAAGCTGGACGCTGGTCGACAGCCTCTGGGATGTGCCGCAGCGGGCGAAGTGGTTCGGCGGCGGTTACGATCACCCCGGCATCCATTCGATCCTCGTCGATCCGCGCGACAGCGACCGGATCGCCCTCGGCGTCTCCTGCGGCGGCGTCTGGCTCACCCGTGACGGCGGCGCGACCTGGGAACAGGGCGGGCATGGGCTCCGCGCCGACTTCCTGCCGCCTGAGATGGCGACCGACCCGACGAGCCAGGACCCGCACCTCATTGCCGCCGGTCCCGCCGATCCCGACCGGATCTGGTGCCAGCACCATTGCGGGATCTTCTCCTCGACCGATGGCGGCCGGACCTTCACCGAACACAGCGCCGCCGCGAAGCCCTCGGCCTTCGGCTTTGCCGTCGCGGTTCACCCGAAGGACCCCGAGCGCGCTTGGTTCGCGCCGGGCGTCAAGGACGAATGCCGGGTGCCGGTCGGCGGCAGGCTGGTCGTCACCCGGACCCGCGACGGCGGTAAGAGCTTCGACATCCTCGGCAACGGCCTGCCGCAGGAAAACGCCTACGACCTGATCTACCGCCACGCGCTCTGCGTCGACGACACCGGCGACCGCCTCGCGATGGGCTCGACCACCGGCAACCTCTGGACCACGGCCGACGGGGGCGAAAGCTGGCGGCGCGTCTCCTCGACCCTGCCGCCCATCGCCCAGGTCGCCTTCGCCCGCTAGCCCTTTCACCGAGGCCGACATCCCTTGGGGAGCGGGCGGCCCCTCGCACCCGCCCCCTTGACCGCCCACCCCCTGACCCCATAGATGCCCCCGACCTTAACGGAGGGCGGATCATGGGCTTCAGGATGGGCATCGTCGGGCTGCCGAACGTGGGCAAGTCCACGCTCTTCAACGCGCTGACCCGCACCGCCGCCGCGCAGGCCGCGAACTTCCCCTTCTGCACGATCGAGCCCAATGTGGGCGACGTCGCCGTGCCCGATCCGCGCCTCGACAAGCTCGCCGCCATCGCCGGCTCGAAGCAGATCATCCCGACCCGCATCACCTTCGTCGACATCGCCGGCCTCGTCCGCGGCGCCTCGAAGGGCGAGGGCCTCGGCAACCAGTTCCTCGCCAATATCCGCGAGGTCGACGCCATCGCCCATGTGCTGCGCTGCTTCGAGGACGGTGACGTCACCCATGTCGAGGGCAAGATCGACCCGATCGCCGACGCCGAGACGATCGAGACCGAGCTGATGATCGCCGACATGGAGAGTATCGAACGCCGCCTCGCCAACATCGCCCGCAAGATCAAGGGCGGCGACAAGGAGGCGGTGGCGCAGGAGCGGCTGATGAAGGAGGCCCTCGCCGCGCTCGAGGCCGGCAAACCCGCCCGCACCGTCACGGTGGCCGAGGACGACGCCAAGGCTTGGGCCATGCTCCAGCTCCTGACCTCGAAACCCGTCCTCTACGTCTGCAACGTGGAGGAGGCCTCGGCTGCGGGCGGCAATTCCCTCTCCGCCAAGGTCGCCGAGATGGCCGCCGCGCAAGGGGCCGGCTCCGTCGTCATCTCCGCCAAGATCGAGGAGGAACTGGCCCAGATGCCCGCCGAGGACGCGGCGATGTTCCTTGAGGAAATGGGGCTGGAAGATGCCGGCCTCGACCGCCTGATCCGCGCCGGCTACGACCTCCTCGGCCTTCAGACCTACTTCACCGTCGGCCCCAAGGAGGCCCGCGCCTGGACCATCGAGAAGGGCACGCTGGCCCCCCAGGCTGCCGGCGTCATCCACGGCGATTTCGAACGCGGCTTCATCCGCGCCGAGACCATCGCCTATGCCGACTACATCGCCGGCAACGGCGAGGCCGGCGCGCGTGAGGCCGGCAAGTTCCGCGTCGAGGGCAAGACCTACGAAGTCAAGGACGGCGACGTCCTGCACTTCCTCTTCAACGCGTAAGGGTCGCTGGCCGCAATTTCGACCCGGAAACTGCCACGTCCGCCATTTCGCTTCGACCAGTCTGTCAATGACTGGGCGAGCGCCTATGCGTTGATGTCGAAATCCTCCGCCTTCACGAGATGCTGTGCTGGCGTGCCGAGGCTCTTGAAGCTGCGAGGATGGATCGAGGGCATCAGGACATTAACGGTTTCGAGCACGAGCGTCCGCTCGTCTTGGCTCAGCCCGAAATAGGCAAAGATCGCATCGTCCAATTCGCCGTACAGAGCCGTATAGCGTGCCGCTTGCCGTACCCGACCTTATTGGGAAAATGGGTATCATACCCGTTCTCGGCGGAAAATGCCCTGCCGGCTCGTAGGCATGTGAAGTGGCGCAGCTCGTCCAAGCCCCCGTTGGGCCAGCACGTCTGCTTTCAGGGTCGACAATCAAATGCTTGAATGGCGACAATTGGGGCGCAAAGAGACCGTCAGCCTGGAGGGCGTCGAATGGCTGCTAATGGGATGTGCCGGCTGCTTCCACACCGTCGGGTTATCCTGATCCGAGATCATCCGTCTCACCAGGAGAAGCAGCCATGTGTGCAAAGAATACAGAACGGCTCGAGGACCTTTCGGTTGTCGGGATCGACATCGGGAAAGACACGTTTCATCTGATCGGTTTTGACTGACGCGGTCAGGTGGTTCTGCGCAAGCAGATCAAGAGGCTGGCGCTGAACGTCACGTTCGAGAACCTGCCGCGCTGTGTTGTCGGCATGGAAGCCTGTCTCAGTGCCCATTTCGTGAGCCGGACGCTTGGGGTCATGGGATTTGAGCCACGGATCATCCCAGCGATTTACGTGAAGCCGTTCAACAAGGGACAGAGGAACGACTACAACGACGCCGAAGCCATCGCCGAGGCGGCCCTTCGACCGAACCTTCGGACCGTCTCCGAGAAGAGTCAGGACCATCTCGACCTGCAGGCTCTGCATCGGGTGCGCGCACGGCTCGTGTCGCGCCGCACGGCAACCATCAACCAGATCCGGACCTTCCTGATCGGGCAGGGCATCACTGTCCGATCGGGTCTTCGGGCGCTGAAGAACTCGTTTGACGCGATCCTTGAGCAACGCCGGGACGAGATATCTCCTCGGATGCGCGGCATCCTGATCGGGCTCTACGGCGACTGGCTCTGCCTAGACCGGAGGATCGAGACCGTGTCAGCTGAGATCGCCGAGATCAGCCGCACCGAGGAGAACTGCGCCAACATCATGACGATCCCAGGGATCGGGTCGATGATCTCGACGGCGATGGTTGCGGCGATCGGAAAGGGCGAAGCATTTGACCGTAGCCGCGACTTCGCGGCATGGGTTGGGCTTGTTCCACGACAGTTCAGTACCGGGGCCGCACCATCCTCGGCCGGATCACCAAGCGCGGGAGCCGGTATGCGGCTCTGGAAACTGAAGACATGGCCGCGTAACTAACCAAAATCAGCCTCCGGCAAACCCGGGACGGTTCACTCTCTTAAAACCGAAGCGACTCCCGGCGCGACCAGTGAGCAAATGAAGTCGCCGGGCTGACGCTAGTGATGTGGCATTCGCTTTGGCGCAGGTCTGGCTTTCGCCCAACGCATCCAACGCTACGTTTTGAGGATCGCAAAGGCCTCACCACGCATTCACCCGCTTTTCAGGCGGCAGCCACATCGGGTCGCCTTCCTTGATACCGAAGGCGTCGTAGAAGGGGTCGAAATGCTGCAGGGGAGCAGTTGCCCGGTAGATATTGGGCGGGTGATCGCCGCTCTCGGCCACGTTGATCAGGAACGGCTCGGTGGCATTTTCGGCCCAGAGTTGCGTCCAGGCGATGAAGCAGCGTTGCGCCGGCGAGTACCCGTCGATCTCGACATTCTCGTCGGGATGATCGGCTAGGTAATTCATCAATGCCGTATAGCCGAGCTTGATACCGCCGACGTCTGCCATATTCTCGGTTACCCATAACTTGCCATCTCCGGAGTGGCCCGGAGCGATTTCGGTGTCTTCGGTCTGTTCGACCAGCTTTTTCGCCTCGGCGACAAAGGCCGCGGTGTCTTCATCCGTCCACCAGTTGCGCAGATTTCCCTTGGCGTCGAACTGCCGGCCGAGCGTGTCAAATCCATGCGTGGCCTCGTGCCCGATTGCCCCGCCGAAGCGGCAGAACCGAACGGCCGGATCCGCATCGGGCTGTAAGGCCGGCGGCTGGGAGATTGCGGCGGTGATCTGAAAGCCATTGATCTGCACGTTGTATTGCGCATTCATCGCCGTCGGCAGCGTGCTCTCACTGTTGAAATCGTCACGCACAACCGGACCGCCGAGCTTGGCCAGATCGCGATCAATGTTGAATTCCGCAATTGCCATCAGGTTGGCGACCGGATTGTCGGGGACAATGTCGACCGAAGAGTAGTCGATCCAAGTATCGGGATATCCGACCTTGTTGTTGAACGCCTTCAGCTTCGCCAGCGCCTCTTGCTTGGTGGCGTCCGATATCCAGGCGCGCGTCGGAATCCGCTCCGCGAAGGCGGCGACGATGTAGTCGACCAATTCGAAGCTCTTCTTTCGTGTCTCCTCATCATAATAGGCGTCGACGTAGAGATGTCCGAGTGGCTGGCCCAGCGACTGCTGCAGCAGCCCCTGCGCGCGCGCCGCAAGCGGGCGCAGGGTCGCGACACCCGAAAACGCCTCGTTCAGCGCGCGCTGAGGTTCGTCGAAGTCGCTCGACAAAACGCCCGCATACTTGTTGATCAGCCGAAACCGCAGATAGTCCTTGAAATCATCCAACGGCCGGTTTGCGAGCATCTCCGACAGCGCCTTGAAGTAGTTCGGCTGGGTCACGATAACTTCTTCGGGCTGTGCTATTCCGACTTCGTCGAGAAAGGCGCGCAGGTCGAAGTTCGGAACCAGATCCTGCGCCTGCTGCAACGACATCCGGTTGTTGACGTTCCTGAAGTCGAGTTTTTCGGCATCCGTGAGTTGCGCCGTGTCAAGTGCCGTTTCGAGGTCGAGCACGAGGTCTGTCACCCGCTCGGCCTCCGCCGCTTCGTAGCCTGCGGTGGTCAGGATACCGTGGACGTATTGGCGGTAGGCGATGCGACGGGGCGCGCTGTCATCCGAACTGTAGACGTCACGCGCCTTGATCCCGGGCTCTCCGGGCCCGGCATAGATCGCGTAGCGCGAATTGTCCGCCAGATCACCCTCCGGCCCCAAACCGGCAAGGAGCAACACCCCGGACACCCGCAGGAAGTGCGCCGAATAGCGGGCCAGATCGTCCAGCGACGAGATGGCGTCGATCCTGTCCATCTCGCCCCGCAACGGCGCCATGCCTTCCGCATTGCGGTGGTCGATGTCCATGTAGGCTGTGTAGAAATCCCCGACCTCTTGTGTCGGGCTGCCCTTGGGAGCCGTCGCTGCCTCCTCGACGGCCTTGGCCACCACGGCGGTGACCTGGTCCCCGATCCTCTGCGCCTGGATCGTGATGAAACTGTAGGAGGCCTCGTTCTCGGGGCGCGGCACACGCTTGAGCCAGCCGCCTGCGGCGAAATGGTAGAAATCCACGCGCGGATCGACGCTTGGATCCATGTTCTCGACCGAGAAGAGGAGGTCGTCGGGACCGAGCGGCGGAAGATCCTCGTTCCGGGCGAACGCGGTGCTCGCAAGAAGTGCGGCGCCAAGCGCCAACGTGGAGGTTCGGGTGAGCGTCGACTTCATTTCAATTCTCCTCTGGCACTTTCGGTTCGACAGGATTTGCCCGGTCTTTTGACCTGCCCGGGTGCCCGTTCCTCCCGGCAGGGTCTTTTCAGTTCGTTGGGGCCGTTGCGGCGCTCAGGACGGAAACTCCGAAGAACATCCAGTCGTTGAGGATGTGCGCCCCGGCGGAAACGGCGAGGTTCTTGGTCATGATGTAGGGCAGAAGCAGCACGATCCGCGCAACCCCCACCCCCAGCAGAGTCTGCGGGATGTTCCAGTTGTAGGTCGGCAGATGCTCGGCCGCGAAAAGCACCGCCACGATCAATGCGGCGACGACGATCGCCGATTTCCGGCCCATGCCGCCGCGTCCGCAAAGCCAGTACATCAGCGCGAGGAACGGCAGGATCGACATGACTTCCTCGCCGATCAGCTGGATGCCGCTCCGCGCGAAAAGCTGAAGTAGGTCGTCCCCGGCCAGATGACCGGCGCCGGCAATCGCCTTGTTCGCCGTCGCATTCAGCAGCCGGGTGATGATCGTCCCGGTGCCAAGCGTGACGATGACGTTCAGGATCGCGAAGCCGATCATCCATAGGAAATCGGCCGCCCTCAACGGCCGGAACAGCGCCCGCCAATGACGCCCCGCGACAAGCGCGAGCGCCGCGAGCGGGATCGCCCAGTAGAGGAAGGCGACGACGAAGCGCCCGCCCCCCACAGGCATGAACCTCGGGCCGTAGAGAAGCTCGACAAAGCCCAGCACGACCGCAACGAGGACGACGATCCAGCCTCCCGTCGATACCTCGACCGGATGCCCGCGATAGTAGGGAAAGTCATCGTCCTTCCGTTCGAGCCAGCCGAAGCGCTCGTTCTCATCGGGCAATGCGGACGCGTCGGTCATGTGCAAACCTGAGTTTCATTGCGCCAAGCGCCCCGCCGGCGAGGGAACAACCGGCGGGGCAGGCACGTGCCGGTTCTCGGTCAGAACTTCACGTATCCGCCTTTGCCGCCGGCCGTGAAGGTTAGCGTCTTGCCGTTCATGATAGCACTTCCACTGCTCCCGTTGGTGCAGTGAATGATCGTGCTCGAAGCGCCACCTACGCCCGGCGCTTCGTCGAAGGAGCCGGTGCAGGTCAACCCGTCCTGCGTTGCGGTCAGGATCAGGGCATAGCTACGCCCGTTCTTGGAGGTGATTTTGCCTGTGACGAGGCCTCCCTGTGTCACCCGGCCCAGCCCGTTCATCTTCATCGGCGCGCCGCCGCCTTCGGCGGCGCTACCACCCTGCTCGCGCATGTAGCGGGTGACGGCGTCATCGGACCTGTCGCGCTGGGAACGCGAGCAGCTGCCGCCCGTGCTCAGCCGGTCGCCGCGGGAGTTGTAGAGCATGGTGCAACCCGAGGACCAACGCACCTCGATCTCGCCCGAGGTCCGCACGGCGAGTTCCGGCACATCCGCCGCGGCACCGGAGGAGCTACCACCGGATTCCCGCAGGAACTTGCCGCTAACCCAGCCGCGGATGGTGCCGTCCTTGGTTTCGACCTTGCACCACCGCGCGCTGCCCGATCCCTGGCAGCCGAGGTTGCGAAGCACCGCACCGTTGGGCGCGCGGGCGACGACGCGGTTCCCGGTGCCGGGACCCGAACGGATGTTCAGCGTGTCGTTGGATGCCACCCCGGTCACCTGCCAGAAGTCGGGTCCGGACTGCACGCCGGTCGCGAACATGTCGGGGTCGGAGCCCGCCGCGACGGCCGGGATCTGCGGCGCCGTCATGGCGCCCAGCGCCGTCGCGGCCCCGCCCGCCTGGGCGCTGTCCGGCGCAGCCAGTGCGGTCGCAAGCGCAAGGCACGCGGCAACAGAGAGTAGTGGTCTCATTCGTAGTTCCTCCATTCGTCGGGTGGCTTGACCAGACCGTGATCGAGTGTGTCCTTCATCCATTTCCGTCGGGCGCCGCGCCATGGCGCAACCGCCATCAGAACCGAACCGTGCCGCCGCCATCGAGACCGGCGTTGTAGAGCACATGGGCGGGTTTGCCGTCCGACCCGTAGCGCAGGGTCGCGTTGCCGTTGTTCCCGTCCGAACAAACAAGCTTGCTGAGTTCGGTCGATCCGGCGACCGCCGCATTGTTGTAGACGGCCGTGCAGGTCGCGCCTTTGCGGTTCAACAGGAACAACCGGCTGCCGTTGCTGCGCAGACTGATCGACCCCGTCACCACGCCCGCCTTGGTGTCCGTAAAGGCGTCCTGTTTTCTAGGACGCAATCGGCCGTTCCCACGAAATCCGCGTCCCAATAACCGGGACATATATACATTTAGCCATAGGCAGGTGCGAAATGAGCAATGTGACCAAGACGACGGATGAGACCATCGCGAAGTTGGCCGAGAAGGTACGCAAGCGCCGTGACAAGGCTCCAACCGTGTCCGTGACGATGGACGGTAAGGAGGCGAACTTGCGAGTGGGCGAGGACAACAGCGCCGACGATTTCATGCGATTAATGGCGGCCTTGGGAACGTATGACACCGGCTTTCTGAACGCTTTCCTTGGCCAAATCGGAAACTCGGTTTCCCGAACCAATGAGATATCGGAAGTTTCGATGCGCTTTGCGCTGGGCGTCATCATCGGCCTGGAACCGAGGGACGAAATCGAGGCGATGCTGGCGGCGCAAATGGCGGCGGTTCATGTCTGCGCGCTGGATTCGTCGCGGCGGTATCTTTGGGCAGAAGGACTACAGAGTAAGGACAGCGCCGAGCGGGCATTGACCAAGTTGACGCGCACCTTTGCGACACAGATGGAGACGCTGAAACGCTATCGGTCAAAGGGCCAGCAGGTCGTGCGAGTGGAACGGGTCACCGTGAATGAAGGCGGTCAGGCAATTGTCGGCCCCGTCCAGCATGGGGGGAGGGGTATTGATGAAGAAAAGTGACGCTAACCCCATGAGCCCCGCACAGCGCCTCAGGGACGCACCCAGGTGCCGCGCTACGGCAAAGTGCACCGGAGAGCGCTGCAAGGCACCAGCGGTCCGTGGGTGGGCCGTCTGCCGCGTTCATGGCGCGTGCGGTGGCGCGCCGCGCGGCAAGGCGCACTGGAACTGGAAGCACGGCGGGCGGTCAACGGATGCAGTTGAGCTGCGGCGGATAACAAATGCTATCGCGAGGATGGCCCGTGAGGAAAGCAACTCGATCTAGGCCCAAGACTGTACTGCCGCGTGAGAGTGCCGGATGGCCGCTTTGAGCCCAGAGTGATCGATGCTGCATCTCGCGCGCACAGCAGCTATGCCCAGGAAGCGGGCATTGCAAACTTGCTCCGATTGGTTAAATGTGAAATTTATTTTGAGGGGGCCGATGCCAGAGTTTTGTAGCTTTCTTGTGTTTAAACCCAGTGAAATAGATTTAATTCATTCTATTTTTGCTGCCGCGAACTGGTCCACACGGGACATTCCAGACCCATCAATGCGATATGCCTTCTCCGAAAGAGGTATGAGCGAACTTTCTCAAGCCAGTGCGTTGAAAGACATTGGCATCCGCCGCGAAGGGCAACAAGAAGGGAGATTGCTTCTGCTGGAGACAGAACAAGCCGAGGCCGATAATATTATCCAACTTGTATGCGCAGCAAACCTTATTCTTGAAGGGTTCCCCTTTGTTAAGAACCCACCCACTTCCGGGTTCAAACTTCCTGACGACGAAGCAGATCGGCGGACAACGTTTGAGAACGTTTTTCGAAGCGACGGCTTCTTTCAATGGTTTACCTACCGTGAAACGCTACCAGTTGCGGTCGCAATCGCTGCTGAAGCTTGGCGAGACAGGAAGCTTGTGTATGCCATTCACAAGTTGGCACATAGCTACGAGACTGAGAGTGTCACGCCGTGGTCGATGCATCCTCGTTTCAAACAAGCGTTTCAAAAACACTCAGTCGATTTCTCGTCGCACGTGGTCACGTCTGTAGCGATTAACCTTGCGTATTCAGCCATAGAGGAACTTGATCTTGGCGTGAAGGCGAGCCCAAAGAAACCGCGAACAATTGGGCAAGGGACTTTTGTCTGGAACCCAGAAGTCTTGGATCCGTTCAAAGAGCGTTTGCGAAAGGCCGGGATAGATCCAGAAAAAACAATTGATTGGGTGACCCGTGGCGATCAAACCGAAATCGATATCTATAAAATGCTCGATGACCCTTCAGATCACTCGGATGGGGTCGATATTCGCGACCGTCAGGTCTCCCTGCCGGATGCTATAAATTTTTGCGAGTATTTGCGGAACACTATGACTGCCCATGCATTTTCCTCTGATACACCACGTCTCGGACCCTATGAGGTCTATAATGCCCAGCAAGTCGCACGGTTATTGATTTTATCAAAGTGCAACCTTTGGAACACTTGGACTAAGGAGCTTCGAAGGCGTTATGGTTAGGTTACCAGGGAGAAGCCACGACGCGGGAACCTGCCATACGCGATGATGGGCGTGTCCGCTTCGGCCTATAGAGCGGTCATTGGCTGCGAAGGAGTGAACGATAGCAAAGCCCGCAAAGCAAACCTTGGCGCTGCATGTGCCAACGCCTATTCAGCGTTGATCTCTTCCACATACCAGTGGCTCCCGCCCGTCCTCCGGCACTGGCTACAACGGAGCTTGTGCTCGATCAGCTTGATGCGCTCATAAGGCTTGAACATGCTCCGCAGTGTCGCGGCTGATACATGGCCCTTGTGGCCGCAGTGCAGACATTCGACGGTCAACACATGGCAATCCATGAAGTCTTCGACGCGGAGGCCGAACCGCGCGGTCAGGACAATTCGAGTGTTCATCCTTTGTTCTAAGCAAAGTTTCCGCATTCGGTAAAGCGGCAGTCGGAAGCCAAGCTCGGCGCAGAGAATTTGTTTGGCGAGGGGGGGGGGAGGGAAAATCGCTAGCGGCCAAGCATTCGGGACCGCTGCCCCCGTTCACTCACCATAAACCGTAACATTATCCGTCCTTGATAGGGCGGGCTTCAAAAAGGTAATGGTGGTCGAAATGGGGGATGGACTGTCATATCTTCCGGTCAAGTCTTTAATATTAAATAGTTAAATCAAGTGTGGTGGCGGAGGAGGTGGGATTCGAACCCACGGTAGGCTTTCACCTACGTCGGTTTTCAAGACCGGTGCATTAAACCACTCTGCCACTCCTCCGACCCGACCGCCCTTACCGCGGCTCACGCGATTCTGAAAGGTGCGGGCGGGCCGAAATCCGCGCGGCGGATCGCACGGCCTTTTCTTGGCTCCTGCGAACCGCTACACTGCCGACAAGCGCTGCAAAGGCGTGTCATATCGGGCGCAAGGGTCGGCTCGGTTCCCATTCGGGTTCCACCGGGCCTTTCTTTCTGGGCAGGTCAAGCGCGGCGAAGCGTCTGCGCGAATATCGGGGGCGAGGATGATGAGGCAGGGGAAGGCGCAACTTTGGGTGGCGTTTGCAGCCGCTCTGGCGCTGACAGGATGCGAAGAGGGCAAGGCACCCTTCGGGGCGGCTCAGCCCGGCGGAGCGGGTTCCTCCGTGGCCTCCCCGGTTTCGGTCGAGCGTGACGTCGAAGCCCCGAACGTGTTCAACCTGACCGGCGCGGGGCTCTGGGACGGGCGGCCGTCGCTGGGCGGCGTCTGGGTCGCGCATTCGAGCGTGGTCGATCCCGAGCGGGTGATGATCCGCAACCCGAAGAACGGAAAATCGGTGGTGGGCGCGCTCTTCCGGCGCGAACGGGACAATCCGGGGCCGAGCCTCCAGGTGTCCTCCGACGCGGCCGAAGCGCTCGGCATGCTCGCGGGGCAACCCACGGATCTGAGCGTCGTGGCGCTCCGGCGCGAGGAAAAGCCGGTGCCGGCAGAGATCGATATCGTCGAGGAGGAGGCGGTGGCCGAGGCGCCGGCCCCGGAGGCTGAGACGCCGGCAACCGGCGCCGCGGAACCGACCATTGCCGCCGCGGGTGCGGATGCCGCGCCCGCCGTGACGGCAGAAGCGGGCGCAAAGGCTGCCCCGGCCAAGAAATCGGGTGGGCTTTTCGGCTTCCTCCGCAAGAAACCCAAGACCGATCCGGCCACAACCGCGCCGGCTGGCACGGCGGCGCCGACCGGGCAGATCGAACAGACGACACTCGATCCTCTGACCGCCTCTGCCGCCGCCGCGATCGATCGCGCCGACGCTGTTGCCGCCGCCCCGGCCCCTGTGGCCGCACCCGCCCCGGCCCCAGCGTCCACGTTGAAGCGGGCCTATGTCCAGATCGGCATCTTTACCGTCGAGGCGAACGCCAAGCGGGCGGCGGACCAGATGAAATCCGCAGGCATGACAGCGACCGTGAAGGCTGATCAGAGCCAGGGCAAGACATACTGGCGGGTGATCGTCGGCCCGGCGGCAAGCGTCGCCGAGCGCGACGCGCTCGCATCCCGTGTCAAGGGCATCGGCTATCCCGACGCCTATCCGGTATCCAACTAGCGAAGGAGCCTCGGCGCCCACATGATCCGCCTTGCCGCCATTCTTCTGATCGGCCTTTTCGCCGCGCTGCCGGCCCGTGCATTCGAAACGCGGGCCGGCTCGGCTTGGGTTTACGATGTGACCACGGGTACCGTGCTTCTGGCGAAGGAGGCCGACAAGATGCTTCCTCCGGCATCGATGTCGAAGCTGATGACGCTGAACATGCTGTTCGAGGCGTTGCGGGACGGGCGTGCCAGAATGGACACCACATTCTCCGTGTCGACCAAAGCCTGGAAGATGGGCGGGTCGAAGATGTTCGTGAAGCCCGACGACCGTCCCACCGTCGAAGAACTGATCCACGGGATCATCATCAACTCGGGCAACGATGCCTGCGTCGTGGTCGCCGAGGGCCTTGCCGGTTCGGAGGAAAACTTCGCGAAACTGATGACGCAGCGCGCCAGGGATCTTGGCATGACCCAGTCGACCTTTGCGAATGCCTCGGGCTGGCCTGACCCGGATCAGCGCATGAGCACGCGCGACCTGGGGTTCATCGCCACGCGCCTGATCACCGAATTTCCCGATTTCTATCCGTATTTCGCGATGACGGAGTACAACTACAAGGATCGGGTGCCCGCCAATTCGCGCAACCGCAACCCGTTGTTGCGTACCAGCGGCAGCGGCGATTGGACGGCTGACGGGCTCAAGACCGGTCATACGTCCGAAGCCGGCTACGGCCTCGTCGGCTCTGCCGTGCATGAGAACGGCCGGCGCATCGTCTTCGTCCTCACCGGGATGGAAAGCGAGGCCGAACGCGCGCAGGAGGCCGAGGCGATCGCCAACTGGGCCTTTCGCGAATTCGTCCAGAAGACGGTCGCCCAGAAGGGCACCCGCATCGCCGAGGCCGATGTCTGGCTGGGCGAGGCGCAGAGTGTCGGGCTTGTCGTCGGCGATGACGTCGAATTGTTGTTGCCCTCGCTCGCGCAGGACAAGCTGAAGGCCAATGTCGTCTATTCCAGCCCGATCGAAGCGCCGATCGAGGACGGTCAGAAGCTGGCCGAGATGCAGATCGAAATTCCGGGTATACCCGTCGTGACCGTTCCCCTTGTGGCGGAACGGGCCGTGCCGAAGGGCGGCTTCACCAGCCGGTTGCGCACGGCGTTCGGCATCCTTGCCAAACGGGTTGTGGCCGAAGTTGCCGAGTTGCAAAGCTGACCAAGGCGATGTTCATCACGTTCGAGGGGATCGACGGGTCCGGGAAATCCACCCAGGCACTGCGTCTGGCCGAGCATCTGCGAAGCGTAGGGCGCGACGTGGTCCTGACCCGCGAACCGGGTGGCAGCCCGGGGGCGGAGGAGATCCGGCGGCTGGTTCTCGAGGGCGATCCCGACCGTTGGTCCGCCGAGACCGAGATCCTGCTTTTCACCGCAGCCCGCCGCGATCATCTTGAGCGGGTGATCGAGCCCGCGCTTGCCGCCGGGAAGATCGTGATCTCCGACCGTTTCGCGGACTCGACCCGGATGTATCAGGGCCTTTCCCGTGGGGATCTGAGGGCGGTCGTGGACAAGCTCCACGCTTTGATGATCGGGCGCGAGCCCGACCTCACGTTCGTCATCGACATGGATCCCGATACCGGCCTTGCCCGCGCCAAGAGCCGCAACGGCACCGAGGAGCGGTTCGAGGATTTCGGGGCCGACCTGCAACACCGGATGCGCGAGGGGTTCCTCGCCCTCGCTACCGAATTTCCCGGGCGGTGCCGGGTGATCGACGGCAATCGTCCACCGGATACCGTGGCGGCGGATATTGCGGCCGTCGCCGACAAGGCTCTGGCATGAGCGAGGAGGCGCATCCGGAACCCGACCGGGTCGAGGGGGCACCGCATCCGCGCGACACCGTTCGGCTGATCGGGCAGGGTGGGGCGGAAGCCGCGTTTCTCGATGCATACGCCGCCGGACGACTTCATCACGCCTGGCTTCTTACCGGCCCGCTCGGCGTCGGCAAGGCGACGCTGGCCTGGCGGATTGCGCGCTTTCTGCTTGCCACGCCCGAAGACGACGGCGGCGGCCTTTTCACTGACGCTCCGCCCACACCCGAACCGCTCGACATCGCGCCCGACCATCCGGTCGCGCGCCGCATCCATGCCGGGTCGGAGGGACGGCTTTTCGTCCTTCGCCGTGCCTGGGACGACGAGAAGAAGCGGCTCAAGACTGTCATCACCGTCGACGAGGTTCGGCGGATGAAGAACTTCCTGCACATGTCCGCGACCGATGGCGGTCGCCGCGCGGTGATCGTCGATCCGGCTGACGAGATGAACGTTGCCGCCGCGAACGCGCTCCTGAAGATGCTGGAAGAGCCGCCGCATGGCGTCACCTTCCTTCTCGTCTCGCACCAGCCGTCCCGGCTCTTGCCGACGATCCGGTCGCGTTGCCGCGAGCTGCGGCTAGCGACGCTCCGCCCGGATGATCTGGCCGAGGCGATGGCGATGGCCGGCGTCGATGCGGGCAACAGCACCGCCCTTGCGGTGCTGGCCGCCGGATCCGTGGGCGAGGCGATCCGGCTTGCCAATCTCGACGGGCTCGACACCTATGCGTCCATCGTGTCGCTTTTCGCGACGTTGCCGCGGCTCGATCGGATGCAGGCGCTGAAACTTGCCGAGAAGGCCGCGATGCGGGGCGCGGAAGAAAAGCTCGACCTGCTTCTGTCGCTTATGGACCTTTTCCTCGCCCGGCTTGCCCGCACGGGTGCGCTTGGCACGGCCGGGGCGGAAGCCGCACCGGGCGAAGCCGCTCTCCTCGCCCGCCTTGCGCCTGATGCCGGGGCCGGGCGTCGCTGGGCGGCCCTGCATCAAAGTCTCGGCGCCCGCGCTCGGCATGGCCGCGCGGTCAATCTCGACCCGGCCGCGCTCATCCTCGACATGGTGTTGAAGATCGACGAGGCCGCGCGCGAAGGTGCGGCCTGAGCATCGCAGGGTCCCGCCGCCAACGCATTTCCATTGCCGGAAAAACGCGCTAAAGGCTGGCTCATGACCTCCCTGCCGCGCATAACCGACAGCCATTGCCACCTCGACTTCCCGGATTTCGCGGAGGAGTTGGACGACGTTATCGTCCGTGCCAGTGCGGCCGGTGTGCGCCGGATGGTGACGATCTGCACGCGGCTGAGGAACGAACCCGCCGTCCGCGCCATTGCCGAGGCGCATGCGGGCGTGTTTTACGCCGCCGGCACCCACCCGATGAGTGCCGCCGAGGAGCCGATGGCGACCGTGGACGGCCTTGTCGCGCTGGCAAAGCATCCCAAGTTCGTGGGCATCGGCGAGACGGGTCTGGACTACCACTACACGGCGGACAGTGCCGAGGTGCAGCAACGCTCGCTCCGCATCCATATCGCGGCGGCGCGCGAGACCGGGTTGCCGCTGATCATCCACGCCCGCGCTGCGGACGAGGATATGGCGCGTATCCTGGCCGAGGAACACAGGGCCGGCGCCTATTCCTGCGTCATGCATTGCTATTCCTCGGGGCCGGACCTTGCCCGCGCGGCGCTCGACCTGGGTTTCTACCTTTCGATGTCCGGCATCGCGGCCTTCCCGAAAAGCCAGGAACTGCGGGATATCTTCGCCGCCGCCCCCCTCGACCGAATCCTCGTGGAAACCGACGCGCCGTACCTCGCGCCGCCGCCGCATCGCGGCCGCCGCAATGAACCGGCCTACACGATGCATACCGCGAAGGTCGGGGCCGAGGTCTTCGGACTTTCATACGAGGACTTTGCGCGGCGCACCGAAGCGAATTTCGACCGGCTATTCACCAAGGCGGCTTCGGCCGCGAAGGCGGCGTGACATGGCGTTGATGCGGTTCACCATCCTCGGCTGCGGCTCTTCGGGCGGGGTGCCGCGAATTGGCGGGATCTGGGGCGCGTGCGATCCGGAGAACCCCCGGAACCGCCGCACCCGTTGCTCACTCCTGGTCGAACGGATCGACGCCGGCGGCACGACCCGCGTCCTGATCGACACGTCGCCCGACATGCGGGAACAGCTCCTCCGTCAGGAAGTGTCGTCGCTCGACGCGGTGCTATACACGCATTCCCATTCCGACCACGTGAACGGCCTCGACGACCTTCGCCAGATCGTCTTCCTGACCCGCAAGCGGGTGCAGGTCTGGGCCGATGGCGCGGCTCAGCACGAGATCATGTCGCGCTTCGCCTATGCCTTCGTGCAACCCGAAGGCTCCTCCTATCCGCCGATCTGCGATCTGCACACGATCAGGGGGCCGGTGATCGTCGACGGTGCCGGCGGTCCGATCGAGTTCGATCCGTTCGAGGTCGATCACGGGGATATCGACGCGCTCGGATTCCGCATCGGCAAGGTGGTCTACCTGCCTGACGTCCTGAAGATCGAGGAGCCGGTCTGGGACAGTCACCTGAACGGGCTCGACTGCTGGATCGTCGACGCGCTCCGCCGGACGCCGCATCCGACCCATGCGCATCTTGCCCTCGCGCTCGAATGGCTGGCGCGGGCCAAGCCGAAGCGTGGGGTTCTGACCAACATGCATATCGACATCGACTATGCGACGGTGGAGGCCGAAACCCCCGACCACATCAGCGCCGCCTATGACGGGATGGTGCTGGAATTCGAGGTCTGAGCGGTTGAACCTGCCGATCGAGTCCCTTCTCGACGTCACGCTTCCGGTTTTTCTGGTCATCGCTTTCGGTTACGCCGCTGTCCGGCTGAACCTCTTTTCCGATGCGGGCGTAGACGGGCTGATGAAGTTCACGCAGAACTTCGCCATACCGTGCCTGCTGTTCCGGGCGATCTCCGATCTCGATCTCGGCCAGACGTTTCAGTGGCCGCTGCTTCTGTCCTTCTACACCGGCGCGACCGCGGGTTTCCTTGCCGGGCTATTGGGGGCACGGTTCATTTTCCGGCGCCCGTGGCCAGATGCGGTCGCGATCGGTTTCTGCTGCCTGTTCTCGAATTCCCTTCTGCTCGGCCTGCCGATCACGGAACGGGCCTATGGGGCAGGGGCGCTTGCCCCGAACTACGCGATCATCGCGGTGCATTCGCCATACTGCTATGCGCTTGGCATCACGGTGATGGAGGTGGTGCGGCATTCCGGCCGGGGTCTTCTGAGCACGGGCCGAGCGGTATTCACGGCGATGTTTCGAAACGCGCTGGTGATCGGCATCGCGCTTGGCTTTGCCGTGAACCTGAGCGGAACCACTCCGCCGCAGGTCTTCACCGAGGCGGTCGATCTGATGGTTCGTGCGGCACTACCAGCGGCGCTTTTCGGTCTTGGCGGGGTTCTGGTGCGCTACCGTCCCGAAGGCGACATGGTCACCGTGCTGTATGTCTGCGCGGTGGGGCTGATCCTGCATCCGGTGATCACGTGGGGAATGGGCCAGACGCTCGGGCTCGGCCAGGGGCCGCTCCGGTCGGCGGTGTTGACGGCGGCCATGGCGCCGGGCGTCAATTCCTACATCTTCGCCAACATGTACGGTGTCGCAAAACGGGTCGCGGCGACGGCGGTTCTGATGGCCACCGCCCTGTCGGTCCTGACCGTCTCGGTCTGGCTCAATCTTCTGGGGTGAGACAGTCGGGATCAGATCCCATTAGGTGGGCGTGAACCCGCCTTGCTCACGCTCAACTCGGGCTCATGCCGCGCAGCCGTTCAGATCTCCGGCGCAGAAGCTCGACAGCGGTCAGAAGCCCAATGGAGAACGCGACGAGAATCGCGGCCACGGCGAGAATCGTCGGCGAAATCTGTTCTCTGAGGCCGATGAACATCTGCCAGGGCAGCGTCTTCTGACCCGCCGAGCCGACGAAGAGAACGACGACGACCTCGTCGAACGAGGTGATGAAGGCGAAGAGCGCGCCGGAGATCACGCCGGGAAGGATCAGCGGCATCTGTACCTTAAAGAAGGTCCGGATCGGTCCGGCCCCCATATTCGCTGCCGCCCGCGTCAGCGACCGGTCGAACCCGACGAGCGTCGCGGTCACGGTGATGATCACGAAGGGAATACCGAGCGCGGCATGGGCGAGGACGACGCCCCAATACGTTCCCTGCAACCCGATCCGGGAATAGAAGAAGTACATCCCGGCGGCAGAGATGATCAGTGGCACGATCATGGGCGAGATCAGGATTGCCATGATCGCCCGGCGGAACGGGACGTGGCTCTGGCTGAGGCCGATCGCGGCGAGGGTGCCGAAGCTGACCGACAGAAGCGTCGCGACCGGCGCGATGCGGACGGAGTTCAGGAGCGCGCCCTGCCAGTCGGAGTTGGTGAAGAAGTCGCGGTAGTGCTTCAGGGAATAGCCTTCGGGGTCGAGCGCCAGCATTTCGGGCGTGAACGTGAAGAAATCCTGGGCGTTGAACGACAGCGGCAGCACCACGACGATCGGCGCGATGAGAAAGAAGAAGATCAGCCCGCAGATGAACTTGAACGAGTTGTGCCAGAGCACATCGCCCGCCGTCGCATAGGTTGGAACCGAGGCACGATAGTCGCCGGAGGAAAGCCAGTAGGCGAACCAGCTGAGGATCAACCCGATCAGCACCCCGGCAATGAGCCCGGAGAAACCGGCGAACGCCATCCCCGCGATCCCCGCAAGGATCGCGGCGCCAAGGCGTCCGATCCGGCGATCGGGTATGAATTGCGCCAGCACGTAACCCAGCGCCACGGCAATGACGACTCCGCCGATGACGCCAGTTACCTGGGTTCCGTGCGCGGTGCCGACGATGTAGCCGGTGAATGCGCCCGCAGCCGCCATGATCGGCAGGGTGAAGCCGGTGAGGCTCGGGGTCGGAATCTCGGCGTGTGCGATGCTCATATTCCTTACCCCAGCTTCACGTTATCGATGCCGACGACCTTGTCGTAGACGTAGTAGAGCAGCAGCACGACGCCGAGCAGGATCGCACCGAGCGCGGCCGCCAGTCCCCAGTTCAGCGAGGACGAGATGTGGTAGGCGATCCGGTTCGAGATGAAGACGCCGTTCGTACCGCCGACGAGTTCCGGCGTGATGTAGTAGCCGATGGCGAGAATGAAGCACAGGATCGAGCCCGCGCCGATGCCCGGCACCGATTGCGGGAAGTAGACCCGCCAGAACGCCGTCCAGTTCGTGGCGCCGAGCGACTTGGCGGCCCGCAGGTACGAAGGCGGAATCGTCTTCATCACGGAGTAGAGCGGCAGGATCATGAACGGCAGCAGGATGTGCGTCATCGCTATGATCGTGCCGAACTGGTTGTTGATCATGACGAGCCGGCCCGCATCGTTGACGAGCCCGAGCCAGACGAGGATGTCGTTGATGACGCCCTGCTGTTGCAGAAGCACCTTCCAGGCCGAGGTCCGCACGAGAAGCGAGGTCCAGAATGGCAGGAGGACGAGGATCATCAGCAAGTTCGCCGTGGACGAGCGCAGGTTGGCCAGCAGCCAGGCGACGGGGTAGCCGAGCAGAAGGCAGGAGAAGGTGATCATCAAGGACATCCAGAGCGTACGGACGAACAGCTTCACATAGATCTTCTGCTGTTCGGGCCGGGCCTGGATGCCGTCGGGCCCCTGTTCGAGGTCGACCGCGTTCAGGAAATAGCCGGGCGTGTAGGGTGGGCTGTAGGCCTTGATCGTCTCCCACTTGTCGACGTCGCCCCAGTCCTTGTCGATGTCGAGGAACGCCTCCTTGAAGGAGTAGGGGGCGGAGCTGTCCACGGCGGTCGCCGCCGCCTGAAGCCGCGCTATGTCGCCGCCGGCGATCTGCGACAGCATGTCGGGCGTGGCCACGGCAAGGTCCTGGGCCAGCGCCGAGAAGAGGACCGGCCAGGGTTTGGTGTCGGACGGGCTCTTGCGGCCGTCAATCCGCACGTCGCGGGCGAATGTACGATAGACGGCGGCGGTCGTCGGCAGCGCGGCGGCGACGCCGTCGCGCAGATCGAACGCGGGCTGCGGCGCTTTCTTGTCCTTGGCCTTGATCCAGGCAGCGTCGTCGGCGAGCCAGCTGTCCGACCCCATGAGCGCGGCCCATGTTTCGGGCTCTTTCCAGGTTTTGTCGAGATCGACGAACTGGTCCATGAAGGTCTTGCCGATATCCTCGGCGCCGCGGCCGGTCTTGCGGAACAAGGACGAGATGCCGGGGTTTTCGTAGTTCAGGCGCGAGCCGAGCTTGGTGTGGTTCTTCTCTTCGGCGGCGATCTGGAAGTCGGTGGAGAGGGCGGCGAAGACCTGCTCTCCGGGGGCCTCTCCTGAATCTGCGTTCCAGTCCTTCAGCGCCACCACCGTGCGCGGCAGCGTGTCGGAGACGATCTGGTTCTCGACCGATCGGAAGAGCATGTCTGCGATCGGCGCGATGAAGGTGACGAGCACGAAGATGAGAAGCGGCGCGATCAGCATCAGCGCGCGCAGTTTCTGGCGCCGGAGCGCCCGGGCGAGGCTTTTCTTCAGCGGCGTGCCATCGGCAGCCCGCATCGGACCGACTTGGGTTGTGTCGCTCATGTCTCCCCCGTGAGAGATTTCAGATGATCAAAGTCACAAACGAATGGGGTGGAAGGGGCCCTGACGGCCCCCTCCGAAACGCGCGATTATTGCGCGAGCCAGGCCTGGAACTTGGCGTCCAGATCGTCGCGGTTGTCCGCCCACCAGCCGTAGTCATAGACGTGCGGGTTGGTCGCGTTCGCCGGGTCGGTCGGCATGTGCGGCGCCATGTCGATGCCGAGTTCCGCATGCTTGCCGACGAGCGGTGCGGAGGAGGCGCGGGCCGGGCCGTACGAGATGTACTTGGCCTGATCGGCAAGGCGCTGCGTGTCAGTCGCGAACTTCAGGAAGTCCATGACTGCCGCTTCCTTTTCTTCGGACAGGCCGGCCGGGACGATCCAGCCGTCAAGATCGTAGGACTGCATATCCCAGAGCATCGCGATCGGCTGGTGCTGCTCGGCGATGGCCGAGAAGAGGCGGCCGTTGAAGGTCGACCCCATAACGACTTCGCCGTCGGCCAGAAGCTGCGGCGTCTCGGCGCCCGCACTCCACCACACGACCTGATCCTTGATCGTGCCGAGCTTGTCAAAGGCGCGCTTTTGGCCTTCATCGGTGCTCAGGACTTCATAGATATCCTCCTTGGCGACGCCGTCGCAGTAGAGAGCCCATTCGACGTTGTCGATCGGGCGCTTCTGAAGCGAGCGCTTGCCGGGATACTTCTCGAGGTCGAAGATGTCGCAGACGGTGGTCGGCGGCGTGTCGCCGACGAGGTCGGTGCGGTAGCCGAACGTGGTCGAGTAGACGATCTGCGGGATGAAGCAGTCGTTCACGAGAGTGTCGCCGAAGTCCTCGGAGGCAGGCGTGCCGTCCGGTGCCGGGGCGAGCGCTTCGTCAAAGTCGATCTCTTTCGCGAGACCTTCGTCGCAGAGACGGATCGAGTCCGACACGGTCACGTCGACGAGATCCCAGGTGATGTTGCCCGCTTCGTTCATCGCGCGGAGCTTGGCGACAGCCTCGGCCGAGCTTTCGTCCCAGATGATGTTCACGTCCGGATGCTCGGCCATGTAGGGTTCGGCATAGGCCTTGAGCTGCGAGTTCTGGTATGCGCCGCCCCACGACACCAGCGTCAGGTCGACGGCCGAAGCGGCCCCCGCCGACAACACCAGCGCGGTTGTCGCAAGAAGAGTTTGGTTCAGTTTCATTGGTTACTCCCTAACAGTCCCGTCTTGATTGTGTTGACCCACGCCCCGGGACAGGCGCCTGGGCCAAATTCATGGATTGCGTTCAGGCGTCGAGCGCGCGGCAATCCTGCGGCAGCCAGCCGATCTCGATCTGCTGGCCGGGGGTGAGCCGGACCTGGTCGGGCGCGTTGCGGGTCTTGACGACGAAGTCGTCGTTGCCCGCGACCCGCAGCCGGGTCCGGAAGATGTCACCCATATAGATGAATTCGAGCACTTCGGCCTTCAGCGTGTGAGCGCCGGCCTGAAGCCGCGACTTGTTGAACTCGACCCGCTCGGGCCGGATCGACACGCGCGTGCGCTCGCCCGGTTTCGACACGTTGACCGGCTTGCAGTCGATCAGTTCGCCACCATCGAGTTCGACAACCGCAACGTCACCCTTGATCTCCTTCACCAAGCCGAGAAGCGTGTTGTTCTCGCCGATGAACTGGGCGACGAAGCTGTTTTCGGGCTCTTCGTAAAGGACTGCGGGCGGGGCGAGCTGCTGGATCCGGCCATCGTCGAAGACGGCGATATTGTCCGACATCGTCAGCGCCTCGGTCTGGTCGTGGGTGACGTAGACCGTGGTGATGCCGAGGTCATGGGCCAGCCGGGTGATCTCGAACTGCATATGTTCGCGCAACTGCTTGTCGAGGGCGCCAAGCGGCTCGTCCATCAGCACCAGCTCCGGCTCGAACACGAGGGCGCGGGCAAGCGCGATCCGCTGCTGCTGGCCGCCCGAAAGCTGGGCCGGTCGGCGTCCGCCAAAGGCGCCCATCTGCACCATGTCGAGCGCGCGCTTGACCTTTGCGTCGCGTTCGGACTTGCCGATCTTGCGCACTTCCAGCGGGAAGGCGAGGTTCTCGGCCACCGTCATGTGCGGGAAAAGCGCGTAGTTCTGGAACACCATGCCGATGCCGCGCTTGTGCGGCGGGATGTTGTTGATCGGACGCCCGGCAAGCCGGATGTCGCCATGCGTCGCGGTCTCAAATCCCGCGAGCATCATGAGGCAGGTCGTCTTGCCCGAGCCCGACGGTCCGAGCATCGTCAAGAATTCGCCTTTGGCTATGGAGAGGTTGAGGTCTTTGACGACCAGATTTTCTCCATCATAGCTCTTCTGAACATGATCAAACTCTACGAACGCGGCGTCGCCGCCGGTTTTTGAATCTGTCAAATTTGGGCTCCCCGTCGGATTTTATGAGTCTTCTTTACCCGTAGTAAAACTAACACGGAACCGGCCCACGATTGCAAGATGTTGTTTCGGAACCGTATCGGGATGGGAAATTCTGTCGGGACGAAGTTGAGGTTTGGCCTCCTCGCGACGCAATTCTGCGCTGAAGCGACAATTTGTTCCGCAGGCGCATGATGGCGGCGAATTTTGCGCTCACCCACCGGTCATGTAAGGCATCAGCACGACTTCGGCGTCGGGCCGGATCTCGGTGAACCAGGCCTCGCGATAGATCACGCCGTCCAGCGACAGCGAGACGCCGCGGCGAATCTGGGGCTCAAGCCCCGGATAGCGCGCGGCGAGCCTGTCGAGGAGCTCCTTGAAATTCCGCGCCTCGACCTCGACCTCGGTCTGACCGTCCGCCGCCTGCCGGAGCGAACCCCAGAGCAGGACCCTGACCATCTCAGCCCGCCGCGCCGAGCGCCTTCAGAACGCGCGGCGGCGACATCGGCAGTTCGGAAAGCCGGATACCGGCCGACCGCGAGACGGCGTTGGAGAGGGCCGCCAGAGGCGGCACGATCCCAGTCTCGCCCACTCCGCGCACGCCGTAGGGATGGCCGGGGTTCGGAATTTCGAGGATCACCGTGTCGATCATCGGCAAGTCCGAGGCGACCGGCACGCGGTAGTCGAGAAAGCCGGGGTTCTGCAACCGTCCGTCGGCCCCGTAGATGTACTCCTCGTTCAGCGCCCAGCCGATGCCCTGCACGGCGCCGCCCTGCATCTGGCCCTCGACATAGGATGGATGCACCGCCTTGCCCGCATCCTGGAAGACCGTGTAGCGCAGGACTTTCGTCGCGCCCGTTTCCTTGTCGACCTCGACATCGACGATATGGACGCCGAAACTGACGCCCGCGCCGTCCACGTTGACCTCGTGATGGCCGGCGATCGGCCCGCCGGTCTCGAAGGACACGGCAGCGATCTCGGCGAGGCTCATCGGCGGAAACTTCCCGGCGTTGGGACCGGCCGGCACTGCCGCGCCGTCCTTCCAGTCGACGGCGTCCTCGTCGATCCCCCAGATCTTCGCCGCGCGGCCCCGCATCACGCGGATCGCCTCGCGCGCGGCCTTGATCGTGGCGAGGCCAACGGCGAAGGTCACGCGGCTGCCGTCGGTGACGTCGTTGTAACCGAGCGAGGACGTGTCGGCGACGATGGTGCGCACCCGGTCGTAGTCGATGCCCAGTTCCTCGGCCGCCATCAGGCTGATCGAGGCGCGGGAACCGCCAATGTCGGGGTTGCCCTCGGTCACACCAATCGTGCCGTCAGTGTTGACGTTGAGGCTGACGCAGCTGTTGCCGCCGAAGTTGAACCAGAACCCGCAGGAAATGCCGCGGCCCTGACCTTCGGACAGGGGCGCCGCGTAATGCGGATGCGCCTTCGCGGCCTCGAGCGTGGCGGTCAGACCGATATCCGGAAAGGTCGGCCCGTAGGACGACTTGGTTCCCTTCTTCGCCGCGTTCTTCAGCCGGACGTCGAGCGGGTCGAGCCCGAAATGCTGGCAAAGCTCGTCCACCACGCTTTCGACCGCGTAGATCGACTGCGGCGCGCCCGGTGCCCGGTATGCCGCTTCCTTCGGACGGTTGGTAAGCACGTTCCAGCCGTAGGTGCGAACGTTATCAAGGTCATAGGCGGCGAAGGCGGCTTGCGCTCCCATGTCGACTGTGCCGCAAGGGAAGGCACCGCCCGAGTAGCGCAGATGCGCCTCGGCGGCGGTAATGCTGCCGTCCCTGGTCATGCCGATCTTGATATCCATCGAAGTATGGACGGTCGGGCCGGTGGCGCGGAAAACCTCGTCGCGGGTCATGACGATCTTGACCGGCCGGCCGGCCTTGCGGGAAAGCGCCAGTGCGACGGGTTCGATGAAGACGGTCGTCTTGCCGCCGAATCCGCCGCCGATTTCCGAGGCGGTGACGCGCAGCTGGCTCGCCTCCATCCCCATGATCGCGGCACACAAGGTGCGAACGAAGAACTGCCCCTGCGTACAGCACCAAAGCTCGGCCTTGCCGTCCGAGGTGACGGAGGCGAGCGCGGCATGGGGTTCGATATAACCCTGATGGGTGGCTGCGGTACGGAAGTGACGTTCGATGACCTTGTCGGCCTTGGCGAATCCGGCGGCGGGATCTCCGTGGCCGAATTCGCAATGGCTCGTCACGTTCTCCGACATGCCGGCCGGGACGTTTTCCAAGGTGCGCCCCTGTTGCACGACCGGTGCGCCCGGTTTGACCGCCACGTCCACGTCGGTGACATGGGGCAGGATCTCGTAATCCACCTTGATCAGCTTCAGCGCCGCCTTGGCCGTGGCGGCATCCACCGCGGCGACGGCGGCTACGCCATGGCCGTCATAGAGCGCCTTGTCGCGGGCCATGCAGTTGTCCTGCACGTCGCGGATGAAGTCGTCGTCCTGCGCGGGAAGGTCGGCACCGGTCAGGATCGCCTTCACGCCCTTCAGCGCCTCGGCGGCCGAGGTGTCGATACCCTTGATCCGGGCATGCGGGTACGGAGAACGCAGGATGCGGCCGATCAGCATCCCGGGCGCGGTTGCGTCCGCGCCGTACATCGCCCGGCCCGTGACCTTGTCCACCCCGTCAGGGCGACGCACCCTGGTTCCAACCTGCTTGAACTCGCGCTTGCGGTATTCGTCCAGTGACATCTCAGGCCCCCCTCATCTCGGCCGCGGCCGACTGAACGGCACGGATGATCTTGTCGTAACCCGTGCATCTGCACAGGTTGCCGGCGAGCCAATAGCGCACCTCCTCGTCCGTCGGATCGGGGTTCTTCTCCAGCAGCGATTTCGCGGCGACGAGGATTCCCGGAGTGCAGATGCCGCACTGAAGGGCGGCATGGTCGATGAAATGGCGCTGGAGGGGATGAAGCACGTCGCCGTCGGCCATGCCCTCGATCGTGCTGATCTCGGCGCCCTCGGCCTCGGCTCCGAGGACAAGGCAGGAACAGACGAGCCGTCCGTTCAGTGCAACCGAACAGGCGCCGCAATCTCCGGTGCCGCAGCCTTCCTTGGCGCCGGTCAGCGCCAGGCGATTGCGCAGAACGTCGAGCAGCGTCTCGTCCGGCGCGCACAGGAATTCATAGGGATCGCCGTTGATCGTGGTTGAGACGGGGATGGACTTCATTTCGAACCTCCGGCGCGGGCATAGGCGATGACGGCGGCGCGCTTGGCGAGCGTGCCGGCGGTCTTGGTGCGGTATTCGACCGTGCCGCGCTTGTCGTCGATGGGGTTGCAGACGGCCTCGCACGCCTTGGCCATTTTCGCGAGTGTGGCGTCTTCGAGCATCGTTCCGACGAGTAGCTGCGCCGCCGCGTCGGCCACGACGACGGTCGGGGCAACCGCGCCAAGCGCGATGCGGGCAGATTTGACCGTGCCGTCATCGTCCAGTTCCAGCGACACGGCAGCGGAGGCGACGGCGATGTCCATCTCGGTCCGCGGGATGAAGCGCAGATAGGCGTCAGAGGCGCGTTCGGGCCGGGCGGGCAGGAAGATCGAGGTGATGATCTCTCCCTTCCTCAACGTGGTCTTGCCGGGGCCGGCCGGAATGTCCGCCACGGCGCAATCGCGTTCCCCGTCGGGGCCGGCGATCCGGGCGACCGCATTCGCGGCGACGAGGCCAGGCACCGCGTCGCCGGCGGGCGAGCCGTTGCAGAGGTTGCCGGCCATCGTGCAGCGGCCCTGCACCTGCGTCGAACCGATGAGGTTCGCGCCTTCGACCACGCCGGGCCAAAGCGCCACGACACCTGCGTGTTCCCCGAGCACCGCATTGGGGACGGCCGCGCCGATGCGGAAGCCGCCCGCTTCGGCGGTGATGTCACCGAGTCCGGGGATCTTCTTGATATCGACGATCAGGTCGGGTTCGACCACGCCGGATTTCAACTGGACGAGCACGTCGGTGCCCCCGGCAAGAATCCGGGACGATCCGGGTTCGGCCGCGAGCAGCCCCGCAGCCTCCTTCGCGGTTTTCGCAGCTACGTATCGCATCTTTTGCCTAAGCCTCCGGGCCGCCTTCGCAGTATGTTCCGTCGCCGCCGCGCGCCGGGCGCAGATCGGTTCCGAGCCAACACAATACCGATCATTGCGGAAAGGGAAAGGCCGGGGCGGCCCTCAGATGTCCTTCACCAGCCGGAGGGCGTCATAGATTGCCGCATGGGTGTTCCGCGCGGCCACGGCGTCGCCGATGCGGAACAGCTGGAACCCCTCAGCCGGGCCGCCACTGACCTTCTGCGGACTGCCGGCGATCAGTGCCTCGTAGTCGACCTCGCCGAGGTTCGACGACAGGGACTTCAGCTCGAAATACAGCTCGTCGAGCGGCAGCGTACCGTGGTTTATCACGATCTGGTCGTAGTGCCGCTCCTTGGCGAGCGGCATGTAGTCCGAACCGATCACCGCCTTCAGCAGGTTGCCGTCCTTCGCGACCGAGGTAAGGCGATAGGTCACGGTGAAGGTGACGTCCTTGTCCTGCATCGTCCGCATGTAAGGCACGAGGTTCATCGCCATCACATCGGGTGCGAAGCTGCGGTCGGGCGTCATGATCTCGACCTTCGCGCCGGTTTTGGCGGCGACTTCGGCGGCCTGAAGACCGGCATGGTCGCCCGCGTCGTCGTAGACGAGCACATTGGAACCCGGCTTCACATCGCCCGAGATCAGATCCCAGCTTGAGACGACGAGGTCGTTGCCCGTTTCCAGCACTTCTGTATGGGGCAGGCCGCCCGTGGCGACGATCACGACATCGGGATTGAGCGCTGTCACGTCGTCCGCCTCGGCCCAGGTGTCAAAGCGGAATTCAACGTTGCGGGCGGCGCATTGGGCCATGCGCCAGTCGATGATGCCGATCATCTCCTTTCGGCGCGGGCTTTGCGCGGTCAGGCGGACCTGCCCGCCGGGTTGCGACGCAGCCTCGAACACCGTCACGGCGTGGCCGCGTTCGGCGGCTACTCGGGCGGCCTCTAGCCCGGCAGGTCCGGCGCCGACGATCACGACCTTCTTGCGCGTTTCGGCAGGCGCGATGTCATGCGGCATGGTCAGCTCGCGCCCGGTGGCTGCGTTGTGCATGCAAAGCGCGTCACCGGCCTGGTAGATGCGGTCAAGGCAATAGGTGGCGCCGACGCACGGGCGGATGTCGTCCTCGCGTCCTTCGATGATCTTCCGTACCACATGCGGGTCGGCCATATGCGCCCGCGTCATGCCGACCATGTCGAGCTTGCCGCTGGCGACCGCGTGGCGGGCGGTGGCGACGTCGGGGATGCGGGCGGCGTGGAAGGTCGGCATCCCGACCTCGGCCCGGATACGGCCCGCGAAATCCAGATGCGGGGCGGATTTCATGCCCTGCACCGGGATCACGTCGGTCATCGCCGGATCGGTGTGGATCTGACCGCGGATGATGTTGAGGAAATCCACATTGCCGCTGTCACGCAGCATCTTGCCGATCGCCACGCCCTCATCCTCGGTGATGCCGCCTTTCGCGGTCTCATCGGCGGTGTAGCGGACGCCGATCAGGAACTTGTCGCCGGTGCGCTCACGGATCGCGGCCGTCACCTCCATCGCGAAGCGCGCCCGGTTTTCCAGGCTGCCGCCATAGGGCGCGTCCAGCTCGTTCGTCAGGGGCGACATGAACTGGTCCATCAGATGGCCGTAGCATTCCAGTTCGACCCCATCGAGGCCAGCGGCCGCCATCCGTTCGGCCGCATCGGCGTAGTCGCGGATGATGCGGGCGATGTCCCAGTCTTCCATTTTCTTCGGGAAGGCGCGGTGGGCCGGCTCGCGCTGATGCGAGGTGGTCAGCGCGGGCAGCCAGTCGCCCTTGTTCCAATGGGTGCGGCGGCCAAGGTGGGTCAGCTGGATCATCACCGCGCAGCCATGGTCATGGCATTCGTCGGTCAGCTTCTTCATCCAGCCGACGACCTCATCCTTGTAGGCGAGGATGTTGTTGAAGACCGGCGGACTGTCCTTCGATACCGCCGCAGAGCCTGCCGTCATCGTCATGGCGATACCTGCCTTGGCGCGTTCGACGTGATAGGCGCGGTAGCGGTCCTTGGGCATGCCATTTTCCGGATAGGCGGGCTCGTGGCTCGTCGTCATGATCCGGTTCTTCAGTGTCAGGTGCTTCAGTTGATAGGGCTGAAGAAGCGGGTCGTTCGAGGCCATGATGATCTCCCTCATCGGCGGTGTCGCAGGGATATTAAGCGGTGCAAGTGTGATGTGATCGACAAAAACCGACATATGTGTCGATTTTTTGCGACCGTCGCGAAACGAGTCGGGCTAGATCAGGCCTATGGAAGACGAAGCACCCCTTGGACGCGGCTGGCGTGGAACGGAGGCCGGCTGGACGGATGCCGCCTATGAGCTGCTGATCGAGGGTGGCGTGGAGGCGGTGAAGATCCAGCCGCTGGCGAAGCGCCTGAAACTCTCGCGCACCAGTTTTTATTGGCATTTCGCCGACCGCGATGCCCTTCTGTCCGCGCTTGTCCGGCGCTGGCAGGACAAGAACACCGGCAATCTGATCCGTCAGACCGAATTGCCGGCGCCAACGATCGCGTCGGCTGTGCTGAATCTCTTCGATTGCTGGATCGCTCCCGAACTGTTCGATGCCCCGCTCGACGTCGCGATGCGCGACTGGGCGCGCACCGACATCCGGCTCGGCGCCGCGTTTGAGGCGGCAGATGCAAGCCGGATCGGGGCGATTCGGGCGATGTTCGAGCGCTACGGCTACGTGCCGGAAGAAGCCGACATCCGCGCCACTACGATCTACCTTACGCAGGTCGGCTATATCACGCTCGGCACGGACGAAACGTTCCAGGTCCGCCTCACCCGCATCCCGACCTACCTGGAAACCTTCACGGGAAAGCGCGCCACGGATGCGGAGCTCGCGGCCTTCACCGCCCGTCACCACGCCCGGATCAGCCGCTGAGATTCAGCCCCGGACGGCCTCGATCATCCGGTGCACGTTCTCGGGATCCGCATCTGGCGTTATCCCGTGCCCGAGGTTGAAGATATGCGGGCCGTTCGAGAAGGCGCTGACGATCTTCTTCGTTTCCGCGACCAGTGCGGGCCCGCCCGTCACGAGGAGCGACGGGTCGAGGTTGCCCTGCACGCAGCCGTCCTTCTGGACGTGTTCGGCGGCCCATTCGGCCGAGACCGAGTTGTCGAGCGCCACGCAATCCGCCCCGGTCGCCTTCGCGAAGCCGACATAGCGCGCGCGCGCCTCGCGCGGGAAGGCGATGACCGGCAGCCCCGGATGGCGGGCCTTGAGTTCCGCGATGATCCGTTTGGCTGGCCGAAGCGCGAAATCGTCGAAGTCCTGTCCCTTGAGCGACCCGGCCCAGCTGTCGAACAGCTTGACGACTTCGGCCCCGGCCTCGACCTGAGCCGAGAGATAGTCGATCGTCGCCTCCGTCAGACGGTCGATGAGGCCGGAGAAGGTTGCCCGATCTTCGGCCTTTAGGCGGTGTGCCGGACCCTGGTCGGGTGTTCCGCGCCCGGCGATCATGTAGGTCGCCACCGTCCAGGGAGCCCCGGCGAAGCCGATCAGTGTGACCTCGCGCGGCAGGGCGCGGGAAAGGATGCGCACGGTCTCGTAAACCGGACCCAGCGTGTCGTGAATCGCGTCCTTGGGTTTCAGTGCAGCCAGACCGTCCGCAGTCGTGATCGTGGACAATCGCGGCCCTTCGCCGGTTTCGAACCAGAGATCGCAACCAAGTGCCTGAGGCAGCAACAAAATATCTGCGAAGAGGATCGCCGCGTCGAAGCCGTAGCGGCGGATGGGTTGCAGCGTGACCTCGGCCGCAAGCTCGGAATTGTAGCAAAGCGACAGGAAATCCCCCGCTTTTGCCCTTGTTTCACGGTATTCCGGCAGGTAGCGGCCCGCCTGGCGCATCATCCAGATCGGTGGAACGGCTTGGGTTTCGCCGGCTAGGGCGCGCAGGATCGTCTTGGTCATCGTGCTCTCCTTCGCCCCTTTCATCCCGGCCTGCGACCCGATGTCAAGCGCGGGCCATGCCTCGGGCCATTGCGCGGGCATTCTGTCGCGGCTATGCCGGTGCCATGAACATGCCCAACGCACAAAATCCGCTGAAGATCGGCACCAGGGGCTCGCCTCTGGCGCTCGCCCAGGCGTTCGAGACACGCCAGAGGCTGATGTCGGCGCATCACCTGCCCGAAGACGCCTGTGAGATCGTCATCATCAAGACCACCGGCGACGACAAGACCCTGATCGCGGCGGACCGGCCGCTGAAGGAGATCGGCAACAAGGGGCTCTTCACCAAGGAAATCGAGGAGGCGATGCTGGCGGGCGCCATCGACATCGCCGTGCATTCGACAAAGGACATGCCGGTCGACCAGCCGCGCGGGCTGGTGCTCGACTGCTATCTGCCGCGCGAGGATGTGCGCGACGCCTTCATGTCGACCTCGTTCGCGCGGCTGGCCGATCTGCCGGAGGGCGCGGTTGTCGGTTCGTCCTCGCTGCGCCGGCGGGCCCAGCTTGCGAACCGCCGGCCGGACCTCAAGCTGGTGGAGTTTCGCGGCAACGTGCAGACGCGGCTGAAGAAGCTGAACGACGGCGTGGCGGATGCGACCTTCCTTGCGATGGCCGGGCTCAACCGGCTTGGAATGGCGGCATTGGCGAAAAGCGCGGTCGAGGTCGACGAGATGCTGCCCGCCGTCGCGCAGGGCGCCATCGGGATCGAGCGGCGCGCCGACGACACGTTGGCCGGCGCCCTGCTGGCGGCGATCCACGATGCCCCGACCGGTGAGCGGCTGGCGGCGGAAAGGGCCTATCTCAGAACGCTCGACGGGTCGTGCGAAACGCCGATCGCCGGACTGGCGGTGCATGAGGGCGGCGGCCTCTGGCTGCGCGGCGAGATCCTGCGCCCGGACGGGTCGGAAGTGATCCGGGGCGAGCGGCGCTTTGGTGCCTCCGATGCAGCGGAGGCTGGCGCCGACCTCGCGCGCGCGCTCCTCGCAGAGGCGCCGAAGGGGTTCTTCGACTGGCGCTGAGCAGACAAAGCCTGCCCGCGCGATCTTTGGTCACGACGTTTTGTTGGGAACGGTCTTGCCGGGGTTGAGGATTCCTTTCGGATCGAAGGCCGCCTTCAGGGCCCGCATCATGTCGAGCGCGACCTTATCCTTTCGGCGCCGCATCGACGAAAGCTTGGAAAGACCGATCCCGTGCTCGGCCGAGAACGATCCGCCGAGGTCGGCGACGATGTCCTCGACCGCTTCGGTGAGGGTCTCGTCCAGTGCCGGATCCTCGCGGGTCGGAAAGATGGTGTAATGGAGGTTGCCGTCGCCGAGATGGGCGACGGTGTTGGTCTCCGCCCCGGGGTCGATCCGCTGGGTGGCGGCGAGGGCGCGGGCAAGGAAGGCGTCGACCTTGTCGAGCGGCAGGGCCACATCGGTGTCGACGGTGTGGCCGTGGCCGACGGTGATTTCCGCCGCCGCCTCGCGCCGGGCCCATATCGCGCGGCGCTGGGCCTCGGTCCGGGCGAGCATGGCGTCGAGGACGAGACCGTCCTCCATCATCGAGGCGAGCGTCTCTTCGAGGAGTGTCGTGAGCGGGACCGAGCCGTCGGGAAGCGGGGTCGTGTCGCGCGGCGCGGTGGCGCCGAGTTCGGCAAGGATGGTGACGTCGTGGATCTCGGCGAAGGGCAGGCCAAGGTCGGGCCGCCGGTCGCGCAGTTGCTCAAGATAGGGGCGCGGCATGAATTCGAAGGCCTCGACAAGGCCACCGGTCGATTCCTGCAGGCGGTTGAGGAGGGTGAGGGCGGCGGGCAGGGAAGGGGCGGCAAGCATCGCCGTGGCATGTGCCCTGGGCGCGGGCACCAGTTTCATCGTGGCGGCCGTGATGATGCCGAGCGTGCCTTCGGCGCCGATGAAAAGATCCTTCAGGTCATAGCCGGAATTGTCCTTGTGAAGCTCCGACATCAGGTTCATCACCCGTCCATCGGCAAGGACCACCTCCATCCCAAGGCAGAGAGCACGTGTCGAGCCGTAGCGGAGCACGTTGGAACCGCCGGCATTGGTCGAGAGAACTCCGCCGATCTGGGCCGAACCGCGGGCGCCGAACCAGAGCGGGAAGTAGAGGCCCGCAGCCTCGGCGGCATCGTGGAGCGTGGAGAGGATGACGCCCGCTTCCACGACGGCGACGCGGGCTTCCGGCCGGATCGCGCGAATGTGGTTCATTCGCTCAAGCGAGAGCATGAGGGCCCCTTCGGCTGCGATAGCGCCGGTCAGGCCAGTGCGGCCTCCAGTGGGGACGACGGGGATTGCCTCTTCGGATGCGAGGCGGAGGATCGCGGCGACCTCCCCGGTCGTGCCGGGGCGCAAGACGGCGCGGGGCGTCCAGTTGTATTTCCCGGTCCAGTCGCTGGAATAAGCCGCCATATCCGCTCCGGTCAGGACCTGGCCCGTGCCGAGGATGTCCGTCAGGCGGGCGATGAGCGTCATGTTCGGAACCTCCCGTGATCGGCACCACTTACTTGTGGGCACGTGCAAATGACCAGAGGGAAATCGCGGACTGAAGGCTCGCTTGTGAACGCAGGGCGGCGGAGTGCCGGGAACAAGTCCGCGCATCGCGCGTTCTTCTCACAGTCGGCATTCCTGTCCGCGTTCCCCGCGTGTCGCCGATCTGACGGAAGGCCCTGTCCCCATCGCCTTCCTCTGGCCGCCGGTGTGTCGATCATTCGATCCCCGGCGGCCTTTTTTCGCTTGGTAACCGCCGCGGTCGATGACCCCGACAACATGCGCCGCATGGCAAGACGCCCCGGGCAGGCCTGCCCGGGGCTCAATTCGATCCCAGTATTCAGGAGCGATTACTTCAGGTTTCGCACGACGTGATCGGCAAAGGCCGCGATCATCGCATTGTAATATTCCTGGCTGTCCATCGTGATGGTCGACAAGTCGGTGCCCGGCAGGAAGAACGGTCCCGCCTGTTCGAACGTGACGGTCAGCTCGTATGCGTCGAACTTGGTGTTGTCGCTGTCATGGGTGACCGCGACGTCCCCGACGAGGCGGGATTCAGCCGTGCCGGCGGCGGACTGGAAGCTGTTGGCCAGTTCGACCTCGTCGATATCGACGAGGATCTTCGCGCCTTCCTCGCCGGTCCTGCCGACGAGATCGCTGACGATGGCGTTTTCGAGGTCGTCCGACAGCTTCGTCCAATGGGTGGCCGCCTGGGTGTTCCGGATTGCGTCGATATCCGCAGTCACCTCGACCTCGCGAACGATGGTTTCGGCGAAGACGGGCGCGGCGGTGGCGATGACGAGACCGGCCAGGAGGCCGCGTGCGGTGGTGGTGGTGAACATGGTCTTGCTCCTCGTACGTTTCGGCGCGGCCGGTGTTGGCCGTCGGGGAAGTAACGCCGGGCCGGTGCGGGAGGTTCCCGCCCCGCGGCGCGGGCCGTCAGCCGTCCTCGCCGCGCAATGGGTCGTAGCGGCCGCGGATTTCGGACGTGCCGAGGAAGTCGCCGAGCGTCGACAAGGCCGGGACATTGTCGCACAGGACCTTGAGGCAGACGAGAAACGGCACCGCCGTCAACGCGCCGGCGAAGCCCCACATCCAGGCCCAGAAGACGACTGTGGCGAAGACGAAGACCGCGTTCAGTTCCAGCCGCCGCCCGAGGATCACCGGCGTGATGAACTGCCCCTCGATCGTCGTGGCCAGAAAATAGAAGCCGGGCGCGAGGAGGGCATGACCGAAGCTGTCGAAACTGACAATCGACACGGCCGCCACAAGAGCGACCCCCGCGATCGCACCGATATAGGGGAGGAAGTTGAAGAGGAACGCCACCGCCCCCCAGACGGCCGGTTGCGGCATCCCGATCAACCACAGGCCAAGCCCGACAACGATACCCAGACATGCATTGATCACCGCAATCGACAGCAGGTATCGCGAAATGCTCTGCTCGACGCCGTAGGCGATCTTCAGGGCCCGCTTCTTGTCGCCAAAGCGAGGGAAGCTTTCTGCCAGCTTGACATAGAACATGTCGCCGGAGCCGAGCAGGAACAGGGCAAGGACGAGGGCCACAAGCGACGTTGTTGCGAAGGACGCGACATCGAGTATCGTCGAGGTCAGGATGCCGGGCTGATCTATCGCCACCTTGACGACGTCGGGGTCTTTCGCCGTTTCCGCGATCTGATCGACTTTTTCGGACGCCTTCTGGACCGAGCGGATGGAATCGGTGATGTCGTGCAGACGCCCTTCCAGCTCACGCTGAATCCGGGGCGCGTCGTCAATCCAGTCGGAAATGGGATCGCTCAGCAAATAGCCGCCGGCCGCCATCGACGTGGCGACGGCGATGATCAGCACAAGCGCCGTGACGATGGGTGGAACGCCGATGCGCGCGAGGGTGCGTGTGACCGGGCTGAGCGTCAGCGCCAGAAGGACAGCGAGGATGAAGGGCAGGACAACCTGTTTCGCGAAGTAGATTGCGACGGCGGCACAGATGAACGCGATGATTCCCAGGTACCGCCGGATCGCGGCCAGATCCGCACCGCGCACGTCCCGGTCCGCGTTCTCCAAGCGCTGACTGTCCGAACTCATGCTGCTCCCCCGGCGTCCCGAAACATCGCCCTAGGATCGTCAACGCAGCAAGACGCCAATCGGTTCCATTCTTGGCACAGTCTGCGGGAACCCGGTAAGGGCATGGCGCGTTAGCATTGTCGGAGAGAGGGATGCGGAAGACCCATGACCTGGCGGACACCATTCACGGCGCTTCTGACGGTTCCGGCCTCCCTTGCCCTTTTAATTGGTGCCGCGGGCGTGGGCCTGGCCATGGCCGAGCGGCTCTACGGTACCCCCGCATGGCTCGGCGCCCTCGATGCGGAGGCTGTGCGCACCATCCTTTCCGTCGTCGCGACGAGTGCGATGACGGCGCTCTCGCTTGCATATTCCCTTACCCTCGTCGTCTTTACTCTCGCCGCGTCCAGCATCGGGCCGAGGTTGCTGAAGCGCTTCACGACGGAGCGGGCCAATCAGGTCACCGCCGGTCTTTTGGGCGGCACGTTCCTGTTCGCGCTCGCCGGGCTCGGTTTCGGCGGTGAAGAGCCCGCGCGCATCGCGGCCCTGGGGGCCGGTGTTTTGGCCGTCGCGTCGGTCGTGCAGTTGATCTGGTTCGTCCGGACCGTCGCCCAATCCGTATCCGTCGATGACGAACTCGCAAAGATCGCGGCGCGGCTGGAGCGCGATCTCAAACGGTTGAGGGAGAACAGCGAAGATGGCGGACTGCCGGCGCCTGCGACCTTCCGTCCGCTCGCGGCGACGGCGGAGTCGGGTTACCTCGCGCGGCTTGATCGCAAGGGGCTTGTCGCCCTCTCGGAAAAGGCCGGTGTCGTTCTGAAGGTCGAGAGGACCGCCGGGGATTACCTCTTTCCCGATACGCCGGTGATTTCGGTCAGTGACGAGGTGTCCCCCGATATCCGCGAAAAGCTCTCTGCCACGGTGCGCCAGGAACCGGCCCGGTCGGATGCGGGGACAGTGCATTTCTCGATGAACCTCCTTGTCGAAATCGCGCTCCGCGCACTGTCGCCCGGGGTCAACGATACGTTCACGGCGCTCGCTGTCTGCGACATGCTGTCGGGGGCGCTGGCCGGGGTTTCGCGCTCGACGCCGCGTCTGGAAGCGATACGGGACACGCGCGGAAATGTGCGGGTGATCCTGCCCGGCGCCTCCATCGAGGAGCTTTTGGACGAAGCCTATCATCCGCTCCGTCGCGCGGCGGCATCCAACATCCTGATGGCGGAAGGCCTTGCCCGCGCCTATCAACGCCTGTTCGCATCGGGGCACGCCGGGACGCGCCGGGCATTGCGCGAGCATGCGCGGCTGCTTCTGGCCGACCTCGCCCGCGTGGGGCATGCCGAGACCGACATCGGCTCGGTGAGCGAACTCATGCCGGGGCCCGCAGGCCGGACCGTCAATTCGTAAAATCGTCGGAACCCTGATGCTGGATGAACGTTGACCCTGCAAGCGCTCCGGCGCTCATGCAGTAAAGGTCAAAGGAGTTTATCCTCATGAAAAACCTCATGATTTCCACCGCATTCCTCGCCCTTGCCGGCACCGCCTCGGTCGCGCAGGACGTGATGTTCCGCGAAGCGGCGGACCCGATGGAAGTGCATGCGTCCGAGTTCATCGGCCAGCGTGTCTACAGCAGCGAAACCGCCCTCGACAGCGATGCTTTCGACGGTCTTCAGGACGGCTGGGACGACATCGGCGAGGTCAATGACGTCATCCTCTCGCGCGACGGTTCGGTCGAGGCAGTCCTCGTCGACATTGGCGGTTTCCTCGGTATGGGCGAGCGCCAGGTGGCCGTCGACATGAGCGCCCTCCGCTTCGTCGGCGACAGCGCGACGGCGGACGATGAGGCCGACTATTTCCTCGTGATGAATGCCTCGCGCGCGAATTTCGAGGAAGCGCCGGAATACAGCTGGGCTTATGGCGCGATGGAAAAGGCTGATACCGTCGGCGATGCCGCCGCCACGACCGCGACCGCGGTTGGCGACGTGGCGAACGACGCCGCCGAGGCGGTGACGCGGGATCCGGTCATGCGCGACGGCTACGAGACCGCCGTCGAGGCGGACCTGACCACCGAGATGCTGACCGGGGCCAAGGCCTACGACGCCAACGACGAGTGGATCGGAGAGATCTCCGAACTGATCCTGAACGATCAGGGCAAGATCACGCACGGTATCATTGACGTGGGCGGCTTCCTCGGACTCGGTGAAAAGCCCGTCGAGCTCGCGATGGCGGATATCGACATCCTGCACGAAACCGGCGGCGACGACGTGCGCGTCTATGTCTCGATGACCCGCGACCAGCTAGAGGCGCTTCCGACCTATGAAAAATAAGCGCGTAGAGTAACGAGTGCGCGCGGGCCCCCATCCGTGCGAACGCGTGAACCGCGGCCTGTTCCTTGAAGACAGGCCGCGGTTTTTCCGTATCTAATTTCTCGCGATATGCGCCTTGGGCTCACGACTCTGCGGTCCAAGGCACAAGTCCTGCCCTCGAAGATGAAGCGGTTACGCCCTGGATGACGTCCCCGTTCCAAATCAGTTGGCATCGCCAGACGATGCGACAGAGCGCCAATTGCGCGGCGTACTGGATAATATCGTTGCCTTCGTCGGGACGTTGTCGACCGATGGCAAGGTGACCGAGGTCAACGAACCCGCGCTGCGGGCCGCCGGTCTGGCGCGAGGCGATATCGTCGGACTGCCCTTCTGGGATTGCTATTGGTGGAACTTCGACCGGGCGGCGCAGGACCGATTGCGCGAAGCCGTGGCCCGCGCGGCGATGGCGAACCGGCCCGATACGATGCCGAGATCCGGGTCGCCGGCGATCGGCGGCTCTGCATCGACTTCCAGCTTGCTCCCCATCGTGATCCGTCGGGCGCGATCGACTACATCGTTGCGTCCGGTGTCGACATCACCAAGCGCAAGGAGAGCGAGGCTAGGCTCAAGGCCTCGCATGACAGCTTCAAGCACCTCGTCGCCAACGCGCCGTTCGGGATCCACGCCGTGGATGCCGATTTCCGCCTCGCCATGCTGAGCGCTGGTGCGCAGAAAACCTTCGGCACCGTATCGCCCCTCATCGGGCGCGATTTCTCCGAGATCCTGCGGCTCCTCTGGCCGGAACCTTTCGCCTCCGAGGCAATCGGACATTTCCGCCGCACGCTGGAGACCGGCATTCCCTATCACGCGCCAAGCACGGTCGAACGACGGCACGATATCGACGCGCTCGAATCCTACGACTGGAAGATCGAGCGTGTGACGCTCCCGGACGGGAGGCTGGGGGCTGTCTGCTATTTCTACGATCTTTCGGAACGCGAGCATCATGCAGCCAAACTCCGCGAAAGCGAGGCGAGGTTCCGCGCGAGGTTCGAGAACGCCGCCGTGGACATCGCCCATGTCGCGCGGGATGGCAGCTGGCTTCGCGTCAGTACGAAGCTCTGTGACATTCTCGGCTACACGCCGGACGAATTGGCACGTCTATCCTTCCAGGACATCACCCACCCCGAGGATCTCGACAAGGATCTGTCGCTTCTGGCGGATGTCTTGGCGGGGACGATCGATGAATACGAGATGGAAAACGCTACTTGCGCAAGGACGGAAGCATCATTTGGGTGAACCTCACGGTCGGCTGCGTCCGCGAAGATGTGGGTGCGGTATCGTATCTCATCTCGGTGATCGAGGATATTTCCGGCAAGAAAGACGCCGAAGCGCGGCAACGCCTTTTGGTTGGAGAGCTCAACCACCGGGTCAAGAACATCCTTGCCACGATCCAGGCCATGGCCTCGCACACGATGCGGAATTCCGGCGATTTCGACGCCTTCCAAGAGACGTTCTCGGGTCGGCTCAGGGCAATCGCGGCCGCGCATGACAGCATCTTTTCCGAAGGCGCCGGCGAACCGCTTCTCGGGGATCTTATCCGGCGCCAGCTCGCTCCCTATACGGCCGAAGGCAACGACCGGCTGGTGCTTTCCGGTCCGCCGGTCAGGGTGAGCACGCCAACCGCCCATGCCCTCGGCCTGATCCTGCATGAACTGGCCACCAGCGCGGCCAAGTACGGGGCGCTTTCGTCCCAGGGCGGGATTATTCCCGTCGTCTTCCTTACCGGCGATGGCGGTGACGCGCTGCCCGACGAGCTTCTGTCAATCGACCTTGTGTCGAAGCCGGTCGACTACGCTTCGCTCGACGAGGCGATGTCGCGGGCCATCGGACAGGCCGGGCCAATCGCCGCCGCATAAAAAGCGACCGGACCGATGTGGACATACCCCGGTCCGGTCTGGCCGCCGCTGATCCGGTAAATGCGGATCGGGAACACGTGCAGTGGATCTTTGGATCTTCGACTGATCAGACGGGCGGCTTGCCCCGCATCGCCCGCGCGACCATCGCGACGACGAACAGGATCAGGAAGATCACGAACAGGATCTGCGCGATTCCGGCGGAGGCGCCGGCAATTCCGCCGAAGCCCAGAGCCGCGGCGATCAGCGCGATGACGAGAAAGGTGATGGCCCAACCGAGCATGGTAGTCGCTCCTCTTGCTGTTGCAGTGCTGTGTCGATGCAGATGTCTGGAAAACGCGGGACGTCGCCAAAAGGTTCCCTCCAGTCTCGGTCGTTACGGTTGGCGCGCGGCCGGAGGGCTGCCGGAGCCCGCGCTTTTCCCCAGGCGTTTCCGTTTCAGTCAACGGTAGGGAAAGCGCGATGCGCATGATCCTGTTCGAGTTTTCGGGACTGAGCGGGACTGTGCTTCACGCTCTCGACATCCGGGCGATCATTGCGATCGTCGGGTCGCGGGCGAGCAGCGGATCTGGCTTCGTCCGGGCCGCGCGCGAAGAAGCGCCGCGGCGCAACGGTGCCGGGAACCGCAGTCCATGCCTGAACGTTGAATCCGCAAGACCGCGGATGTCGACCGCCGTTCATGAAGGGCACCGCGACACGCGATAACCACCCGCGATGGAGGTGCAAGTGCCACACGAAACCGTCAAGAAGTCCGTCGAAGACGTTGCCGAAACCGTGTCCGGCTCGGTTGCGGCGGCCCTCGACTACACGAAGCAGGAGGCGGCGGCCGCCGCAGAACGTGCAACGGCCGCGCTGCGCTCCGAAGCGCAGGCCCGGGCCGAGGCCGGCAAGGAGATGGTGTCGGACCAGGGCCGGAAACTCGCAGACAGGCTGCGCGCGGATGACGGGGCAGACGACCTGCAAAGTCGCATCCTGAACGTGGTCGCGGGCGGCGTCTCCGAACTGTCCGACGATCTGCGCCGGCGCAGCCTTGCGTCCCTTGTCGACGAAGCGGAGCGGTTTGCCCGAAGCCACCCCGGCGCATTCGTCGCGGGAGCGGCCGTCGCAGGTTTCGTGCTCTCGCGGTTCGCGCGGGCAAGTCAAACGGAGGCATCTGACGCACGGACTGCGTTGGCGCCCTTGCCGGGCCAGTGGCCGGCCGCGCCAGCGACGACGCCAGCTGCACACCATGCGGGCCCTCACTTGGGATCGAAATCTTGACTACCGAACCACAAGACCGGGGCATCAGTGCAGTCTTCACCGACGTCACCGACGCACTCATGGACATCGTCCGGGGCGAGGCGGCACTCGCCCGTGCGGAACTTGAGGAGAACCTGCGCCGGGCGGTCACGGGCCTCGTCCTTGTCATCGTCTGTGTCGCGGTGTCCCTCGCGGCGCTGAACCTTCTGGCAGGGGCCGCCGTCGCAGCCTTGGTGGCGCAAGGCATGTCCGCCGGATGGGCTGCCCTTGCCGTCGCGGTCGCACTGCTTCTGATCTCCGCGATCCTTGCGGCGCTCGGGATCCGCGTACTGGCCCCGTCGAACCTCACCCTGCGCCGCACGGCCCGGAATGTCCGCCGCGACGCACAGACGTTGAAGGAGATCATGACCGATGACACAGCATCCTGACACCGGCCATATCGAGGCCGAACTGGAGCGCAGCCGCGCCCGTCTCAATTCAGCCGTGGACGCCTTGCAGGACCGCACCTCCGTCGAAAGCCTCGCGCAAGAGGCGCTGAGTCTGATCCGCAGCAATGCCGCCGTCTATACGCGCTCCATCGACAATGCCGTCCGCGCGAACCCGATCGCGCTCGCCCTCACCGGCGTCGGTATCGCCTGGCTCGTCTTCGGCAATCGCAAGACGACGCAGGAGACCACGCGCGCGCGTTGGGAGGATGAGGGGGGCTATCCAAACCCGTCGCATCAACTCGCTACGCCCGAGGACACCTCCCCGGAGATCGGGGACTGGGCGGGTCGGATTGATGCGCTTCGCGAAAGGGCGTCGCAGGCGTTGCGCGACATCGATAGCGAGGCGCGCAGCTATGCCGGCGATTTGCGCGGTTACGCTGCCGAACGGGCAAAGGTTCTGGCCAGTTTCACCGAGGATATGCGAGTGAGCCTTCTCGATGGGTTGGAAGGGCTTTCAGAAGTCGCACGAGACCGGATCGTGAAGGCCCGAGAAGCGGCCTATCTGGCACGCCTGCGCGTGAGCCGAACTGCGCGTGCCGGTGGACGGGAGACCGAGAGGCTGATCAACGAACATCCGATGATCGCGGGTGTCCTGGCAATGGCACTCGGCGCGGCCTTCGCGGCGGCATTGCCGCGCACCCGGGTCGAGGACCGGACATTCGGGGCCGAAAGCGACCGGCTCATGGATGCGGCGGCGGCCATGCTGCGCGAAGAGCGCGAGCGTATGGAGCGGGTCGCCAGCGGCGTGGCCGATGAGCTGAAAACATCGGCACGCGATGTTGCCGAGACGGCTGCCGACAAGGCTGCCGAGATTGGCGACAACCTGCGCGACCGCGCGCAAGCGGAAGCCAAGCGCGGCAAGGCGGCGCCCAAACCCGCCTGACACGATCGCAAGAGGTTCCTGCGCGGGGGATTGTCCTTTCTTCACCCGCGCCCCTTGCGGCTGCCGGTTTCGTCATGCCGACTTGAGGCTTGTTCAGGATAGGCGGCGTCCGTGCTGGACCCGTCGGGATGTGGAAGGGCCCGCGCGGCGGCAATGCAGACACAACCTGGCCCGGCAGACCTCCTTGCGGCAATCGAACAGCGCGTCGGCCAACCGCTGCGAGCCGCCAGGGGTTCAAGCCTCTGCGCCGTTCGACTGTCTTGCATGGCGAAACGCGCCGTCCGGAAGGACGGCGCGTTTCAGTGCATTACTGTAACAGAGGTCAGGCGGCGTCGAAACGGATCACCACGTGGTCGCCAAGATCGGGCTTGTGATCCGCCGACAGGTTTGCGCGCAGCACTTCCAGCCCGAACCGGACCCCGCTGTCGGTCGAGGTCCAGAGGGCGGCCTCCTGCGGCATGAGCCGCAGGAGGCTGACCGTCGGATCGTCGATTCCGCCGTCGAACCAGGCGCCAACGACGGGCGACCAAAGCTCTTCCAGCTTCGCGCGATCCCCGGACTGTTCGATCGTTCCGGCGAGGCAGGCATGGAAGTCGTGGTGGAGGCCCGTCACGCAATACTGCGCGCGGGCCCCCAAACCGACCGACCGGACAAGGTCCGTTTCGGTCGAGGTGATGAACCAAACCGCATCAGTCTCCGGATCGGGGAAATGGGTCATCGGCTGCATGTGCCGGCCAGACGCCAGGGTCCCGAGCATGCCTACGCGCACCTCATCCATTGCCGCAAAAAGCGCGGCTTTCGGATCTTCGGAAAATGCCGTGCGGTCGTTCATCGGGACAGCCTCAAAGGTGCTTCACCCAGTCGTCGACCTCGCGTTCGGCCGCTTCCTTGGCATGGCCGTACTTTTCCTGCACGAGACCGACGAGCTGCTCGCGGCGGCCCTCGGCGCTGTTCCAGTCGTCATCGGTGATGTCGCCCCACTTGGCCTGAGCCTTGCCTTTCAGCTGCTTCCAGTTTCCGGCGATCTGATCCCAGTTCATGTCATTCTCCTTCACGTTGGATTTCTCGAGGGATGTGCCTTCTCAACGCGCGCCGCCCCGGCATGTTCCCGCGAGGCGACGTCACGATCCCAACTCGGCGACATGCCGCCAGACCGGTCTTCGTCCGTCCGGAACCCGTCCACCACGGCCGGCGTTTGTCCCATGACAATTGGGGAGGCCATCTTGGACAAGACCGAACGCCTCGCGCAGCTCTCGGTGATCGCGCTCGCCACTGTGGCCGTCGTTGCGGCCATGCACCTGGGAGAGGCGATCCTCGCACCGCTCACGCTGGCCCTTGTCGCGGGCGTGGTGCTGTCGCCTCTATCCGACTTTTGGGAGCACCGGGGATATTCCCCGGTCTGGGGCGCGCTGGTGGGACTCGTTGCGACGCTTGTCGTGATCGGGACGCTGATCCTCGCCTTCCATCCCGTGATCGCGCGGCTGGTCGAGCAGGCGCCGAAGGTCTGGTCCGACATGCAGGAGGTGGTGCGCGGATTGCGGGGCCTTCTGCGCGGGCTCTCCGACGTGACGGAAAGCGTCGCCGATGCAATTGCCCCGGAGGCCAACGCCGCGCCGTCAGTCGCCGCCGCTGCCGAGGACGGGGTCGCCATCCCCTCGGTCGCCGACGCGCTCATGGCCGCCCCCGCGATCCTGTCGCAGGTGCTGGTCTTCGCAGGCTCGCTTTTCGTCTTCCTGCTGACGCGGAGCGAGATCTATTCGTGGGTGTCGCTGCGGCTGTCCAATGCCGGCGGCCGTGCGGAACTTGCGCATCGCCTGCGCCTGGCAGAGCGGAACGTGTCGCGCTACTTCTCCACGATCACCCTGATCAACGCGGGGCTCGGCGCGATCACCGCGGCGGTGCTTCAGGTCCTCGGCCTGCCCGACGCGATGATCTGGGGCGTGGTCGCCTTCATCGTGAATTTCGTGGTCTACCTCGGGCCGGCCGTCTTCATCACGGTCCTCCTGTTCGTCGGCGTCGCGGAATTCGACGGCATCCTGTCGCTGGCGCCCGCCGCCTCGTTCCTGATCCTGAACGCGATCGAGGGGCAGTTCGTCACGCCCGCGCTCGTTGGGCGGCATATGTCTGTCAATCCGCTTCTCGTGTTTCTCGCGCTGATCTTCGGTCTCTGGCTCTGGGGGCCGATCGGGGGCATCGTCGCGATCCCGATGCTCTTGTGGGTGCTCGTACTCAACGATGCCATCGCCGAACCGCGCGCGGTGTCCGATCAGCCGGGAAGCGCCTGACCTCAGACCATCTCGTCGGGAACGAGCGGCACACTGGCCGCGTCGGACTCGGCCGCCCTGAGATCGTAGGGCAGGATGAACCCGGCCCGGTCCGCGGGTGCCTTCCGCGCGTTCTCGAGCGCCAGTCGCCGCCATTCCGGCACGGCCCGCGCGCCATCGAAAAATCCGTCGCCCGCATCGCTCGGCAGCCAGTGCGAAAAGACCTGTCTGCGCAACGCCTGAACGTCAGGGCGGCGCGTGACGAGAAGTCCCGCCTCGGTATCCCAGCGCAGGCTGCGTCCGTTCAGATTGGCCGACGAGACGATTGCCGCCACATCGTCGAAGATGGAGACCTTGGCATGGATGTAGACGAGCGGCGCGCCGTGCAGCCGGTCGCGGCCATTGACGCTTTCATCCGCCTCGCCGAATGCGCGGGGTTGTGCCGCACCGCCGATGAAGAGGCGCCGCCCGAATGACCGCATGAGGATCTTCAGCGCACGGGCCTGAAGGAACTCCCCGAACCGGGCATCGAGGCCAGCCCGTCGTTTGAACGCGATCTCTTCCGGGGCGCCCGGAAGGATGAGGATCATTCCCAGGCCAGGGTTCCCTGCAGCGAGACCGGCGAGGTAGCGGGCAAGTTTCAGGTCGCGGAAATACTGGGTTTCCAGATAGATGAGCCGCCGGGTGCGGCGGGCATAATGCTCATGTGCGGTGGCAAGCTCCTGCACCAGGGGTTCGGGGCCGAAATGCATCGCATCGTGCTTGCGGCGCCGCGAAAGGGTTCGCAGCAGGGCCCGGTGTCTGGGCGGCTCCGCACGGCCTGCAGTGACGTCCAGAAAACTTTCCAGATGCGCCTGCGCTTCGGTCGCGGCCGGGCCGTCGAGCAGGAGTTGCACATCATGCCAGGTCTCGTCTGCGCGCTGATCGTGGTCGGGCGTGTCGTAACGGCGCTCGTCAAGGTCGAGGCCGCCGATATAAAGGCGCTTACGGTCGAACACCGCCAGCTTCTGGTGATGCGTCGCGGGGTAAAGGCAAGGCAAAGGCCAAAGCCGGGGGCGGAAGCGCCCGTCGCTCAGCCGGACCAGCCGTTCGGCAAGGCCCGGCATCTCGCGGATCGCTGTGTCGCGCACGGGGAGGGGGCGGCGGTTCAGCCAGGCGGCGGCGCGGATCTGCTTGCCGAGGATCATGGGCCAGAAGACGAGCCGGGGAAGCACACCGGTCCTGGCCGGATGCATCGCCGGAATGGCCTTCAGCCGGGCCTTCGGGCCGGCCAGTTCGGCCGCCGCCACGAGCCGGCGCAGCGACCGCCATGTCATTCTGTGCAGCGCCGGCCGCGCCACGGGATCGAAATCGGTGATGACGATGTTGAGCGCCACACCGCGCTTGAGCGTGTGGATGATCAGGTCGAACCACGTCTCGCCAATCGCGCGCGCTTCGTCGGAGCGGAGCCGCGTCGTCAGGTCGAAGATCCGGAAACTGGCCCAGATTTCCGCGCGCGCGTTCAGAAACTCCCGTTCCAGCGCCGGATAAGCCCGCTCGGCCGTGAGCAGGATTTCGAAAGCGGACCGCACGGTTTTGTACTCAAACTTCTTGAGCATGACGGACGGGCGTGGAATTCCGGACAAACATGCCCGACCAACGCAGAACGGCGCGGTCGGGTTCCCTCTAGATTGTCCGCGCCTGCATCTCGCGCTCTTCCCCTTCGGTAAGTGGGCGCAGTTCGAAATCGACGATCAGCTCATAGACGTCATCTGATTCCAGACGCTCCACTGTGGCGCCAAGCTGCATCGCGAAGGCCGCGACAAGCTGGGTGCCAAGGCCGCTGGATTGCCTGTCCCCCACAAACGCATCGGAGTCCGGTTCGGCGGCACGCCGCGCGGCCAGACTGTTGCCAACCCGAAGTTCCGCCCGCGTTTCGCTTCGCCGGGTCAGCGTTATCCAGAGCTCTGCCGGCGCGGATCCGGGGCCATGCGCGTACTTCAATGCGTTGGTGATCGCTTCCGCGACGAGAAGCGCGAGCGGCACGGCCTGATCGGGCGTCATGCGGATATCCGCGAAGTCCGTGTGCACCGTGAACTTCCGATCCGGACGATCGGCAAGGTTGGTGATCTGCCGGACGATCGTCGAGAGCAGTTCGTCGGAGTGGACGTCCGACAGTCCGGCGGTCTGGTAAAGCTCCCGGTGGATGGTGGCGAGGCTCATCACCCGGTCCTGCAGGCCCTTCATGATGCTTTTCGCTTCGCTCGAATGCGTGCGGCGCATCTGCATGTTCATGATCGAGGCGATGAGCTGAAGGTTGTTCTTCACGCGATGATGCACCTCGCGCAGAAGCACTTCCTTCTGGTGGACCATGTCCTCAAGCTCTGCCTCGTCGTGCAGGATCGTCTCTGTCATCCGCTCGTAGGCTTCCGCCATGTCGCGGATCTCCGCCGGGGCGGTTCTGACGTCGATATCGCCCACCATGCGGTTGCCGCTCGCGAAGGAGTGCAGCGACCGGCTGAGCTTGCGGATGTGCCGGATGACGAAACGCTCCACCGCGAGCCAGGCCACCACGAGGCTCGCCACCCACATGAGCATCGGAAACAGCACGGGCGCCGCGCCCAGAATGCCGCTCGTCGCGCTTGCGCCCTCCGGCGGCCAAGAGCCGAGCGCATAAAGCTCGTCCGGAACCAGAGGAACCACCGAAAAAAGCCGCGGCTGGTCGGCCTCGGACATGGCCGAAAAGGCCATTGCCCGGTTCCCGATCAATGCCGCAAGGGAGCGGTCGCGAGGAATGGCCAGACCGATATCGTTAAGCTGCCGGGACGCGGTGAGGACGGTGCCGGAGGAATCGTAGGTAATCATGGTCAGCGGCCGATGCTCGTCAGACCCGCTGTCCTCCGCGACCCTCAGCCCGGCATGGGGCAGGGACAGGCTGACAAGGCCGCGATAGGTCCCGTCTTCGTCAAATACGGGATGGGAAATCACGAGAACCGACGCCCCGGAAACGAGGCCCACGGTCTTCACGGCAAACGACGTTTTCTGATCTTGCGAGGCCCGGATGAACAACGGGTCTTCGGCGAAATCGAATCTCTTCCCGGCGGAGTTGCACATGCTGATCCCGCTCTCGGGCACATAGGCGATCAGCGAATATTGGCTTTCCTCTTCGATCAGCCGGCGCAGAAGGGCCGAACATTCGGCGTCATCCGGCACCAGAGGCCAGACCGCGTCCGACAGGACCGTGGCGGCACCGCGCGCCTGCTGGATCAGGCGCAATTCGCCGCTGGCGGCGCGCATCGTTTCACCCATCAGCGCTGCTTGCGAACGCGCCAGGGTTTCTTCTCGCACCGCGACGGATTTGAAAACCGATATCAGGGTGAGCGGCAGAAGCACCACCGCCAGGAGGAAGGCAACGCGGTAGCCGAGCCTGTCCTGCACCCCGCGCCGCGCGGGCGCGTCCGTCATGCCGCTTGCTCTCCCGACGTGCCCAGCACGGCGAGCGTCGCACCGTCCGCCCCCGCGATCGGGTCTTCGCCGTCGCGAAGCCCCAGAAGCTCGCAGAGCCTTGCCCGGGCCCTGTTCACACGGCTTTTGACGGTGCCGACGGCAACGCCGGTCATCGACGCGACGTCTTCGTAGGAAAAGCCCGACGCACCGGCGAGGATGAGCACCTCGCGGTGCTCCGGCGACAGCTGGTCGAACGCCTTGCGAAAATCGGTGAAGGCAAGACGCCCGTCATGCGCCGGCTTCTCGTAAAGCCTGCCGGCATGGACACCGTCGCTGTCGGGCACTTCGCGTTTGCGCTTGCGCTTGTCCGAAAAGAAGGTGTTGCGAAGGATCGTGAACAGCCAGGCGCGCATGTTCGTGCCGGGCTGGAACTTGTCGATATTCGTCCAGGCCTTGACGATCGTGTCCTGGACAAGATCGTCGGCCGCCGCCGGATTGCCGCACAGGCTGATCGCGAACGCGCGCATGGCCGGAAGATGGTCCGGCAGATCGTCGCGCGGATCGGCGGTTGACGTCATTGCTTGGCTTCCTTTTGCCGAAGCTGTTCCAGCAGATCCTTGAACCTGTCCGGAATTTTTTCCTCAAGCGCGTCCTGATAGACCTTCTTCAGGTTCTCATCGATCTGCGCTTGCAGCTTTGCCGTTTCGTTGCTCTGTTTCATCACGCGCGCATGCCTGGGCCAGTTTTTTCACGATCGTATGGAACCTAACGCACCAGTCGGGCGTTGGTTCCAAAGAAAATTGCGATGGGAGACAAAAATGACGTCAACGGAACCACGAGACTTCGCCACGTCGGTCGCGGCGAATGTTCCGTTCCTGCGCCGCTACGCGCGCGCCCTGACCGGAAGCCAGGACAGCGGAGACCGCTACGCGGCGGCGACGCTGGAGGCGATCCTGCTCGACGATGGTGCCGCAAAGGCCAATTCCGACGCCAAGCTTGGCCTGTTCCGGGCTTTTCATCTTGTCTGGTCCAGCGCCGGTGCGCCGGTGGGCGAAGCGGATACCCGCCTTTCCGCACGCGCCCAAAGCCATATGGCGACGCTGACCCCGAACACGCGCGAAGCGCTGTTGCTGCACGCGATCGAAGGGTTCTCCGCGAACGAAATCGCCGTGATCATGGACGTGACACCGTCCGAAGCCGCCGATTTCATTGATATCGCGCGCCGTGAGATGGAAAATTCCGTTTCCGGCAAGGTGATGGTGATCGAGGACGAGGCGATCATCGCGATGGACATCGTCTCCATCGTTCAGGATCTCGGCCACAGCGTCACCGGTATCGCCCGCACCCGAAAGGACGCCGTCAAGCTCGCCGCGTCCAACCGTCCGGACCTGATCCTCGCCGATATCCAGCTGGCCGACAATTCGTCGGGTATCGACGCGGTTAACGACATTCTCGCGCAGTTCGACGATATTCCGGTGATCTTCATCACGGCATTCCCCGAACGTCTGTTGACCGGAGCCCGGCCGGAACCCGCCTTCCTGATCACCAAGCCGTTCTCGGAGGAGCAGGTGCGTTCGGCCGTCGGCCAGGCGATGTTCTTTTCGTCCACCGAAACCCTCGCCGCCTGATCGGCGAACCGAGCCGCCAAAAGGCCGGGCAGTGTCCTGCCCGGCCTTTTCGTTGTCGGATCGCGGTCACTTCGCGGTGGCGCGCAGCATCCAGGCGGCTTTCTCGTGAAATGCCGAACGGCCGGTAATCATGTCGGCCGTCACGGGATCTTCGTGCTCATCTGCCAGGGCAATCAGCGCATGCATGCGCTTGGCGACCTTTTCATGATCGTCTGCAAGGTCTTCCACCATCGCCTGCGCCGACGGCAGTTTCCCGGCATCCTTCACGACGGACGCCTCGATCACGTCGCTGAGACGCGCCGGCGCGAGTTGGCCGAGGGCCCGGATGCGCTCTGCCAGCTCATCGGCGGCCTCGAACATGTCGGCATATTGCGCCTCGGTCAGCTTGTGGATCGGATAGAAGAGCGCACCTTCGACATTCCAGTGATAGGCGTGGGTTTTGAAGACCAAGCGATAGGTGTCGGCCAGCGCCTCCGCCAAGCCCTTGGCGACCGGCTTGACCTTCTGCACTCCGGTCTTGACCGTCTCGGGTCCGGGGACAACTTTCATCGCGTCTTTCATGGTGTTTCCTTCCGTGTCAGGCGCCGCAAAGCGGGGGGCGAATTCCATTGCGACCAAGCGGGCGACTCCCGCCGATCATCTGTGGGAAGAACGCCCCGGGGCGGGCGCGGTTCCCTATGCGCGCCGGCCCGCGATCAGCAGCGCCGTCACCGCCTGGCTTGAAAACGGGCGCATGAGGACCGGCCAGATGCGGCCCGGTGCCCCTCCGGTTTCCCACTCGTCTTCGGCGTCGTCGCCCAGGAGCACGAGCCGCCCATGCCGCTCGCGGATCGTGACGTCCAGCCGTGCCCTCAAGATCCGGTCCGGCCCCGCCTCGACGAACGCGAGCGCGAGGCGGTCGCATGTCTTTATCGCGTTCAGGGTTTCGCGGCAGGTTCGCGCCGTGACGATCATGGCGCCGGGATCGAATTCCCGAACGGTGTCGGCAAGATCCTGCGACACCACGAAATCCCGTACCGCGACGAGATAGGCATTTGCGTCTTTGCATTCGCCCGCCATTGCCGACATTTCGCCCCCCCGGAAAGATCGGACAATGGAACCAAACGCCGGATCGCGCATTAAACTGCGACACATGGCGCGAGGATTTGGGCGAGATGACCAGCACGGCCTGCAAGAACTGCCCGCTCCGCAAGCGCACGCTCTTCACGCCGTTCACCGATGACGAGCTTGCGTTCATGCAGACCTTCAAGACCGGAGAGCTGAAGGTGGCCCCGGGAACGACGATCCTTCTCGAAGGGTCGACCAGCCCGCAGCTTTTTACAGTCCTTTCCGGCATGGGCACCCGGTACACCACGCTGGAGAACGGCAAGCGGCAGGTGATCAATTTCCTTTTCCCCGGCGACTTTGCCGGTCTTCAGGCTGGGTTGATGGGCGAAATGATGCATTCGGTCGAGGCGTCAACCCACATGACGCTTTGCGTGTTCCGCCGCGGCGACATGTGGAATCTTTTCCGCCAGCATCCCGGACGGGCCTACGACCTGACCTGGATCGCCGCCGTCGAGGAGCATTTTCTCGGTGAAACCATCGCCTCGCTGGGTCAGCGGGACGCGACGCAGAGGATCGCCTGGGCCCTCGTTCGGATCCACGAACGGCTGAAGGCGGCCGGGATGTACAAGGACAACCGCGTTCCGCTGCCATTTCGGCAACAGGACCTTGCCGACGCGCTCGGTCTTTCGCTGGTCCACACGAACAAGACCCTGAAAGCCCTGCGCGCGAAGGGACTTGCGCAGTGGAGCGACGGGAGCCTCGAACTGAAGAAGATCGCGGCGCTGGCGGACCTCGCCATGATCGACCTCGAGCGCCCGCAGCAACGGCCCCTGATGTAGAAAGGACCGCCCGGGGCTTCACTCCGTCCGCGTCAGAAGCTCCTGAACCTTGGGGCCAAGCGCCTCGACCACAAGCGCCACGCCTTTTGCGGTCGGGTGAAGGCCGTCGGGCTGGACGTAGTCCGCGAGCGCCTGCTGGCGGTCGGGCAAGGCGAGGATCGGCGCGAGGAACGGTTCGGCCAGAAGGGCACCGTGTTTTGCCGCCAGATCGGCATAGATCGCATCGAAGTTCGCCTTGTAGTCGGGCCCGTAATTGCCGGGCGCGAGCATCGGGACGAGGAGGACGGGAAGGTGCTTCGCCTCGGTCCGGGTCAGGATCGCGTCGAGATTGGCGCGCGCCTCTTCGGGCGGCAGCCCGCGCAAGAGGTCATTGCCGCCGAGCGTGACGATCATCGCGTCGGCAGGGGCCGAAAGCGTCCAGTCGATCCTGGCAAGCCCCCCGGCGGTCGTGTCGCCGGAGACACCGGCATTCTGAACCTCCGCCACGGTCCCGTGATCGCCGAGCCAACGCTGAAGCTGGGGAACGAACCCCTCCTCGGGCGGCAGGCCGTATCCGGCCGTCAGGCTGTCGCCGAAGGCGATGATGCGCGCGGGTTCGGCCGCATGAGATGCCGGCGCCGCAAGCAGGACCGCGATCCCCGCGACCCGCGCAAGGTTGCGCAACCCGTGCCGCACCCCATATGCCATTCTGAGGCGGAACGGGCGGATAACCGGAATGAATGAAACGATACTGAGCCTTGAGGACGCGCGGCTTGTGCTTGAAGGCAATGCCGGGCCGCTGGACATCCTGCGGGGCGTTACCCTTTCTGTCGAGAAAGGCGAAAGTCTCGGGCTCGTCGGGCCGTCGGGGTCTGGCAAGTCCTCGCTCCTCATGCTCATGGGCGGGCTCGAACGCGCCACGTCCGGCCGGGTCACGGCCCTGGGCCGGGATCTGACGGCGATGGACGAGGACGCGCTCGCACGGTTCCGCCGGGGCAATATGGGGATCGTTTTCCAGTCCTTCCACCTGATTCCGACGATGACGGCCCTTGAGAACGTCGCGATCCCGCTGGAATTGGCCGGCACGGCGGACGCGTTCGGACGCGCGGCGGCAGAGCTTGAGGCGATGGGCCTCGGCGCCCGGATGGATCATTACCCCGCGCAGCTGTCCGGGGGGGAGCAGCAGCGCGTGGCGCTTGCGCGCGCGGCCGCGCCACGCCCGGCGATCTTCCTTGCCGACGAGCCGACGGGCAACCTCGACGGGGCGACCGGCGAGGCGATCATGGAGCTTCTCTTCGGCTTGCGCGACCTGCACGGGGCGACTCTGATCCTCGTCACCCACGCCCCGGAACTGGCGGCGCGGTGCGACCGGGTGGTCAGGCTTGCCGACGGTCGCATCGCCGGCGAGGATCGGGCGATGCGCGCGAAGGTGGCCGAATGACCCTGCCCGTCGCGCTGCGGATTGCCCGCCGCGAGATGCGTGGCGGCCTTGGCGATTTCGCGGTCTTCCTTCTCTGCCTGATGCTCGGCGTCGCGGCGATCGCGGCGGTGGGCACGGTGCGCTCCGCCATCGACGCGGCGATCCGGGATCAGGGTGCGGTGCTTCTGGGTGGCGACGCCGAAATGTCCTTCACCTACCGTTTCGCAAGCCCGGAGGAACGCGCGTTCATGGCGGCGCGGGCGGCGAAAGTGGCCGAGATCGTCGATTTCCGCTCGATGGCCGTGAAAGGAGAGGGCGGGGAAGCTGAACGCGCGCTGACGCAGGTGAAGGCGGTCGACGAGTCGTATCCGTTGACCGGCGCACTCGTCCTCGACCCGGCGATGACGCCGGCGGAGGCGCTTGCGCCGGTGGACGGGGTTCCGGGCGCTGCGATGGACCCGGTGCTTGCCGACCGGCTTGGCCTTGCCGTCGGCGACCGGTTCCGGCTTGGCACCGGGGAATTCCGGTTGGCCGCGCGGATCCTTCGGGAACCCGACGCGACCACGGGCGGCTTCACGCTTGGCCCGCGCACGATCGTGCGGACGGCCGATCTGGAAGGGTCCGGCCTTCTGGAGCCGGGGAGCCTTTTTGACACGCATTACCGGCTTTTGCTGCCCGAGGGCGCCGAAATCGGCCCCCTTGGCCGCGAGGCCGTGGCGGCGTTCCGCGACACGGGCATGCAGTGGCAGGATGCCCGTTACGGGGCGCCGGGGATGCGGCGTTTCGTCGACCGGATGGGATCGTTCCTCGTCCTGGTCGGTCTCGCCGGTCTGGCGGTGGGCGGCGTCGGCATCGGCGCTGCGGTGCGGTCCTATCTCGATGGCAAGACCGCGACGATGGCGGCGTTGAAGGCGCTTGGCGCGGAGTCACGGACAATCTTCGCGGTCTATCTCGTTCAGGTTGCGGCTCTCGCGGTGCTTGGTGTCGCGGCGGGGCTGATCCTCGGCGCGGGTGCACCAATCGTGGCCGGGCCGCTCATCGCGCGAAGCCTGCCGATCCCGGTGGAGATTGGCGTCAGCTGGAAGCCGCTTGCCGAAGCCGCGATCTACGGCGTGCTGACGGCGGCCTTGTTCGCGCTCTGGCCGCTGGCGCGGACACGAGAGGTGAAGGCTGCGGCGCTGTTTCGCGATCTCGGGCCGGGACGACGGGTCTGGCCGGGCTTGGGGCTGTCGCTGGTTCTTCTCGGGATCGCGGGGCTTCTGGTCGCGGTCGCGGTCGGGTTCTCGGGTGTGCCCGAACTCGCCTTCGGCACGCTCGGCGGCATCGTGGCGGCGCTTTTGGTGCTGACGCTCGCCGCCATCGGCCTTCGCCGTTTCGCCCGGCGCATCGGCCACCGGGCGCGGGGACGGCCGGCCTTGCGCCTCGCGCTCTCGGCCATCGGCTCCCCGCGCGAAGAAGCGACGGCGGTGATCCTGTCGCTTGGTCTCGGCCTGTCGGTTCTGGCGGCCGTGGGGCAGATCGACAGCAACCTCCGCGCCTCCATCGACCGCGACCTGCCGGACGTGGCGCCGTCGTTCTTCTTCGTCGACATCCAACCTGACCAGATCGATGGTTTTCTTGCGCGCGTGAAGGGCGATCCGGCGGTCAGCCGGGTGGAGACGGCACCGATGCTCAGGGGCATCCTGACCAAGATCAACGGGCAGAATGCACGCGAGGTCGCAGGCGATCACTGGGTCGTGCGGGGGGACCGGGGGCTCACATATTCCGCAACCCCGCCGGACCGGACGGTGATCACTGAAGGAACGTGGTGGCCCGAGGACTATTCCGGGCCGCCGCAGATGTCCTTCGCCCGCGAGGAGGCCGAAGAGATCGGGCTGAAGCTGCATGACAAGGTGACGGTCAACGTGCTCGGCCGCGATATCGAGGCCGAGATCACGTCGTTCCGCGAAGTGGATTTCGGCACGGCGGGGATCGGGTTCGTCATGCTGATGAACCCTGCGGCACTGCAAGGCGCGCCGCACAGCTGGATCGCGACCGTCTATGCCGATGCGGCGGCGGAAGCGGCAATCCTTCGCGATCTGGCAACGGCCTATCCCAACATCACCGCGATCCGGGTGAAGGACGCCATCGACCGGGTGAGCGAGGCATTGGCGGCGATCGCGCGGGCCACGGCCATCGCCGCCGGGGTGACGCTGCTGACCGGGGTGGTCGTCCTGATCGGCGCCGCGGCGGCCGGAGAGCGGGCGCGGGTCTACGAGGCGGCGGTCCTGAAGACGCTCGGCGCGACGCGGGGACTTGTGTTGCGAAGTTTCGCGCTGCGCTCGGCCCTGATGGGGGCGGCAGCGGGACTCGTTGCGGTCGCCTTCGGCGCGGGTGCGGGCTGGGCAGTAATGGCCTTCGTGATGGAGGGCAAGTTCCGGTTCGAACCGGTCTCGGCCTTGGTGATCGTGGTCGGAGGGGCGCTCGCGACGCTCATCGCCGGGCTTCTCTTCGCGCTGAGACCGCTCGCGGTGCGGCCGGCGCGGGTGCTGAGGGCGCGCGACTGACGGTGTGACCGGGGCCAGGTTCCGGCGAGCGGACGACCTTTGCGTCCTTTACGCCTTTGACGGAGTTCAGCGTACGCTCTACCCGCCCCAATCAAGAGGCGCAGGCCATGCCTTCGACAGTGAACGTGGCGTGGAGGGTCACAGGTGGTCGTTCCCCGCTGGCTTGGCTGCTTCCGGAGGAAGTGTCAAATCGCGAAACGCGATGATCATCCGGTTGTGCGCTCGGTGATGGGCGTGCCGTCGGCAATGCTGTCGGAGGGATGAAGGATCACCCGGTCGCCGGGTGACAGGCCCTCGGTCACTTCCGCCGCGGTCCCGTTGCGGTGGCCGATCGTGACGGGCGTCAGGCGGGCCGTTTCCCCGTCGGCGCGGAAGACCGCCCAGCCCCCGTCCCGGCGGAAGAGCGCGGAAAGCGGAACCTGCATCACGCCGTCGCCTTCCCAGGTGACGATGCGCAGATAGACGGCGAAACGGTCGCCGATCCCGGCCCATTCTTCCGGCGGGCTCGCGATGTCAAAGACGGCATCGACGCGCTGTTCCTCGATCCCGAGAGCGGAGACCTTGGTATGGGCCGACGGCTCGATGCTGCGGAGCATTGCCTCCAGCGGCGCCGGCCCGCCCCAGCGGTCGACGATGGCGCGGGTCCCGGGTTTGAGACCGACCGCGTCGGCAGACAGAAGGTCGGCCACGATCTCGAGGTCGTCGGTGCGCCCGAGGGTGAGGAGAAGTGTGCCGGCGGCTACCGGCGTTTCGCTGACGATGTCGACAGAAAGGACCGTGCTGGTGATCGGCGCCTTCAGCGTCACGCAGCAGGTGTCGCGGCTGGAGCCGGAGGCGCCCGGGACGATCAGCGTGGCCCTGGCCCGGGCAAGGGCGCTCGTCGCCATCTCGACATTGGAGCGCGCGGCCTCGCGCGCGGCGAGCCGGATGGCGAGGAGCTGGCTCGCGTCTTCGAGTGCGGTCTGCGAGGAAACGCCGCGTTCGGCCAGCGTCCGGGCGCGGTCGTGCTGGGTCTGGGCGTAGTGCAGTTCTTCCTCGGCCTGGCGGAACTGCGCCTCGGCCAAGGTCAACGCCGCCCGCGCCTCTCGCACGGCGGCTTCCGCCTGTTCGCGCGACCGCGCGTCGAGAAGCGCAGGGGCGGCCGGTTCGACGACCGCGACAACGGTTTCGCCCGCCGTCACCGCATCGCCGACCTCGACCGGCGCCCGCCGGGCGGTGCCCGAGATCGGGGCCGCGACTTCGAACACGTCCTTCACCCGCGTCTTGCCGTCGGCGTTCACCGTGACAAGCATCGGGCCGCGGTCGATCTTGGCAAGGTCCACCGGAACCGGATCGGTCCGGAACGCGATCCAGGCGAGGCCGCCAAGGACGCCGGCGCCAAGCAGGCCGATGATGTAGTGGCGGGGTTGCAGTGCCATGGGTCACTCCCGTGTTTTCATGACCGCGACGAGGTTGAGCCGGTCAATGCGCCGGCGCACGACAAGCGCAGAGACCAGCGCGGTGAGAAGGACGATGAGGCTCGCGCGGGCGAAGGTGGCCGGCACGATGACGAAGGGGATTTCGTAGAGGTCGCTTTCGATCCCCTGGGTAAAGGCCCAGGCAATGCCGAGCCCCGCGAGCCAGCCGACAGGCTGGGCGAGGACCGCGAGGATCATCGCCTCGCCGACGAGGATGAACGACACCTCGCCGCGCGAGAAGCCGAGGATTCGAAGGCTCGCCAGTTCGCGGGCGCGCTCGGACATCTGGATGCGGGCGCCGTTATAGGTGACACCGACGGCGATCAGCATGGCGATGACCGAATAGACCGTCGCGGTGATGGTGATGTTCTGCTGGATCGTCTCCTCGAACGACCGCCGCATGTCGGTGAGCATCGCGGTTCCGGCGAGGCGCGGCATCTCGGCCAAAGTGCGATGGAATTCCGCCCTGTGCGCGGGGTCGAGCGAGATATTCGCGACCGAGACCTGCGGCGCCTGCCGGCGGATCGCGTTCAAGGCGTCGAAATCCATATAGGCGGCGAGGCCGACATACTGCTCGATCGTCGCGGTGACCGGCAGCGTCACCGTCTCGCGCCGTCCTTGCAGGAACTCGACCTCGACCGTGTCGCCGACGGCAAGACCGAGTTGGCGGGCAAGGCGGGATGCCAGCACGATACCGCCGGGCGGCGCGGAGATGACCCTGCCCGCGCCGCCGACGATCCGCGAAAGGTCGGCGTCAGGGCGGCGCGCCTCCAGCCCGACATACTTCGTAAGGTGCCCGTGGCGGAGCTTGACCGCTTCGGTGAGCTGCCCTTCGGCCTGGATCACGCCGGGTATCTTCGCGACCTCGTCAATCGCGATCTCGGGCCGGTTGTCGGTGAAGATGAGGACCACATCCTGCCGGTTGGCGAGGCCGAAAGTGGTTTCCATCATCTTGTCCATCGCGTCGTTGAAGAAGCTCGCCGCGGCAAGGACCGCCACCGACATCGAAAGCCCCAGCGCGCTCGACGCCGCGCGTATGGGCCAGCGGGTGATGGAACGCAGGATCATCATCGCGGGCTGCGACAGATGAAGTTGCGTCATCAGCCAGTCGGTGAAGCCCCGGCGGAACCGCGGCGGGGCCGGGGGTTGCATGGCGATGGCCGGGGGAAGACCGGCGGCGCGGAGCGCGACGCGGAGCGCCCCGAATGCGGCCGAGGCGATGCCGACCACCGCCGAGACCGCGTAGACCGACCACGAGCCACGGAAGATGAGGTAGGGAAAGTCGTAGAACCGCGCATAAAGCTCCGCGAGCCCGTGCGCGAGCCAGGCGCCGAAGCCCCAGCCGATCAGGACGCCGACGATGGCCGTCAGCCCGGCGAGCATCAGGTAGTGCTGGGCGATGGCGGCATTCGAATAGCCGAACGCCTTCAACAGCCCGATCTCCGCCCGCTCCAGCGCGACGATCCGGCCGAGCACCATGTTTACGAGGAAGGCCGCGACGCCGAAGAAGATCGGCGGCAGGACCACGGTCATCGTCCAGAGCTGGGTAAGCTCGGACGAGACAAAGCTGTCGGAGATCTGCCGGTCGCGGCCGTGCGCGCCGGTGCCGCCGTAGCGTTCCAGAAGCGCGTCGATCCTGTCGATGACCTCGGCCTCGTTCGTTCCCTTGTAAAGCCCGACGGTAAGGCTGTTGAAGGCGCCCGACATGTCGAAAGCGGCCGCCGCCGCCCGTTCGGGCATGAAGATCACGCCAAAGCCCTCGTTGTCGGGCATCATTGCCCCGGGGCCGAGCGTGTAGATGAATTCGGGGCTGAGGACCGTTCCGGTGATCGTGAGTTCGCGCCGGGTGCCGTTGAGATTGGCAAAGAAGCTGTCGCCAAGCTCGAATTTGTTGGCTTTCGCGAACGGCTCGGTGACCGCCACTTCGGACGGAGCGTCGGGATCGGGCAGGCGGCCCTTGCGCATCAACGGGACGTTTAGCAGAGGTTCGCCCGAGGCGGGAAGCGAGATCACCTGGCCCACCGCGGTTTCCTCGCGTCCGGGAATATCGAGCGTCACGAGGCCTTCGATCCGGGCCTCGACGGAGCGGATGCCGGGGATCGCCGCAAGGTCGGGTAGAAGCGACAGAGGTGCGCGGCGGGCAGGCGCCCAGAGGTCGGCGAAGCGGTTACGCTCGTAATAGGCGTCGCGGCTGTCGCCGAGCGCCTGATAGGTTCCGAATGACGTGAGAAGGGCCGCTACTCCGCAGGCCAGCACCATCGCGATGGCAAGGGCCTGCGCCCAGAGCCGGACGAAGTCGCGCAGGAGTTTCCGGTCGAGCGCATGCATCACCATTCGATCTCCGACGGGTCGATGCGGGTCTCGTTCACCTCGGTGCTCAGGAGCTTGCCGTCCTGGAAACGGATGACGCGGTGGGCCATCTTCCGGATCGCGACGTTATGGGTGATGACGACCGTGGCGGTGCCGAGATCGTCGTTCACCCGTTTCAGCGCTTCCAGCACCTGCACACCCGTCCGGGAATCGAGGGCGCCGGTCGGTTCGTCGCACAAAAGCACGTCGGGCCGCTTGGCAATGGCGCGGGCGATGGCCACGCGCTGCTGCTCGCCGCCCGATAGCTCGGCCGGGAAATGGTCAAGGCGGGGGGCAAGGCCCACCATCTCCAAAGCCTCCGCGGGGCGCATCGGATCCTTTGAGACGTCCGTGACAAGTTGAACGTTCTCGCGCGCGGTCAGCGAGGCGACGAGGTTGTAGAACTGGAACACGAACCCGACATGGTCGCGCCGATAGGCCGTCAGCGCGCGATCGCTGAGCCTGGTCAGCTCCTGGTCGCGGAACCAGACGTGACCCGACGTCGCGTTGTCGAGACCGCCGAGGATGTTCAGAAGGGTCGACTTGCCCGACCCGGACGGGCCGAGGAGCACCGTGAGTTCCCCCTCGTACAGTTCCAGATCGACGCCGGCCAAAGCGTGAACCTTCACCGTCCCGGTGTCATAGACCTTGGTCAGCCCGACCGTTCTGAAGACAGGTTTCGTCATCGGCGCGTCCTTTGCGGCCATTTCGCCGGAACCGCGGCGACCTGTCCTTGATCCGCCTCAAACGGATGAGGCCGGATGTCGCCTTCAGGACGGTATGAGGGGCGGAGTTGGCGCCGGTCAATAACGGAAGGCCGGCTCGGCGCGGCAACAGTGTGGCGTGCGCTGCCGAAGCTTTGGCGCAATTGCGTCAACAGCCTGTCTCAATTGTTGACGAAATTGCCCCTAATGCAGATCAGAACTCTGCTATTGAGTAAGTATCCAACCGCAGCCCCGCGAAGGCGGGAAGTCAGGAGGATGTCATGTACGATCGCCGTTCGTTTGTTCTTGGTGGGGTTGGCGCGCTTTCGCTCGGCGTCGGGGCGCATCCGGTCACGGCCGCAACCGCACCCGTTGAAATCCCGGCGGAACCGATTCCGGGCCTGACCATCGCACCGGAATTCTACCCGACCGTGGTGCGCGTCCGGGGCGATCTCGAGCCAGGCTCGATCCACGTGATCTCGTCCCAGCATTTCCTCTACTATGTCGTGAAACGCAACGTGGCGATCCGTTACGGCGTGGCGGTCGGAAAGGCGGAACTGGTTTTCCGTGGCGCCTGCGACGTCGGCAGGAAGGTCGAATGGCCAAGCTGGAAACCGACGCCTGAAATGATCGAACGCAACCCGAAGGCCTACGCAAAATATGCCGACGGCATGCCGGGCGGGCCGAAGAATCCCCTCGGGGCGCGGGCGATCTATCTCTATCAGAACGGCCGCGACACCGCGATCCGCATCCACGGCACGACCGAGCCGAACTCCATCGGACGCTCCGTGTCGAACGGCTGCCTGCGCATGGTCAACGAGCATGTGATGGATCTTTACCAGCGGGTCGAGATCGGCGCGCCGGTGATGGTCTACTGACCCTTTCGGCCGGCGCGCTCCGGCGCTAGAAGGGCGCCATGGCGCTGACCCTCACTTCCCTGCAGCAGATCGCCGCGCTCGATTTCGACGCGGTGATCGACGTGCGTTCCCCGGCCGAATTCGCCGAGGATCACCTGCCGGGCGCGATCAACCTGCCGGTCCTCGATGACGCGGAGCGGGCGCGTGTCGGGACGATCTACAAGCAGCAGTCGCCGTTCCTCGCGCGCAAGCTCGGTGCGGCGCTGGTGGCGCGGAATGCCGCCCGGCATCTCGAAGGGCCGCTCGCCGACAAGCCCGGTGGCTGGCGCCCGCTGGTCTATTGCTGGCGCGGCGGGCAGAGGTCGGGGTCGTTCGCGGCGATCCTCGCCCAGGTCGGCTGGCGGGTGGACCTGGTCGAGGGTGGCTACAAGGCCTGGCGCAAGCTTGTGGTCGCCGAGATCCAGGACCGGCCGGTCGCGGCGCCGGTCGTGGTTCTCGATGGCAATACCGGCTCGGCCAAGACCGAGCTCCTGTCCCTGCTCGCCGCGCGCGGAACGCAGGTGATCGACCTCGAAGGGCTCGCCAATCATCGAGGCTCGCTTTTTGGCGAAAGGCCGGGCGGGCAGCCTTCGCAGAAGGCGTTCGAGGCGCGGCTCGCGATGGAACTCGCGGCCCTCGACCCGAGCCGGCCAGTCGTGGTCGAGGCGGAAAGTTCCCGCGTCGGCGACCTCGGCGTGCCGAAACAGCTCTGGGCGGCGATGTGCGCCGCGCCACGGGTACGGATCGCCGCGCCGGCGGCCGCGCGGGCGGACTACCTCGCACGGGCCTATGCCGACATCACCGAGGATCGCGCGCGGCTGGAGGAAGTCGTCGGGCGATTGAGGCCCCTGCATTCGGCCGAGGTGATCGAGGGATGGCTGGGCCTCGCCCGGGCCGGCGCGTTCGCCGATCTCGCACGCGACTTGATGGAGCGGCATTACGATCCGCGGTATGACAAGCACCGCGCCCGGGTCGCGCAAGACGGCGAGACGGTCGTGGAGGCCGCGAGCCTCACGCCTGATGCGCTCGGCCCGCTCGCGGACCGCGTTGTCGCCGCCATCGCCGCGCTTCTCCCGACCGGCCGGGGCTGAAACCGGCGGGCAGTCCCCAAGGCGGAACCGGATCGTACCTGGGTCTGCCGGGCACCCGCGTGTTCGCCTTTCCCAAGATATCTCCAGCGGAGTGGTTCCGAGTGTCCGGCGCGCACGCGGCGGACGCGAGAGGAAAGACCTGCGCCCGGAACGGGCGCGCCTTCGGATGACGCCGTGGTCAATCCTCGACCGTCAGGAACGGTGCCCCTTCGATCACTTCGCCGATGATGGCCGGGCTTTCGCCGATCGCGCGGAGGCGATGGGCGACGTCGAGCGCCGCCGACGCCGGGATCGCGGCGAGAAGTCCGCCGGCGGTTTGCGGATCGAAGAGAAGGTCGGCGCGCGGGCTTTCCGTGAAGAACATCCGCGCCATGGCGGCGCGATTCGCCGGCAGCAGGGTGGAGCCGTGGCCCGCCGCCGCAAGCTCCCCGGCGCCGGACAGGAACGGCACGTGCGACAGGGAAATCCGCGCGCTCACCCCCGATGCCTCCAGCATCGCGAGGAGGTGTCCGGCGAGGCCGAAGCCGGTGATGTCGGTCATCGCGTGGGCCTGTGGCGCGATCAGCCGCGCCGCCGCGCCCTGCGGACGGCACATCGAGGCGAGCGCGCCGGCAACGACCGCGCCGGGTGCCGCGCGGGCCATTTCGGCGGCGAGGATCACGCCGGTGCCGATCGGTTTCGTCAGGATCAGCCAGTCGCCGGGCTTCGCGCCCGACTGCTTGACCGGCATTTGGGCGGCGAGGCCGGTGACCGTGAAGCCCACCGTCAGTTCGGCCCCGAGGCTGGTGTGGCCGCCGACGACATCGGCGCCCTCCGACCCGAACGTCTCGGCCGCTGCCGCCATGATCTCGCGCAGGGTCTCGGTCTGAAGGCGCGGCGACATGCGCGGCAGGATCACCTGGGCGAGCGCTGCCTGCGGCCGCGCGCCCATCGACCAGATATCGCCCATCGCGTGGATCGCCGTGATCCTCGCCAGAAGGTAGGGATCCTCGGTGAACGCGCGGACATGGTCGGTTGTGATCACCTGATGGCCCTTGCCGTGCGTGAGGATCGCCGCGTCGTCGCCCGGCCCCGAAAGAACATCGGGCCGGGCCGGGCGCGGCAGGCCGGACAGCGCGGCCTTCAGGTCCGCCTGCCCGACCTTGGCGCCGCAACCGCCGCAGAGGGGTTTGCCCTTGCCGATCTCCTCCGCCACGCCTGCGGCAACGATTGCCGGCAAGGGCTCGGCCGTCATTGCCGGAAGGTCGTGGAACCGCGCCATGAACTTGCGGTCGATCCGGTCCTTCCAGCGCCAGAGCCAGGCGCCGTCAAGCGGCAGGCCCCATTTGTCGGCGACCGCGCCCTTACCGCCGGTCGAGATCAATTTGAGGTAGTCCTTCTGCGGCCGGTAGCGCCGCATCGCGCCCTTGCCTGTCAAGGCGACGCCCAGGTTATGTAGCAGAACCGGCGCCTGCCGCACGGCGTAAACCCCCGCCTTGGGCCGTGGCGCGTGGAGCATATGCGCGATATCGCCTGCCGCGAAAATCGACGGATCGGTGTCGGTCTGAAGGGTCGGGCCCACGTTTACGAAGCCGCCGGTCAGCGCAAGGCCGGTCGTCTTCAGCCATTCCTGCGGCCGGGCCGCCGCGGCGCCGAGCGTGAAAGCCGACGCCACCCGCCGCCCGTCGGCAAGCCGGACGCCGCCAGTCTCGACCGCAACGACGGCGGTGTGCTCGAAAAGGCGGGTCCCCTCCCGCTCGAGATGGGACAGGAGCGCCCGCCGCGCACCGGCGCCGATCAGCGCCAGCGCCGCGCCCTTCTCGATCACCGAGACCTCGGCGCCGGGGCCAAGCCGGTAGCGGGCGGCGAGGGCCAGTTCGACCCCGGCGACTCCGCCGCCGATCACCGCGACGGCAGGTTCGGCGCGTCCGCGCGCGGCGCGCGCGGCAAACGCCTCCCATGCGTCCGCGAAGGCGTCGAGCGGTTTCGCCGGCACGGCATGGTCGGAGAACCCCGGCAGGGCGGGCATGTCGGAGGTGATGCCGATGTCGATCGAGGCGATGTCATAGGCCACGTCGGGCCGCCCGGGCACCTGAACGCGCCGCGCCGCGCGGTCGATCCCGGTCGCGCGGCCAAGGATCAGGCGCGCCCCGGCATGGCGGGCAAGCTGCACGAGATCGATCTGAAGCGCCGCGCGCGGATAATGCCCCGCGACATGGCCGGGCAGCATGCCGGAATACGCGGCCGTCGGGTCCGGGCTTATGAGGGTCAGGCGCACGCCGGGAACAGGTTTCATCCCCCACATGCGCAGGACCAGCGCATGGGTGTGGCCGCCGCCGATCAACACCAGATCGCGAGTGAGCGGGATCTGAACCTGCATCGCCTGCCCCCTTTTCCCCTTCCCTAACCCGCGCGGGCCGCTTGCGCCACGGCAAAGACGCGGCCCGGGCTTGGACACATCGGCGCGAGCGGCTAAGGATCGTCGAAAGGTCGCGGAGAAGAGTCATGCAGCGCATCTATGTCACCGGGGCGGCGGGGTTCATCGGCTATCACCTGTGCGAACTCTTGCTGGCCGAGGGGTTCCGCGTCCACGGCTTCGACGGGATGACCGACTATTACGACGTCAGCCTCAAACGGCGCCGGCTCGCCGGGTTGCAGCAGCATCCCGGTTTCGGCTTCACCGAGGCGATGCTGGAGGATCACGGGCGCCTTGCCGCCGATATGGCGGCCTTCAGGCCCGACATCGTCGTTCACTTGGCCGCGCAGGCCGGCGTGCGCTATTCGCTGGAGGCGCCGCGCAGCTACCTGTCGGCAAACATCGACGGCACGTTCAACGTAATGGAGGTCTCGCGCGATCTCGGGGTGAAGCACCTTCTTCTCGCCTCGACCTCCTCGGTCTATGGCGCCAATACCGAGATGCCCTACCGCGAGACCGACAAGGTCGATACGCAGGTCTCGCTCTATGCGGCGACCAAGAAGGCGACCGAGGCGCTTTCCCATTCCTGGGCGCATCTGTGGAACGTGCCCACGACCTGCTTCCGGTTCTTCACGGTCTATGGCCCCTGGGGGCGGCCCGACATGGCGCCCTTCAAGTTCACCAGGGCGATCCTCGCTGGCGATCCGATCGACGTCTACGGGCACGGCAACATGTTCCGCGATTTCACCTATGTGACCGATCTCGTCCGCGCCATCCGGCTTCTCATCGGCGCGGTTCCGGAACGGCCGGAAAGCCCCGAGACAATCGGGGAGGGCGACAGCCTGTCGCCGGTGGCGCCCTGGCGGGTGGTCAATATCGGTAACGGCGAGAAGGTGGCGCTCGGCGACTTCATCGCGGCGATCGAGGCGGCGACGGGGTGCGAGGCGAAGCGCAACCTGATGGACATGCAGAAGGGCGACGTGCGGGCGACCTGGGCGGACAACAGCCTTCTGCGCCGGCTGACCGGATACCGGCCCGAGACGGATATCCGTGCCGGCATGGCGGCCTTCGTCGCCTGGTACCGCGACTATTACCGGCTCTGACGCCCGGGGAGATTCATCCTTGACGGGGGGCGGGGGCTGGCATACCTAGCGCCCCGAGTGGCTAGGTAGCTCAGCTGGTTAGAGCACGTGACTCATAATCACGGGGTCGGGGGTTCAAGTCCCCCCCTCGCCACCATCTCCACCCCCCATGCGTCGCCGGCGTCCTCTCCGACCATCGCGGACAGGTGGCCGACCACTTCGCAGTCGATGCGGCCATCGGGCCTGTCGTGGATCACGACGTGATCGATCAACGATCTGAAGGCGTTGAACATGTCGGCGTCGGCCTCGGGGTCGATCGACGGAAGGTGTTCGGAAAGGACCGCGAGCAGGCTTTCGAGGCGTCGCATAGATGCCGGGTGTAGGGTCACGACCTTAGCGGCCGGCGCCTCCTCCAGCGCCGCGCTGGCGTTTGCGAGCTCGGCTCGGAGGTCGACGATCTCGGCATCAAAGAACGCCTCGTCGATTCGGCCGGAGATGAGCGCCCGATTCAGCCGATCGATCTTTCCCTTTGCCGTGGCGACAGCGCGCTCGGCTGAGGCGCGGGTGCGGGCCGCGCTGCGGCGGTCGGATTGCAGCGCCTCGACATGTGCGGTCAGGGCGGCCGGGTTCCTGAGCTTGTCGAGGATACCGTCGATCACGGCCCGCTCGATGTGATCCAGGCGGTAGGACCGGCCGTTGCCGCAGGATCCGCTTTCGCGATGCCGCGAGCACTTGATGCGGATCGCCGCCCCGCGCTTGTCATGCATCGTCATCCCGCCGCCGCACTCGCTGCACCTGATCAGCCCGGAAAGAAGGCGCTTGCGCTTTCGGAACGTGCCGGGGCCGTTGTGGCCGCGCACGCGCTTTTCGTCCTGGGCGGCCTGCCAGAGATCTTCGGCGACGATGGCCAGTTCGGGGGCGTGGGCGCGCTGCCATTCGGATTCAGGGTTCGGCCGGTAGATGCGCTTGCCGGTGTCAGGATCGCGCACGGCGCGGGTCTTGTTCCAGACGATGTGCCCGGAATAGAGCGCGTTCTGAAGGAGGCCGTGGCCGCGCTTCGTGTTGCCGTTGATCGTCGAGGCGTTCCACTTCGCGCCGCGCGGCGGGGCGATCCCCTCCGCGTTCAACCGCCCGGCGATGTCACGCGGCGTCACGCCGTCCAGGTAGTCGCGGAAGATCCGGCGGACGACATCCGCCTCCTCCGTCACGATCCGGAGGCGACCAGGCTCGCCCGGGACAGCTCGGTAGCCATAGGCTCGCCCGCCCGCGTGGCGGCCGTCCTTCACGACGGCGGCAAGCCCGCGCCGGGTCTTGTGGCGCAGGTCATTGATGAAGAGGGTCGAGACGAGGCCGCGAATGCCGACCTGGAGCACATCGGCGCGGCCGTCATGGACCGCCACGATGTCGATGCCGGCGAAGGTCAGGCGCTTGTGGATCCCGGCAAGGTCCTCGGTATCGCGAGAGAGGCGGTCTAGCGCCTCGACGACGACGACATCGAAGGCGCCGGCGCGGGCGTCGTGAAGAAGACGCGCGAGACCGTCGCGGCCGTGGATCGTGGTGCCGGACATGGCGCGGTCGGCGTAGTGCCCGGCGACGGTGTAGCCGCTGCGCCGCGCGAAGTCCTCGCAGAGCGCGATCTGGTCGTCGACGGAGCGGTCGTTCTGGAGCTCGCTGGAATAGCGGGCGTAGATCCCTGCGCGCATGTCTCATCCTCGCTGCACGGTGCCTGTGACGCCCGCCGCGCGGCGAACGCCTCGGCGGCCCGGAAGAACCCGGCCAAGCCTAGCGTTGTGTCGCGCGGGGCGTCCATGATTCTCAGCCCGCCTCCGCTCGGTTCGCAATCTCCAAGAGCACGTCCGCATGGCAAGGCTCGCCAAGCGGGCACCAGCAGGCGAGGTTCTTGCCGCGCAGTTTTGTCTTGATCTCTTCATCGGTCGGATATGGCCGGCGTCTATAGCTCAGCAAATCTCGGAAGAATCGCATAGAGACCTCGCGCGATGTCACGGTCTCTTCGAGAAACGTCTTGCCCTTGCCGGAACATCTGATCGTTCCAATCGCGAACGGGTTCCCCCACTGCGTCGAACGATCCACCTTCACGGTGTTCTCGGGCATGCGCCATCCTTTGGTGCGGCGAAGCTGGACGCGTTCAGCCATCATAGACCTCATCGTCTGTCTTCCAGTGCGGCATCATCACCTTCAGCGCGCGCAGGACCGCGTCGGCCTCTGCCTCGTCCAGCAGCTCGATCGTCAACGTGAAGCCCTCGAAGTCGTCGTCGTGTCGGAACACGTCGCCGGATTCCTCCGCGACAGAATAGCGCCGCGGGTGGGGCGTGAGGTGAAGGGATAGGCGGTCAGGCAACCTTCTTCTCCTCCAGTTTCGCCGCGCGCAGGAAATCCCTGAACCGCGCGATGAGCGCGTTCTTCGCGGCCTGTTCCGATTTCGCGCGGCCATTGGGCGCGCTGGTCTCTCCGCTGATCCACAGCCGCCAGACCCAATCGTCGCCCTTCACGGCTGGCGGGAAGGCTGCGCCAACGATGACCGTGCCGCAGAGCAGGCAATGGCGGCCTCCGGGGTAGGCGGGCGGGGCAAAGCGGAGGGTCATATCAGCCCCTTCTCGATCAGGACGCGCTCCGGAGCGGTGAGGACCGCGATGCGCCCCCGCGAGAGGCCGCCGAGTAGGTCTTTCTCTTTCGGCGCGATCTCGCATTGGCTGAGCGGGATCCAGATGTCCTTGCTGCCCTCCGTCTCGCGGATGCAGACCGCGCGCTCTGTCCGGTGCTGGAAGATCACCTCGATGTCGTGAAGGTCAGAGCGCATGGGCCTATCCCTCCGACGGCTTCGGAAGCGAGATGCGCACCGGGGCGGGGCCGGTCACGTTGATCGTGTAGCCGCCACCGCGGCCGGTGCCGCGATGAACAGACCACTTGATGCCCGGGAGCGGCTTGCCGTTCTCGCCGAGGGCTCCGATCTGCTCCAGCACCTCCATCGCCATGCGTTCGCGGATCTCGTCCTCGGTCACCTGGGCGGTAAAGGCGATGGTTTGGGGGGCAATCATTCTCATGGTCTGTCCTCTGCATCTTTCCGGGCTTCGCGCGCCCGGTGTTCGAGCTTCGCGATCGCCATGATCGTCGGCTTCACCTCCGCCGGCGCGGCGTCATAGTCGCGCCCGAAGCGGCCGTTCAGGCGTGGCAGCAGCGCTTGCGGGATCAGATCCCAGTTCGACGGGTCGGTATTGGTCTTGTCGCCGTCGATGCATTTCAGCACGTGCCCGTCAGGCAGCGGGCCGTTGGCCTTCTCCCACAGCCACCTATGCTTGAACGCCATGTGTGTCGGTGCGCCGGTCCAGGGGTTCGGTTCCGCGACGCAGATCTTCACGTAGCCTTCCCGGTCGATGCTCTCGTAGCCGACATCGTGCTTGTTCGCGGGCCGCTGGCCCTTCTTGAACCGCGTCCTGGCCGAGTTCGGATGAAACGGCATCCGCTTGCCCTTGTTCGCTGGAGGCTGGCCCTTCTCGAAGTGCCCGGTGCGGCCGGTCAGCCATCCGTTCCTCTTGCAGAGCGCGGTCAGGTTCGACTGGTTGACGTCCTGGCGCTCGAAGCGGGCGCAGAACATCCTGTGCAGCTCGCGGCGGGGCAGGTGGCGGTTCGCCTCGATCCAGGCGAGTTCGTCCTCGAAATATTCGATGCGGGTGCCCTTCATTCCCCGCCCTTCCCGATCAGCGGCAGGTGCGGCAGGATCGCCGATCCGTGCTCGGCGAAGAGCTTCGCCGCGGCGAGCTGCGTCTTGGCGTTGTTCGTGATCTGGTCGGCCACCGCCACGACGGCCTCGGCCCGCTTGCACTCGGTCTCGATGTCTTCCGGGCTCAGCGTGTCGACGGATAGCCGGTTCAGTGCTGCGAACAGGTGGCTGTTGAGATCTCCGAGGCTTGTCTTCGACATGGTGGGTCCTGTTCGTTTGGGGCGCGGCGAGCGTGATGATCAGAAGATCCGGTGCGCCGCGCTTGAGGCGATGGCGATGGCGACGAGCGCGGCGAAGTAGAAGGGCACCACGGGGAAGCGGCGAGGTTGGTTGTCCCGGCCCCTGCCCAAAGGTCCGGGACGCCCGACGAAGAAAACGGGTCCCTGCTTGTCACGCAGGGTGCGCCGGCCGCCCGTCCGGCTGTCCTGCGGGGCGTTGATGGGTCGGGCGGTGAAGGTGATGCGCGGCATTGGTCAGGCCATCCCGAGCGCGGCTTTGTACATCTCAAGGACGGCCTCTTCCTCGGCGACATCGTCCTTGTCGCGCTTCCTGAGCGCGATGACCTTGCGCAGAACCTTGGTGTCGTAGCCGCGACCCTTTGCCTCGGCCATCACTTCCTTCTGCTGGTCGGCGATGTCCTTCTTCTCGGCCTCCAGGCGCTCGTAGCGTTCGACGAACTGGCGCAGCTCGTCGGCGGCGACGTTGTAGGTCGCGTCGCTGACCCTACGGTCTGCCTCGGTTTCCTTCATCGGCGCGCGCACCTTGGCCTGGACAGCTGCAGCGAGTTGGAGTGATCGCGGAACCTCGGTCGCGACGATCTCGCGCTTGCCGACGTGATCGGCCGAGGTCACGATGCCGAGCGCTTCCAGCGCCTCGACGATCCGCGCGGCGCGATTGTAGCCAATGGCCAGTTGCCGCTGCACGAATGAGGTGGAGCACTTCCCCTCCCTGATGATGATCCGCGCGGCCTCGGCCGTCAGCTCGTCGCCAACCTGCGCCGATGCGGCGGTGAGGTCTTCCATCGAGAAGGGGCCGACCGTTGTCCCGTCCGGTCCCGTCAGGGTCATTTCCGCCTTCACGTTCATCGCGGTGTCCTCCATCATGGCTTCGGTTTCGACTGGTTGCGCCACCGCGCTTCGCGCTCCGGCCAGTAGTGATCGCGAGCCCACTCCACGGCCTCGCGGATGATGTCGGCGACCGCGCGGCCGACGCGGCCGGTGCCGCCGCAGAAATTGCATGCGACGGACTGGTCCATCGCCGCCGCCGCGCGCAGTTCATCGCGCCGCAGGGCGCAGGCCGGGCAGTCTTCCCCATTCCCGTGGAGGCTGGCATCCGGCCGCCATTCCTCTTGCAGACCGCAGGGACCGAGGCGCGATGTTGCCTTCACGGTCATCCGTTATTGCCTGTCGATCCGCGTCCGTGCGGCGGCGATCCAGCCGCTCAGGAGCGCGTATTCGCTGCCGTTGGTGCGGGCGCTGATGCCCATGATGGTGATCGCCGTTGCGCCGGCCGTCCGCGTGACGCTGGCGAGGCCGGAGGTTTCCAGCCGATCGAGCGTCGCCCGGGTGTAGACGCCGGGGAAGGTGCCGTCGGGCGGGCAGATCGCGCGGGAGACGAGGCAGATCATCGCCTCGACCAGGATGCGGCGCTGGAGGTCCGGCGCCGGCTGCGGCGGGATGGCGGCGATCGCGTTCATGCGGCTTCCCTCCGGGCGGTCTGTTCTGCGCGGGCGATCTCGCCGGCGTCGGCGAGGCTGGCGAGCAGGCTCATCACCTCGTCGGTGGCCTCGTCCTCATCGCGCTCGTGATCCTCGGCGGTGTCGTCGTTGCAATGCGCGGCGAGGATTTCCGCCGCGCGGGCGCGGGCCAGAGCGAGGCGCAGCGCCTGCCATAGATCGGACGGGGTCATTCTGCTTTCCTTCCGTCAACATCTTGTTGCCAGCGCCTCGGGCGACACTGTAGATTGAGGTGCGGGCCGCGTTTCGCACGCGCGGCCCGCCACATCCCCTTCGATGCAACCTCAAAGGAGACATGATTCATGGATGTCAGAAGCCTCGGGTATGGCCGGATCGCATTCGTCGCCGGTGCCGATCCAGTGCCAGAAACCGTGGAAGAGACGGCGACCGGGAATTCGACCGTCCGGGTCGTGAGTCCGGCAACGCCCGGAGTGCCACCGCGATTCGACGTGCAGTTCTTCATCTCCTGCACCCACGAGGTTGCGGGACGATCGGTGCACAACGCGTTCCACTGGGATACGTCTGTTCCTGCGGAAGATAGATCGACACCATATTCCGAGGTTGAGCTTGCCGCTGCTCGCATGCTTCCAGCCTCTCTTCGAGAGATTGCAGACGCGCTTCAAGCCGAGATTGATCGGACTGACGCGGGAGGTTCAGAAAAGACCTGACCTTCCGCACGAGGCCTTGAACCCGGCGAACGGTATTGGTCATGCCGCCCTCCCGTTCGCGATCATCATCTCGATCCGCCGTGCGGCGGCGATGGCCGCCATGTCCTGCGAGTAGAGCCGGACACGTTCGCCGGCGGCGCGCAGATCCTCGACCGAGAGGCCGCGCATGTCCGACAGCACCATCCGCTCGGCCGCTCCGGTCAGCCGCTTTCGTTCCATGTGATCCATCGCCTTGGCGGTCCAGTTCAGGACCGCCTCGTCCGTGGTCTGGCCGGCGTCGTGGATGCCGAATAGCTGGACCTCGACCAGGTGCGACCCGCGCCCGCCGTCGAAGGCCGGCGTGGTGAAGTCGCCGCCTTGTTCGATCACGGCATTCTGGAACAGCTCTACCCGGTCGGCGGCGGTCGGCTTGGTCGCCATCTGCGCGAGGAAGAAGCCGAGCGCGTCGTCGTTGTGGATCATGGTCATGCGCCACCCCCGATCCGCAGGGCGGCGAGGGCGGGGATCAGCCATTCGCTGGCCAGCGTGCCCGCCACGGCGACGAAGCCGGCGACGATCAGGATCAGCGCGCGGTCGCGGGTCCGTGCCGGGTCTTCGGCGATCTCCTGGATGAGGTCGGCCGCGCCAAGGAAAAGCCCGGCGCGGCCGGGGGCGGCAGAGCGGTCCGTGAGTTTGGGGATAGCCGTTGGCATCTGCGCCTCCATCGGTGATCGATGGCGGCGATACTGCGATTATCGCAATATTAGGTCAAGCAGATAATTGCGAAAAACGCAAATTATGAAGTGGCCGGTTTATCGAAGTTGCGAAATGGACCACTCCAAGTCTGTGTAGCCGTTGATCATGACGTCGCTTTCGGTCACCTTCCCCAGCGGCTCTTCGGATCGCAGGCGCGTGGTGCAGATTGCGGCATTCGCGATCGACGTGCCGAAGCCATTCTTCGCTTCGTAGCGTAGCGCAAGCTCCGCGATCACGCCTGGGTGCGCGTCGAACAGCTTCCGAGCGGTTTCCAATGTCTCCGCGATGCGCGGGTCAGAATTGGCGGCCATCTCGTCCGCTTCCTTCTTATCCGAGAAGTCCCATCCCCGTGACTTTGCGAAGGTGGCCGTCGAGAACACAGGGCCGATTGCTTCCAGTCGCTGGTAGCTCGATGGCGATTTCAGCCTTCTCTTCAGGGTCGCCTCGCATGCGAGTGTGAACGTCTCGTCGTCGCTTGTGAAGAGAGACCACGACAATGCCGGGGTGGTAAATGCGATCGTCGCGGCAGTGAAAACAATGGCAGATATTGATTTCGAATCGGCTAGACTCAACATGTTGTGCCTTCGGTGGTTTCGGGGAAGTTTCCACACGCTTCGGTAGTGGCTGGTAAAAGCATATATTCCGGTTAACGTTCTATGATTGTTCCTATGCGGGAGTGGGTATGTTGATTGGCGAGTTGCGCTCCATCATTGCCGCGGTTCGCGAGATCACTGATCTTCCGGCCGGTGCTGATCGCGAATTGCTCGTGCAGACGTTAGCAGGTACGACCGCTCTGAGGGTGTTAGATCACCCCAGAGTGCGCGAAGCTCTTGCAGCGCCTGATCCTCATCGAGGCGAAAGTACGCAAGAACCTTCGGGACCTCGTTAGCTTTGACGGCGCGCTCCCCCGCGAGGATCTTCGATATCTGATCGGGATTAAGGCCCATCGCTCTAGCGAGCTTTGCCTTCTCGCCCCGAGTGCCCGTCAGGCGCGCGCTGATCCATTTTCCGTCAATAGTATCCATGACTTACATAATTGCCGAAATCGCAATATCGTGTTAGCCGGCAAAATCGCAACAAAGGGGCTTGCAAAAGATTGCGATAATCGCAATTATTGCGGCCATGCTTGAACCAGCCAGAACCATTATCGAGATCTGCGGCGGCGTCGCCGCTGTGGCGCGGATCACCGGCCGAAGTGAAATTCGGGTGAGGAGATGGGGCTATCCGAAGAGCCGAGGGGGTTCCGACGGGCTGATCCCGTCCGACATGCAAAAGCTCCTGATGGATCACGCCCGGAAAAAGAAGCTGCCGCTGGAGCCTGCGCACTTTTTCCCGGATGGTGACACCAAAGGGGATGCCGCATGAACGCCGCCGTCCCGGTCTCAGTTCCGTATCTGACCTGCGGCGTGGTGGTTCGCGAAGGCCATGCGGGCCTTGGCGTCGATGTCGGGGAAACCGTTCTCGGCGCACCAGGCGGGGAATGTCTTCGGGTCTATTACGGCCCGGACGGTCCGATAGCCCATCTCCTGCGCCTCGCGTTCCGATTTGCGCGCCTTCTGAAGCCAGAGGTCGTGGCTGGCTGGCAATACGTCGTCCGTCATGATCGCGCGCGCGGCTGCGTAGTCGGCCTGCTCGAACCACGAAATGCCGACGACGACCTTGCCGCGAAGGGAGGGGTCGATGCTGCCCAGCGGTGACGATTTCATGCTCATGTCTCATTGCTCCATGGGTGTGATCGGGGGTTCGGGGGTGCAAACCCGGATCCCCACCTGTTCCTGTCTGACGCGAGGGGATGCCGCATGAACGCGACATCCCCCCGGTCCTTTCCCTCTTCTCACTCGTTACCACGAATCGAGGATGACACAGGTCGTTCGGAAAAGTCTTGGTGTAATACTTTTCCGGAAAAGACGGGGCCCGACGCCTTCGCCGGGATCGACGCGGACCGCTTCCGCGACTGGTTCATCCCCGCCTTCGCCCGGTGGCTCCGCGCCAATTTCCGCAGCCCCGAGATGGTGGCGCGCACCTTCGACGTGAACCCCCGCACGGCGGCGAACTGGTGGAACGGCGACAACCGCGCCTGCGGCGACCGGATCGGCTTCGTCTTCCTCGCCTATCCGCAGGCGATCGCCTGGTTCATGGCCGAGTGGAAGCGCCAAGAGGGCCGGAGATGAGCGGACCTTGTGCACAACCCGGTGGAAAAGTTTTTCCGACGCCTTTCCTGCCCGTGTCCGACATCGCCTGTCAGGCGGGCCTCACTGGCGCGGCGGTCCTGCTCGGCCGCCGCGCCTTTTTCAGAATGGCCCGTTGGCGGCGCCAGGACGGCCGGACACGCCGAACGAAGTCAGCCGCTGCTCGCTTCGGATGCAACCCTTCGGTCTACAGCGGCCTGAACTCGTGCGGGAAGCTCGAAAGTATATGTCAGAAACAACCTGGTGAAGTCCCGGCCCGCCTTCAGGTCGTCAATGTCTGGCGCGCCGGCATGTGCGGCCTCGTTTCCAAGGAATTTCACGTGGTTGAGCAGGTCGATAAGGCCATCTGGAAGCGTGCCCTTCATTGCCCTAATTCTGGCTGCCAGCATGCCCTTGCCCTCGGGGTTGAGGTTCTTGAGCGCCAGTTCAATCGTCGCACGATAGGCCATCGCTGCGGCGCGGCTGTGGCCGTCGGCATAGCACGCCTCTGCCTCATCGTAGGTTGCGCGGATTTCCTCGTCGAGGTGTTCCACCACGCTCAGCTTCGGCGGCTCAGGCCATATGGCTGTGACGGAGAACCGCTTTGCGAACTCCGCATGGCCGAATTGAGAGGGCTTTTCGGAAGGGTGATTGCCCGTGGCCTCCACGATGATCGTGTGCCTACAGGACGCACATACGGCAAAGACGTGCCACCGCTGGTTGCCAATAGGGCTCTCGTTCAGCGTGGTGAACGCCGAACTGTTAGTTCTGCACCCGGCGTGCGGGCAATCGAAACGGAGCTGTCCCATGTCAAATTCTCAAGTTGCCTATCTGAACTCTGCGATGCGAAATGCTGCGAGTCCAGCCGAGCTGGTCCGGCAGCTTCTGGAACAATACCTGCGGCTGGACGAGATGGGTCAACAGGATCTCGCGCTTGCGCTGATCATGGAGATTGGAGCGGTCGAGGCACTCCGGCGCAATCGCCTCGGAATCGAACGGCATCAGGTCTGCTGAGACGTCGGGGAGACCCTTCCCTTTTTTCAAGGCCACTAACGCGCGACCCTTTCACCGAATTCGGCGGCGTCCTGTCCGATCTATGCGCCGCCGGATCCTGCGCGGGGCGTCGGCCCCACGCACGGCTCCTCCCTGTTGGACTGCGGCCGGGCCTCGGCCCGGCCGGCCTTTCGGGGAGGGCGGGATGATGACATGCGTGGTGGGTCTCAAGACAAAGGACGGCATTCTTATTGGGGCGGACAGCCAAGCGACCAACAGACACCATCGGCACTTCAGGTCGGATCCTAAGGTCTTTCGCAACGGGTCGATGATCCTCGGGTACACCACGTCGTTCCGGATGGGTCAGTTGCTAGAGTACAAGCTCTCGCTGCCGCCGCGAGAAGTCGGTCAGGATGTGATGCGCTACATGTGCGGTCCGTTCATCGACGCGGTGCGTCATACGTTCAAGGATGCTGGCTTCGCAAGGAACGACAACGGCGTGGAGACGGGAGGGACGTTTCTCGCCGGGTTCGAGGGCGAGCTCTTCGAGATCGACGAGGACTATCAGGTCGCACGATGCGTCGATGGATATGCGGCTGTCGGCAGCGGCTTCTCCTACGCCCTAGGTGTCCTGCACGCCACCAAGGGGGAGGAGCCCGAGAAGCGGGTTCGCATGGCTCTGGAAGCTGCCTCCTACTTCAATGTTACCGTCGGGGGCGAGATCACCATCCTGACTGAGTTCAGGCAGGAGGCGGGATGAGCGCGTTCGGATGCACCCCCGCATGGGGGCCGGTCTTGAAGGCCGCGAAGGCGGGCGACCTGCCGCTTCTGCGCATTGGCGCCAATGCCGACAGCGTTGCGCGCGAGGCGTATGGCCTCGTCTATCTCGCCACGCCCTATTCGAAGATCGCGGTCGGGCCGGACGGGGCGTGGGACGTGGACCGTTCGGTCTTTGCAATGGCCGAGGCCCGCACCCACGCGATCCGGCTCGCCCGGCGCGGGGTGACGGCGATCTCGCCGATCATGCAGGCGGCCAGCATGTGCCACGCGACGGACCGGATCGACCCGCTCGACGAGGCGTTCTGGACGCGCTGGTGCAAGTCGCTTCTTGCCGCCGCGCGGTCGGTCGTGGTGCCGGATATCCGCGGCTGGGACCAGTCAAGTGGCGTCTGGCACGAGGTCAGGACCGCCATCGCCGCCAACCGCGTTGTCCATGTCTACGCGGAGGCTGTGTGATGTCTGATCTACGCAGCATCGATGTCGATCATCGCCGGATCCTACCACCGGAGGATGTCCGGGCGGGGGCGGTGCCCGAGCTGCGGTGGCTCGATATCGACGTTCTCAGGGTCGACGACAGTTTCCAGCGCCCGCTCGGGCCGAAAAACTGGACCGCGATCGACAAGATCGCCAGGGGCTTCAACTGGTCGATGTTCACGCCCGTCGTGGTCGCGCCGATTGTTGGCGGGCTCTATTCCCTGATCGACGGCCAGCATCGGACCCATGCGGCCAAGATCGCCGGATTCACACAGGTCCCGGCGATGATCGTGATGACGGCGGAGGCCGGGCAGGCGGCGGCCTTCGCGGCGATCAACGGGTCGGTGATCCGGATGACGTCCTTCAATGTCTACAAGGCCGCGCTGTCGGCGAATGTCGGTTGGGCGGTGCGATCGCGCGATGCGGTCGAGGCGGCCGGATGCGTTCTGATGACCTACAATGCGGGTAGCGGATACTATGACCTGCGGCCGGGGTCTCTCAACTGCATCATGGAAATCAAGCGCCATGTCGAGGCGGGGCGATCGGCAATGATCACCGTCGCGCTCGACGCCATCCGAGCGCAGCCGGAGGTCACGGTCTACCACTTCGCGACGAGCGTCCTCAATCCGTGGTTCGCCGCGCTGATCGAGGTCGGGCCCGGTGCCCTCGATGCCGATCTTCGGGCGTTCTGCGCAGCCCATGACGTGATGAAGATCCGCGATGCGATGACCGTCGTCGCAAAGCGTCCGGATTACGTGGGCAAGTCGCCGCGCGAGCTGGCGAAGGCGACGCTCGTGACCCTTCTCAGGCGCCACCTCTCAGAAGGCGCAGCTCCGGTCGCTGTCGCGGGCGAGGCGGCGATCGCGGAGCGCATGGCCGCCGTCGCCGCCAAGGAACGCAAGGCGCAGAGGGCGATCACATGACGGAACGCGACCAGTTCATCGCATTGCGCCCGGCCGGTGGCTTTGGCCTGATCATGGCCGATCCGCCCTGGTCGTTCGACAACTTCTCGGCCAAGGGCGAAGCGAAGAACGCCAAGGCGCATTACGGCTGCACGCCGGACGAATGGATCGCCGGCCTTCCGGTCGGCATCCTCGCCGCGCCGAACTGTCTGCTCTGGCTCTGGGCCACGAACCCGATGCTGCCAGAGGCGCTGATGGTTCTCACCTCCTGGGGCTTCGCCTTCAAGACCGCCGGAACGTGGGTCAAGCGGACCGTCAGGGGCAAGGATGCGTTCGGGACCGGATACATCCTGCGCAGCTCGAACGAGCCCTTCCTGATCGGCACGCGCGGCGCGCCGAAGACCACGCGGTCCACGCGGTCGGTCATCCCGACCTATGACGACGGTGTCGGGCGTGAGGGCGACTGGCCGTCCGCTTCGATCACGATCGAGGGTGTGCTGCGCGAGCATTCCGCGAAGCCGGAGGCGGGCTATCTGGCCGCCGAGGCGCTGATGCCGGACGTGCAGCGTCTGGAACTGTTCTCGCGGCGATCCCGCCCCGGCTGGTCGTCATGGGGGAACGAGGTTGGCAAGCTCGACGCGGAGGCCGTGTGATGGGGGGCACCATCTATCGCGACATCGAGATCCGGGGGCAGGTCTTCCCGACTGCGGCAGCGGCAGCGGCCCACTTCGGGGTCGTGCCCGACACGGTTCGACTGGCAGTCCGGCGCGGCACGCTTCATCGCGTCGGCACCGGGGAGATCGGCGCGGAGCCATGTCCGGTCCGGATTCGCGGGGTCGACTATCGATCGGCGCGCGAGGCGGCGCGGGCGTTTGGCGTCACTGCCGCTGCCATTCATCGCGCCCTTGCCGAAGGCCGCGTCGACCGGATCGGCCTCGCACAACGGCGGGGCCGTGCACATCGGTCCCGCGAGATCATCATCGGCGGGGTCTGCTATCCCTCGATGCGGGCGGCTGACGGGGCGCTCGGGTTCAAGCCTGGCTACATCGCGCGCTCCATGAAGAACGGCCGCAAATGCGCCTGGGAGCGGATCCTCGGCGCCGCCATGCGGCTCCATGCGTCGAAGGTGGCGGCATGACGGCGGCGGAGCGGGAAAAGTTCGTCCGGTTCTGGGAGAAAGGATATCCCGAGGCCGATATCGCCGAGATCTTCGGCTGCACCCGGGGTGATGTCCGCAACATGCGGCGCGACCTCGGGTTGAAGCCGCGCTGCGGCAAGTATTCGAAGCCGAAGGCAGCCGAGGGTGCCGGATCGGGTGAGAAGCCGCCGCCCTCGATGCCCGCGCACCCGTTCTGGACGCCGGAGCGCGATGCGGTCGTGTTCCGGACAGGCGGCCGCTACGGCGACATCGCGGAGCTGGTGGCGGTGATCGGCAGGCCGCACGCGGCCATCCTGCAGCGCTGGCACCAGCTGAGGGCGTCATGACCGGGCGCCGGCTTCACTACATGTTCAGCCGGCCCGATGCCGGCACGCTCCGCCTCGATGCCTGGGACGGCGACGTGCAGATGCCGAGGGGCGCTGGATGATGGATCACCAAACATCAGACGCGGATCACCGCGCGGAACGGGGGCAGGGCATGCATGTTGACGAGGACTTCTGGGTCTACCCGCTCCAATGGGGGCAGACGATCGCGGATCAGGACTGGTTCCCGCTCTATTTTCACCGGCTGCTCGGGTCGGACTTCGTAGCGGAGGCCTGCGCGGCCGGATCGGCGGGGCGCGCGGCCGGCTTCACAGCCTTCCTCCTCTGGTGCGAGGCGGTCAAGCAGGATCCGGGCGGCACGCTGCCGGACAATGATGTGGCGCTCGCCCGGCTCGCCGGCTTCGGGGCCGACCTTGCCGCGTGGCGCGAGGTCAGGGAAGCCGCGCTTTACGGCTGGTCACCGTGCCATGTCGACGGCGACGACGGCCGCCGGGACAGGCGGCTCGGGCACCGCACCGTCGCGGACTTCGCCCTCTTCGCCTGGAACCGCAAGCACGGCCGCCAGATGGGCCGCGAGGCGGCAAAGCTCAGCCAGGTGAAGTGGAAGGTCAAGAAACAGATGGAGGCGATGAAGCGCCCCGCACGGCTCGTCGGCGACGACATGCTGATCACGCAGGTCGCCAACTGGCTCATCCGGGGCGGCATGGCGGTCAGTCAGGAGAACGTGGCCTCGGCGCTCGCGGCGGCCGGCGTGCCCTCCGTCGTGCCCATGCGCCGGGACGGTTCGGAGGCCTGAGAGACAGCTGAGAGATTGCAGAGAGACCGCTGAGATATCTCACCAATTCACAGTGAAATCTCAGCGATATTTCATGGGGTTGCGGTGAGAGAGCCCTACAAGACAGGAAAGAACATCACCTTACAATACAGGACCCTTCTTGAGGTGGTGAGAGCGGCAACGAGGCGACCTGTCCAACGGGCGGCAGGCTGAGAAAAGAAGAGGTGGCAGTGATGCAGGACATGGCCCACGCTGAGACGAACCGGGGAAGGATCAGGCGCATCCTGCTCGATCCGCTCGGCTTCCGGTTTCCGAAGAAGGTCGAGCCCGAGGAGGCGCAGCGGCGGCTCGACCGGATCGCCGACGATCTCGGCTATCTCGCCGACGCCTCGCTGAAGGCGCTGGAGGAGATGCTGCGCAGCAAGGGGCAGGGCAGTGACCGCAACTTCTGGCCCGATCACGCGACCTTCATCGGGTTCGCCGAGGTGATCCAGCCGCGCCCGCTCGACGAGCTGCCGGCGCTCCGGTCATGGTTCGGATCGGTCGAGGGGCCGCGCGCCATCGCGGAGGGTACGCTGGTCGAGACCTACGGATGGATCGCCCGGCGCAAGGTGCCGCCATACACGCCGCAGGCGCGGGCACTGGTCCTCGAAGAGGCGGCGCAGAATGCCCGGCGCCTCTCCATCATCGCCGAGCGCAAGGCGGCCGGCCTCTCCGTCGCGACCGACGATCTCGACTGGGAACGCGCCTATCGCCGCCGGATGGCCGATTGCCAGGCGCTGGTTGAACGCGAACGCACGCTGCGGGGCAAGGAGACGGTGGAATGACCGGAGGTCGCAAGCTTGTGGGTGTCTTCGGCCGCGACATGGTCGACCTGTCGCCGCGCGGGATTTCCGCTGAAACCTTCGCCAGGATGCCGGAGGCGGCACGTCTTGCCACGATCAAGGCGTCTGCCGCTGTTCCGTCGGCCTGCGGGCCGGACATCGGGCCAGCCCCGGCGCGCGGCGCTTTCGGTGTGTTCCGCCCTGTCGAGATCGTGCCGGGCTCGGCGGGAACGGCCAGACCCGCCGGATATCGCGGTCCGGGAGAGGTCCTGCACCGATCGGCGATCAAGCGGGCGGACGTATTCGATGCGATGCGCAATGACGCCCGGCTCCGGCATGAACGCGACACGGGAACGGCGGCGGGCTTCATTCCGCCATTCTCGCCGGGGCAGGAGCAGGTGGCCCGTGATTACCGGGACCTGACGGAACGTCACGGGTCGGCCGGCTACAAGTGCGCGTCCCTCGAGGCGCTGCATACCGGAAGCGCTTCCGGTGGCGAGTTCATCGACGCCTATGTGGCAGAGGGCATTCGGCTCAAGGCGTTGATTGCCCGCATTGGTGCTGGTGCCGCGTTGGAGGTGCGACGGCTCCGCCCGTCGAAGCGCGGAACGACAGCGCGCGGCGTCATCCTAGACCGGACGTTGGTGGACATGGTGTGCCTCGGTGACCGTAGCCTGAGCGACGTGCTGCGGCATCACGGATGGGCTGCGAAGGGGGATACACGCGAGGCTCTTCGCCGGGCTCTCGCCGCCGCTCTGGACCGCATGCGGGGCTACGATCTGCGTCGGACACAAAATCTGGCTTGACACGTAAGTCCGCTTCGGGCACAACACTTGCCATCATCCACAGTCACGCCCGCCTGGATCACCGTCCAGCAGCGGGCGTTTCTGTTTGGTGCAATCCGGTTGATCGAGGGGCAGTGATGGGGCGGCTGAAGCGGCTACCAACGCACATGCCGTCCCTGCCTCCTCGCATCGGACAGCCGCAGCCATCGACGGAGGCCGAGCGTAGCCGCCAACGTCGCGAGATGCAGCCGTGGCGCAAGTGGTACTCGACCGCCAAGTGGCAGAGGCTGCGCTGGTCAATTCTGAAGCGCGATCTATTCACCTGCGCCAAGTGTGGATGCATCGAGGCGGACACATCGCAGCTCGTCGCGGATCACCGGCGACCCCATCGCGGCAGCGAAGCGTTGTTCTGGGACGAGCGGAACCTGCAGTGCCTGTGCAAGACCTGCCATGACGGCGCCAAGCAAGCCGAGGAGCGTGCCGGCATCTGGTAGGGGGGGCGGGTCGAAAGTCTGGAGGGCGCCGGGCCCTAGACCCGCGCCCCCGCCACGCGGAGATTTTTTTCTTGGATGGCTGAGAATTTGGCAACCGATCTGTTCGGCGACCTCGTCACGCTTCCTAGCGGACGCCGTGGTCGGCCGGCGCATTGCTGGACCAAATCGAATGCCGACAAGGTCATTCTTGGTCTGGCGATGGGCTACAGCGATCCTGAGATTGCGTCCGGCATGGGTATCAGCCTTCCGACGCTGAAGAAGTATTATTTTTCGGAGCTGAAGCGCCGCGACATGCAGCGCACCAGGTTCGAGCTTTGGCGGGCGAAGGTTCTGGCGGATGAGGCCAACGCCGGAAATGTCGGAGCGCTGAAGGAACTCGGCAAGGTCGTCGAAAAACGGGATCGTCATCTCGCAGAGCAGAGGTTGCGGAGTGAACCTTCGCAGCGTGATGAACCGGTCGGGAAGAAGGAGGCCGCGCGACGAGCCGCAGCTGAGCAAGCGGATGCCGATCCAGACCTGACGCCTGGTCTCTGGCACTGACATGCCGCTCGATCACAATCCCTGGTCGACCGCTTGCCCTGACTGGAAGGAGCGGATCAGGGAAGGCCGTTCCCTCGTCCCGGATTTGCCGCTCTTCGCACCTGTCGCCGAGAAGGCGCTGAGGGTCTTCAAGAGCCTTCGCGTGCCTGACATGATCGGAACGCCGACGCTCGGAGAAGTCTGCGAGGAGTGGATCTTCGATCTGGTCCGGGCGGTGTTCGGAGCCTATGACCCTGATACGCGCCGCCGAATGATCCGGCAGTTCTTCGTGATGATCCCGAAGAAGAACGGAAAGTCGTCGATCAGCGCGGCCATCATCGTGACAGCCGCGATCCTGAACGAGAGGCCGAACGCCGAGGCGATCCTGATCGCCGAGACACAGAAGATCGCCGAGATCGCCTTCAGCCAGGCGGCCGGCATCATCAAGCTCGACCCGCGGCTCGACAAGGACAGCGGCGGCATCTTCGATGTGAAGTCGCATTCGAAGACGATCATCCACATGAACACGGGTGCGACGATCCGCATCCTGTCGGCGGATGGCGATGTAGTGACCGGTTCGAAGGCGGCCTATGTGCTGGTCGACGAGACCCACGTTCTAGGACACAAGGCGAAAGCGCCGGGTGTCTACCTGGAACTGGAGGGCGGACTTGCGGCCCGTCCGGAAGGGTTCCTTCTGGAGATCACGACACAGTCCAAGGTTCCGCCGCACGGAGAGTTCAAGCGCCGACTGTCCCTCGCCCGCGGCGTTCGGGACGGTAAGCTGAACCTGCCGATCCTGCCGGTGCTGTACGAGCTGCCACAGGATATGCAGGCGTCTGGGGCGTGGCGCGACGAAGAGACGTGGAGGCTGGTGAACCCCAACATCGAGCGGTCGGTATCGATCGACTACCTTCGCGAGAAGTTCGCGGAGGCCGAGGTTGGCGGTCAGGAAGCGCTTTCGCTGTTCGCATCGCAACACCTGAACGTCGAGATGGGCGTCGGGCTCCATGCCGATGTGTGGTCGGGTGCTGCCTATTGGGAAGCCGCAAAGATGCCAGACCTGACGTTCGATGTCCTGCTCGGTCTCGTCGACGTCTGCACGATCGGCGTCGATGGCGGCGGGATGGATGATATCGCCTCGCTTGGTGTCATGGGGCGGCACAGGGAAAACGGGGACTGGCTGTTCTGGCAGCAATCGTGGGCGCAGCCGGAGGTCTTCGAGCGGCGGAAGTCGATCGCGCCGGCGCTGGAGGATTTCAAGCGGTCCGGCGACCTCATCGTTCGCAACAGCGAATCCGAGATCGGGCAGGACATGCGGGCGATCTGCCGGAGGATCTTCGATGCAGGACTTCTGCCAGAGGAACACGGCATCGGATACGACAGTTCGGGTCCGGCGACGGGCCTCGAAGAGATCGAGGAAGACGCGGATTTGGCCAAGCGTGTGACGGGTGTATCGCAGGGCTACCGCATGCAGAGGGCGGTCCTGCAGATCCCGAACAAGCTGAAGGTGCAGGAGTTCCGACATTGCGGCCAGCCGATCATGGCCTGGGCGGCGGGGAATGCGAAAATGGAACTGGTAGGGAGCAACTGGCTCGTGAAAAAGCAGACAGCCGGCGCAAGCAAGATCGACCCGCTCATGGCGATGTTCGACGCGGCAATGCTCATGTTCCTGAACCCGGTCGCGAAGGGCCTTTCGGTCTATCGCGAGCGCGGGCTTCTGGTCGTCTGACATGGGGTTCCTGTCCCGCCTTCGCGGAGTTCCGCCAAAGCCGGAGGCGGCGGCGCCAACGGATCGCGTGGTCTACGTCGCCGCGCAGGCGGCGGAGTTCTACGGGCTGAATGACCCGAGGCTGATGGAGTTCATTCGTACCGGTGGCGCCGACGGCATCGCGGTGAGCGTGCGCGATGCGATGCGGAACACGGCGGTGATGCGGAGCGTCACGCTGATCAGCTCCGCCATCGGCATGTTGCCACTGCACATGATCGATGCGGACACCAAGGAGAAGGTCACGGAGCATCCGTTGGCGCGGATGCTCCACCGTCAGCCGAACGATTGGCAGACGGCGTTCAACTTCCGCCAGATCACGCAGCGTCGGGCCCTGACCGAAGGCGACGGCATGGCGCTGATCGTGCGTTCACGCGGAATCGTCCAGCGTCTTGTGCCGATCGACCCGGCGCGCGTCGAGACGCGGCAGAACCCGGACTGGTCTGTGACGCATACCTACACGCGACCGGATGGAACGCAGCTTCGGATTGCGCATGAAGACCTTCTGCATGTCTACGACGATTCCGAGGATGCGCTGCGCGGTGTGTCGCGGGTCAGGCAGGCGGCCGAGGCGATCACGCTGGCCCGGATGCTGGAGACGAGCCAGGTCAAGTTCCACAAGAACGGGATGCAGCTTGGCGGCGTCATCACCCACCCGAACCAGCTCGGCGCCGAGTCGCTGGAAAACCTTCGGGAAAGCATCCGTCAGCGCTACCAGGGCACGGACAATGCCGGGTCGTGGATGGTCCTTGAAGAAGGCATGACGGCCGCGGCGATGACCGGAACGGCGAAGGATGCGCAGCAGATCGAGAACCGCACCATGCAGGTCGAAGAGATCGGCAGGATCTTTGGCGTGCCGCGCCCGCTCCTGGGGATGGACGACACGTCCTGGGGGTCGGGCATCGACGTCCTCGGCCAGCTCTTCGTGCGCTATGCGCTCAACCCGTGGTTCACCGCGTGGGAGCAGGCGATCAAGCGGTCCTGTCTGACCGAGGCCGAGCAGGGGCGTTACGACATCAAGTTCAACGCGGGCGCGCTTCTGCGCGGCTCGATGACGGACCAGGCCGAGTTCTTCGCCAAGGCGCTCGGGTCCGGCGGACACCAGCCGTGGATGGATTACGACGAGGTCCGCGATATCTCAGACCTTCCGAAGCGCGACATCGCGCCGAATGCAATAGCCCAGAAAGGAGCCGGCAATGAGCCAGCGTAACCTGCCAGAGCTTTCGCCCCGCAAGCTGCCGCAAACCTGTGCCTTCATGCCGGATTCGTCGGCGATCGACCGCTGGAACGGTGGGATCGCCGCACAACAGACGCCAGACAACACCATCTCGATCCTTGACGTGATCGGAGAGGACTTCTGGACCGGCGGCGGCGTGACCTCCAAGCGTGTCGCCGCGGCCCTGCGCTCGATCGGCGAAGGCACCGATGTGTTCGTCGACATCAACTCGCCAGGGGGCGACTTCTTCGAGGGGGTGGCAATCTACAACCTCCTGCGCGAACACAAGGCGAAGGTTACGGTGCGCGTCCTGGGGATTGCCGCCAGCGCGGCCTCGGTCGTGGCGATGGCAGGCGACGAGATCATGATCGGCAAGGCCGGCTTCCTTATGGTCCACAATGCCTGGGTTGTCGCGATCGGCAACCGGCATGACCTGACCGAGGCCGCGAAGACGATGGAGCCCTTCGACGACGCGATGGCCACCGTCTATTCCGACCGGGCCGGCGTCACCAAGAAGGCTGCGGCGCGCTGGATGGATGACGAGACCTGGTTCAACGGCGAACAGGCAGTCGAGAACGGGTTGGCGGATGGGTTCCTTGCATCCGACGCCACGAAGAAGGATCCGGCGAAGGCGAAAGCCCTTGCCGAGATGAAGCCCGCGCTGAAGGCCGAGTTCGCCATGCGCCGGGCGGGAATGTCGCGCAATGAGAGCCGTAGCCTCATTGGTGATCTGGTGGGGGAGGAGGCCGTCGCGGCCGCCCTCCAGCGTCAAGCCGTAGCTGACGACGATGACCTCCGCGCTGCGCTTCAGCAGCTCACGCAAACCCTGTCTTTCTGAAGGAGAAAGCGATGACGAAGCAGATGAACCCGCTCCGCGGGATCGTCGCTGTGCGCGCGGACGCGACCGGCGACATCAAGGCCCTGATCGAAAAGGTCAACGGCGACTTCTCGACGTTCAAGGAGACGATCGAGGCGAAAAACAAGGAGGTCCTGGCGAAGTTCGACGACGTCGTGACGACCGAGAAGCTGGAAAAGCTGAATGCCAGCCTTTCCGAAACCCAGGCCGAGATCGACAAGATCAACGTCAAGATCACGGCCGCCGCAATGGGCGCCGGTCAGGACGACCGGGTCAAGGACAAGGAGTACACCGCTGCCTTCCGTGCCCATGTCCGCAAGGGCGACGTCCAGGCGAGCCTGAACAAGGGTGCGGATTCCGAAGGCGGCTACCTCGCGCCGGTGGAGTGGGATCGCACGATCACCGACAAGCTGGTGGAAGTGTCGCCGATGCGGCAGATCGCCAAGGTGCAGGTCACCTCGCAACAGGCGTTCGTGAAGCTGTTCAACCTGCGCGGCGCGGCTTCCGGCTGGGTGAGCGAGACGGCGGCCCGGACGCAGACCAACACGCCGACCTTCGGCGCGATGACGATCCGCCCTGGTGAGCTTTATGCCAACCCGGCGGCGACGCAGGGCATGCTGGACGACAGCGAGATCGACCTGGAGGCATGGCTTGCCGGTGAGGTCGAGACCGAGTTCGCATACCAGGAAGGACTGACCTTCGTGTCCGGGACCGGCGTCAACCGTCCGAACGGGTTCCTGACCTACGTCACTGGCGCGGCGAATGCGGCGGCGAACCCGCTCGGCGCAATCCAGATCGTGCCGGCCGCCGCCGTGGCGGACATCGCTGCGACCGAGGTCTACGATCTGGTCTACGCGCTGCCGGAATCCTTCTCGATGGGGGCGCGGTTCGTTGCGAACCGGACGACCATCGGTGAGTTGCGCAAGCTCGTGGACCTCAACGGTCAGTTCATGTGGCAGCCCTCGATGCAGGAAGGCCAGCCGGCGCAACTGGCGGGCCATCCGGTGACAGAGATGCCCGGCATGCCGAATATCGGCACCGGCGCGATCCCGCTCGCCTTCGGCGACTTCGAGCGCGGCTACCTGATCGTCGATCGCACGGGTGTCCGCGTGCTCCGCGACCCGTTCACCAACAAGCCCTATGTCCACTTCTACACGACGAAGCGGGTCGGCGGTGCGGTGGTGAACCCCGAAGCGATCAAGGTTCTGAAGAACGCCTGATCCGATTGACCACCACGTCGCCGGCAGAGTTCTGCCGGCGGCTCTTCACAGGAGAGACGAATGAGCGACGAAAAACCCAAAGCCAAAGCCCAAGGTGTCGGCGTGGTCACCACGTCCGGCAAGCAGACCTTCACCCGCGCGGATTGTATCCGTCTCGGGCTCGACCCGACCGCCTACGGCTACAAAAAGGCATCGGCGGCAGAACTTGCCGGGTCCGAAGACGACGCTGAGTGACAGCGCATCGTCCGGGGGGTTCCATGCACAACATGACGCTTGTCACGCCGCCGACCGCGCTGCCGGTCGACGTGAAGACGGTCAAGGACAACCTGCGGATCGGCTTCCCGGACGATGACTATCTGATCGACCAGCTCCTGAAGGCCGCGATCGGCAGGTTCGATGGCTGGTCTGGCATTCTGGGCCGGGCGCTGATGCCGCAAAGTTGGACGCTAACGCTGGATGCATTTCCGACCGGTTGCATCGCGATCCCGCTCGGCCCCGTCGTGTCGGTGACGTCGATCAAGTATTGGGACACTACGCCGACGCAGATCGTGATGCCTTCCTCCGCCTACAAGGTCGACGTCAGCCGCTTCGAGGCTGTGATCGATCCGGTCGACGGCTGGCCGGATACGGACGACAGGCTGGGTGCCGTCACGATCGAATGGGTTGCCGGCAACGGATGTCCCGAGCCGATTAAGGCGGCGATCATGATCCTGGCGGCGCATCTTTACGAGAATCCTAGTGGTGGTGATGTGCTTCCACCTGCGGTTACCGCGCTGATCGCGCCCTATCGCCGGGCGATCATCTGATGCCGGCGCCCGTCCTGATCGAGGCGATCGCATTCGATGCACCGACATCGACCGACAACGGTCAGGGTGGCACGATCCTTGGCTGGGTCGAGCGGCTATGCGTCCGCGCGGAATTCCGATTTCTTCGCGGCGGGGAGACCGTCCTGCAGGCGCGTCTGGCGGGTCAGCAGACGATCGTTGCCAAGATCCGGGCCAGCGCGGCCTCGCGCGAGATCACGCCGGAGTGGCGCATGCGCGATATCCGGACTTCCGTCGTCTATAACATCCGTTCGATCGTTCCGACCGATGACCGGCATTACCTGGAGCTGACCTGCCAGAGCGGGGTGGCGGTATGAGCGAATCGAACGCGCTGCAGGCGATGATCGTCGCGCGGCTGAAGGCTGATGCGGGCGTGTCCGCGATCATCGGGCAGAAGGTCTATGACCGGCCGCCGGCAACTGTCGCCGCACCTTATGTGAGCATCGGTCCTTCGGACTATGTGCCGGACGATGCCGAATGCGTCGACGGCCGCGTCGAGACCATGCAGATCGACTGCTGGTCCGAGGCACAGGATGGCAAGCGCGAGGCGAAGGCGATCGCGGACGCCGCCAAGAAGGCGCTCCACAGGTATGCCGGCTCAATCGATCCCGGCGCCCTCGTGTCGATCGAGGTCGTCCAAGTCAGGGTTCTTGATGATCCGGACGGCATCACGACGCACGGCATCGTGATCGTCGAGGCGATCGTCGAGGAGGGCTGATGGCCGTCGAGGGAATGGATCGGCTCCGGGCCCGCTTCCGGGCGCTGCCGAAAGAAATCAGGCAGGCGGTGCGCGACGAGATGGAACGTGCGGCGGAAGACTATGTCGCACTGATGCGCCGCCTTGCACCGCGAGGCAAGTCGGGGAAGTTGGCCGCTAGTATCGGATGGACATGGGGCGATGCACCATCGGGGGCGATAGTTGTGCAGCAGATGTACGGTGACGGCCCGACAAACATCGATATGCGTATCACGATCTTCGCAGGCAGCGACGAGGTCTTCTATGCGCGATTCGTCGAATTCGGCACCCGGGCGCACGCGCTGGCCCTGAATGCGTCGGTAGAGCGGGGCAAGCGTCAGGACCAGGGCGGCTGGCATCCGGGAGCCACGGCCCAGCCATTCTTCTTCCCGGCGGTTCGGGCAAAGAAGCGCACGACGACGCGCCGGATCAACGCGACAGCCGTGAAGGCCGCGCGCCGGATCTGGGGCGGATGATGGCGAAGGCAATCTTCACGCGCGAGTTTCACTGGTCGCGACCGAGGGGCCTTGGTTTCGGAGCGAAGGCAAAGGCGGAGCCGCAGAGCTTCCCGCGCGACTTCATCGCGGCGGCCGTAGCGGCCGGCGCGGCGACAGAGGTTCCGCCGCAGCGGAAGAAGACGGCCGGGGACGGCCAGAACCGGGCCTGAGCGCCCATCCCTGAAAGGTAACGAACGCGTCCGCCCTGGCGGCCGTTCCGGCATGGAGAAACGACATGGCAGCGCCCGTAACGGCAAAGTATGAGCAGCTCGTCCTCGAGGTCGAGACGACCCCGGGCGGAGGCACCTATGCCAAGCTCTGTGGCATCATGGGCTTCAGCTACAATCGCGAGGCGCAGGTCGACCGCGTCGAGGTGCCCGCGGACTGCGACGATGAAAGCCTGCCCTATTCGGTTGAAAAGCAGGTGCGCAGTACCGAATACACGATCGAGGGCGAGGCGGTCTGGGCGCAGCAGAGCCACGAGACGCTTTTGCAGTGGTTCCGGTCGAGCGCCACCGTCAACATCCGTGTGCAGCATGCGAACGCCGCCAGCGGTGATGTCGAGTATGAAGCTGGTCCCGCGCTCCTGACGCAGCTCAACAACACCCGCACCAAGGGCCAGAAGGTCACCGCGACCGTTCGTATCGAATTCGACGGAACGCCGACCACGACCGACAAGGCTTGATCGCCATGAGCCATCGCGTCGAGCTGAACTGGATCGGGGGTGCGCATGTCTTCGCCCTCGGTCTTGGCGAACTGAGGGCCGTGCAGGATGCCTGCGACGCCGGACCCATGCAGGTGTTGAACGGTCTGCGCGGCGATCATTGGCGGGTCGACTGGCCGTTCGCGGTTCTTCGCCACGGTTTGATCGGCGGTGGAATGCCGCCCGGTGAGGCAAGGAAGCTCCTCTCCGAACTTTCCGACTCGCATCCTGTGGCGAGGTTCTTGGTGACGGCGACCTTGGTCCTCGCGGCGGCGATCATGGGCGTCGAGGACGACCCGGTGGGGGAGCCGACGGGGGAGCTGAGCCCCCCGGAAAGTGGCAGTTCAGCAAGTTCTACGCAGGAGGAGCCATTGCCGGGTTCACCCCGAGAGATGTCGACCGAATGAGCCTGTGGGAGTTCGCCGCCTGCATGGACGGGCTTTCGGAGTTCCACGGCGGAAAGAAGCGGGCACCGTCCGGCAGCGACATAACCGACGAGCGCTTGGCAGAATTGGAAATCGAGGGGTTCGGCAAAGATGGCTGACGAAGCGGCACTCGTCTTTGCTCTGGACGCGCGCATCGTCAAGATGGAGCGCGCGCTCGCGAAGGCGGAGGCGCGTGCGGCCGCGGCCGGGCGGAAGATCGAGACAGAGTTCCAGAAGGCGAACAAGAAGGTAACGGATGGCCTCACGCAGAGCGCCACAGGCCTTGCGCGTCTTGGCAATGTCACGGGCGCGCAACGCTTCGTCATCCAGAACACCGCGAACCAGTTCGGTGACCTGGCCGTTCAGATCGCAGGCGGCACGACGGTCATGCGGGCGATGTCGCAGCAAGCGCCGCAGCTTCTCGGCGGCCTCGGTGCCCTCGGTGGCACGCTCGGGACGCTCGGGCCGCTGATGGGCGTGGTGGCGGCGATCGGCCTGCCTTTGGCGGCCGTCTTCTTCAACATGGCGATGGGGTCAGAGGAGGCGGCCGACAAGGCGGAGACGCTCGAGGACAAGGTCAAGAACCTGTCGTCTGCCGTCAAGGACTACGCCTCTGCTGCTGATCTCGCCCTGAAGGGGACAGCCGATCTCAAAGATGAATATGGATCGCTCGCAAACGAGGCACAACGTGCACTCGACATTCAGGAGCGGCTGAAGCGGAACGCAGCGGAGCGCCAGATCGCGGATGTCGCCTCCGGTGTCGGCGCGCAGTTCGGATCGCTGGATGCCGTCACGCGGGACGCCGGTGGCGCCACTGCTTACGAGGAGGCGCTGCGGCGGATCCGCGAAGACCTGGATCTGACCGGTGCCGATGCCGTCCTGGTTGCGCAGGCTCTGCAGTCTGTTCTAAGCGCCACCGACACGGCCGGACGGGTTGAAGCGTTCAAGGGCCTTCGGGACACGCTGGTTTCTGTCTACGGCAGCTTGGAGGCCGCAGATCAGGCGACGGGCGGTCTTGTCACGAGGCTGAACGATTCCGTCATCGGAGGTCAGAGGTTGCTCGCGGAAGTCGAGAAAATCGCCGGGGCTGCCATCAACATCGGCGCGGCGATCGATGCCGCAACGACGGCGTTCGGACATGCCCAAACGGCCGCTGCCGGGTTCGCCGATACGATCCGCGACGCGGCCAGGGCGGCATGGGACCTCGCGCAGCAGCGGATCGCCGCGGAAGACCGCTTGCAGGAGCTTTCCTTCGGCAACTCTCCTGGCGGCCAGGCGCTCAACGCCTATGGCGGCAGGACGCCGGGCGGCAACGCGGCGCAGCAGTCGCTCGCCTCCCGCAACGCGCCGAAGAAGGTTTCGTCGCGCGGCGGCGTCGGTGGACGCACCATCAATGCAGAAGAGGCAGCCGACCTGGCTAAGGTGAAGGCGCTCTACGCGTCCACGCGCACGGAGTTGGAGCGCTACAATGAAGAGAAGGCGACGCTCGTCCGGCTCCTGAAGGAAGGAAAGATCGGTCAGGACCTCTACAACAGGGCGCTCGCCGATCTGAACGAGAACCTGCAGTCGCAGAAGCTCGACAGCTTCAAGAACGGGATCCTCGACATCGCCTCCGGCGCGCGCACGGCAGGCGACGCCTTCGATGCGCTGAAGGAATCGATCAAGCGTGCGCTGCTCGAATATGTGTTCTTCGGTTCCGGTCCGTTGACCGGTGGTGGCGGGCTTGGCGGCATCCTGGGCCGGGTCATCGGCGGTGCCTTCGGCGTCCCGAGCGCCGACGGTGGCGGATATACGGGGTCGGGGATTCGTGCCGGCGGTCTCGACGGCAAGGGCGGCTTCATGGCGATGGTTCATCCGCGTGAGACGATCATCGATCACACCAAGGGCGGCGGCGGCGGTGGCGGCGTCGATGTCCGGGTCTTCTTCGACGATAACGGCGCTCTTCAGGCGAAGATCGAACGGGTGAGCGGCGCGGTCTCGGCGGCGCAGATCGGCCAGTTCAGCAAGCAGGCGCGGGAGGCGCAGCGGCGTCGATGAATATCCTTGACTGGCCGTCGGAGCTTCCCCTGTTCGATGTAGTAGATCTCTGGCTCAGCGGATCGACGTCGTCGTCTGGCGTCGGTCTCGATGGTCGCGAGCAAATCCTGTGGCGGGAAAACCGGGTTTGGCGCGGGGCGCTCAGCCTGCCGGCATTGCGTGGATCGCAGCCGATGCGGCTTCGTGCGCTTGCCGCGCAGCTCAGGGGGAGGTTCGGGCGGTTCCGCATTCCGATCTGCAACAGGTTCACGCCGCGCTTGCAGACAACAGAGGCAGACTTCCTCGCGAAGATTGGCATCTCAGCGACAGATATCGCGAATGGTTATTCGCCTTGGTCTGATGGGACGCTGTTCACGGACGGCACCGGTTGGGCGTTGCCGACCAGTGCGGAACCGGTCATCGCCTTCGCCGCTCCGTCCGGGGCGCGCATCATCCACATGGAGAACTACATTGGTCGACACATTGAGGTGGGCGCCTACTTTTCGATCAATGACTTCCTTTACCGCGTCGTCGAAAACGTGGATGGGGCGGTGTCATTCGATCCGCCCCTGCGCGAGGCCGTGATCGCAGGCTCGACTGTGAATGTGTCGGCTCCGATGTTCGTTTGCCGGCTGGTAAGCGATGACGGCATGCGGGTGCCTGAGCATCATGTGCGCATCACGCCGTCAGTCGGTATCGAAGTCGTCGAGGCGTTCGACCGATGAGCCGTCTTCTTGCCGCACAGCCGGATCCGGCCGCAGTCGAGGCGCTGCTGGCGAAAGAGGCCATTCCCTCGGCGCTGCTGCTGGAATTGCAGTTCGCATCCGTCACGGCGCGGATTTCGGACTGGCAGGGCTACGTCGTCGACGGCAACGGGGTCACGTGGGCCGGTCTCGGAGAGCTTGTCGGCATATCGGATCTTGAGGGCGGGTCGGACAATCTCGCGCCGCTCAGGGAATACATCCTTGGCATCCCGTGGGAGCTTCTCGACAAGGAAAGCACCCCGACGCAGATCCAGTCCCGCATCCCGGCGCTGATTGGAGCCCCGTCGGAGTATCGAGGCCGCTCCGCCAATCTGTCGTTTCAGCTTTTCGACCCGGACCTGACGGATCAGTTCGGCCGTCCTCTTCCTGTCGGTGTGCCGGTCGCGCTCGACGCCGGGCTGATGACGAACGTCTCGTGGTCGCTCGCACCCGGTGCGGGAGGTGTCATCACGACGCTTCGGGTTGAGGGGGTCCTGGCCCGCAAGGGATCGCCGCAATACGGGCTCCTGACGGACAGGGATCAGAAGCGCAGATATGGCGATGACGAAGGGCTCGAATTCGTGCCGGAAGTCATGTCCACGAACGTGAACTGGACGGATTGGTGATGATGACGCCGGCAGCGTTCATCGCGCGGACCAATGGCGGCGACTGGCGCGAGGGCGATCCTGTCTGCGCCCTGTGGGCAGCGGAATTCTGGCGTGAGGTCACGGGGGTCGATGTCGCGGCGCCATATCGCGGCAGATACGCGCGGCCCTTCGAATGGCGGCGGATGATCCTTCTCGCCGGCGGGCTGGAAGAATTCTGCCGCAAGGCGATGGCGGAGTTCCGGTCCGGCGAAACCCAGAACGGCGTGTGCGTCGCGCGGGTCGGTGGGCGGACGTTCTGCGGCATCCTGTCCGGCGGCCGTCTGTTTATCAGGTCCGCTGGTGGCGTCTATTCGCCCACCGGGTTCACACTTCTCGAAGGTTGGGGTGCCTGAATGCCGCAGCTCCTTGCGACAGCACTCCCCGCAGTGTTCGGGGCGACGGGGTCGTTTGCTCTTGTCACGGCGGCGGGTGGCCTGACACTTGGCGGGTCTCTGGTGTCGATCGGCGCCTCTCTCCTGATTTCCAAGGCGCTTGCGCCGGACAAGCCGGATGCTCCGAAGCCGGAGGATATCCAGCTCAATATCCGCCAGGCGGTCGGTCCGAGGATCAAGCACTATGGAAAGGTGCGCGCGGGCGGAACGGTCGTGTTCTTCCGGGCGAAGTCCGGTGTTTTCTACCGCGTCGTCGTGCACGGGCACGGCCTCGTCGACGAGGTCGAGGGCTACTATCTCAACAAGGGCGAGGTGACGCTGGATGGCTCCGGCTATGTCACCGAGGCCCAATACACCAGCGGAGGAACGAAGCGCGTTCGCATCCTGCAGCGCAAAGGTCTCGTCCCGTCGGCGAATTACGCGACAGTGGAGGCGATCTATTCTGACTGGGACGATCTGCACCGGCTCGATGGGCTCTGGACGACGCTTACCGTCGCGCAACAGGTGCCTCCCGCCGACTTTCGCAGGGTCTACCCGAACAACGAGCCGAGCATCGAGGTGGTCGCGAACACGACCATCGTGCCGGATCCGAGAACCGGCGCGAGCGCTTATTCCGAGAACGCGGCGCTCATCATCGCTGACCTCATCGAAAGCCCGGACGGGTTCAACCGGGCCGGATACGTAGATCAGGCATTCCTCGCGGCGGCGGCCGACGATGCCGACGCCCACGTTGCGCTCGCCGCTGGTGGAACGGAGGCACGTTGGCGTCTCGCCGGCAGCTACAGCCTGTCCGAGAAGCCGGGAGATGTCCTGCGGCGAATGCTGGACGCCTGCGGCGGAGATGTCAGGTTGCTGCCGAATGGCAAGATCGGCATCGAAATGGGCGTTGCCAAGTCGCCAAGCGTCACGCTGACGTCGGCCGACGTGCTGGAGATACAGACCGGCGATGACGGCCCGGACCAGCTCGACCGATACAACACGCTGCCGTTCACCTATGTCGACCGCACGCTCGCGTTCCAGCAGACGGAAGGCGATCCGTGGAACGACGAGGCGCGGATGGCGGAGGACGGCGAGGAGATCCGTGGCGCGCTGGCCGACTTCACCTTCGCGCCGACGCATCGGCAGGGGCGGATGGCGGCGAAGATCGCGACGGGCCGCGCCAACCCGCGCCAGAGGATCACGGCCCGGTTCAAGCCGCGCGCCATTCTCGCGATCCATGAAAGCGTGATCTCGTTTTCGATGCCGGAAGCAGCGATCGACGGAACCTATCGGGTCGAGCGGTCCAGCCTGAATCTTCGGGATGGGTCGGTTATCCTGGACCTGACGCTCTACGATCCGTCTGACCACACGTGGTCAGTCGCGGAGGAGGGTCGGGCGCAGACCCTGCCGACACCGGACAGTTCCGCCGGCATTCCGGCGCCGACGAACTTCGCAGCGGCAGCGCAGGGCGTGATTTCCTCGGGAACCACCTATGTCGCGGGAATCGCCGCGGCATGGGACGCGCCCGCGAGCGATGCCCTGACGCCTGTCCTCGAATATAAACCGAACGCATCATCTACCTGGTCGATCTGGGCGACGAACACTGGTCAGACATCGGCCATCATCGCGCCTCTCACCGATGGCGCGGTCTACGATCTGCGGCTTGCCTTCGCGGCGCCCAACGGCGTGAAAAGCGCATACGTCACGGAAGATGACGTCACGGCGCTTGCGAGCAGTTCGGCACCGGCCGCGCCGACAGGCCTGTCCGTTTCCGACCAGACAAGTGGCGTTGCGCGGGTCAGCTTCACGGCGTCGGTGTCGGCGAGTATCTGGAAGACGGAAGTTTACCGTGACAGCGGCGGCGGGCCCGTCCTGATCGCGACTTTCTACACCGATCCGTCCGAGACGGTGGCATTCGACGATTCATGCGGCGCTGGAACCTTCGACTGGTATGTCCGCTCGATCAACGTCTCCGGCGTGGCCAACGCGGCCGATGCCGGGCCCGAAACACAGACAATCACCTAAGTTCCGCGAGGTAAGGTATGGGTTATCCATATGGGGGCGCCGCCGGCGTCGTCGTCGATACACTTCAGGTCGACAAGGCGAAATTCAGATCATGGGCCGCTGCCGTCGAGCGCAACGTCATTGCCGAATACGATGACGTTGCGGCGATGATCGCGGATGCGAGCCTGACCTACACCGCCGGTGGGTCGCTGCAATCGGTCCAGACTGGCGATCTGATTTTCGCGCGCCGCGCCGGTGTCTTCTACGAAGTCGCAGCGTCGGGCGCCTCCGGCCACCACGTCACGAAAGCGGACGGCATCAAACTCTACGAGGCGGGGCCGGTGTTCACCACGCGGGCGCGCATGGCCGCCGCCGTCACGCGCGGGATCGAGAATGGCGCGATCCTCCGGTGCGACGGGATCGACCATGTTGTCGACAGCACGGCGACGGGCGCAAGGTCCGTCCTTCAGGATCTCGGGGTCGATGGCCTGCGCCGCGCGGTGACGGTCGACAACGCCTATATCGCCGCCTTCTTCCAGGACACGTCGGCCGCGCCGATCATGTTCTACAGCAGCGTGGATGGCGAGGTCTTCAAGCGCCTGAACGCCGACGCGATCGAGCACGGAACCACCGGCCAGGTGCTCAATTCCCGCGACCCGTTCCTGATGTGGCACAATGGCGAGTTTTGGATTTCCGTCACCAACTATTCCGTCGGCGCCTGGGATGCGGTGATCTACCGCTCGCCAGACCTCATCACCTGGAAGCGGCACCAGGTCACGTTCGGATCGTCGGCCCTGACCGACGCGGTGAACCCCGTGACCGGGGGGAGCCAGCCCGCCGATCTTCTTTGGGCGCCGAAACTCTTCCGGGACACTGACGGGACGCTCTATTGCTTCTTCGCCGTGCGCTACGGCAACGATTTTAACGATACCTACAGCGTGTCGACCAAGCACAAGCGGATCTTCGTCGCGCAATGCACGGACGAGGACGCGATGACCTTCGCGTCGCCGGTCCAGGTGAACTTCGGCGCCGACACACAGGCGATGATCGACGCCCATGTCGTGAAGGTCGGGTCGACCTACTGGATGGCCGTGAAGGGCGAGAACACCAAGCGCATCCGGTTCTACAGTGCCTCTGCGATCACCGGAGCCTGGGCTTTCGATCAGGAGCTGACCGGCACGCACAAGATAGAAGCCCCGATCCTGGCTCGCCATCGCCGCTACAATGCGGGCGTGCTGGAGGAGATCTGGCGTTGCTATGTCGACGCCTATGCGGACACATCCGGAAATGAGGTCGGGCAGACCTACTATTTCGAGGCTGACACACTCGGCGGGACTTGGGGGTCCGAGGCCCGGTGCAAGACGTCATCTTCGGTGCGGCATGGCGGCATCATCAACCTCGCGGCTATCGATCCGGCGGCGCTCGAAGTGATGAAGAATGCCGTCACGTCGTTCGCAGGCGAGATCCGTCAAGACATTGCACGGGAAGAGGCGCTGGTCGCCGGAGCGGTCACCCTCTACCCGCAGGAAGGTGTCGTCTATTACATTGCCGGGAGCGGCCAGGTGGCGACCGTGACGCTGGCGGATGGCGCAGCGGAGAGTTTCTACCTCGCGTCTCTCTCGGCCGGGAACGGGACCGGCATCGTGGTCGCCGCCGGAGCCTGGTGCGCGTCGCAGGTGATGATCGGCTTCGGCTTCAGCTCGGATCGCTACGTCAGAATGGTCCGAAAGGAAGACGGGAAATACTACGCGGAGGGGAACCAACCTCGCGCCTATTTCCGGGCGAACAAGAACGGGACGGCCCAGAACGTCACGGTCGACACGGAAACGCTGGTGACGTTCGACACCGAAGACCGCGACATCGGCAGTCACTACGACACCGGAACATCTCGGTGGACTCCGCCCGCCGGGCGGTATCGCGTCCGCTCGCAGATGATTTTCTCCAATGCCGTCGCATCGAACAACAACCTGCTGATTCTGAAGAAGAACGGGACGGCTATCGCGCAAGCGACGGCTTACACGACGTCGGGCAACATGTTCCTCGCGGTCGACGAGATCGTCGAGGCCGACGGCGACGACTATTTCGAGGTCTTCGTGGACTTCAACGGATCGGGCACCAAGACGATCACGGGGGCCGCGATCAATACCTACTTCGAAGGCGGCCCGTTGTGATCGCCGGCTGAGCCATCCCGTCAACAAAACCGAAACGAGACCAAAACGCCTCTGGGCGAACAAAGGAGATATGACACATGGCGCGCAAGTTCTCCGCAGCCGTCCTGAACGCGATGCTGGATACCTACGAAACCCAGATCGGCACCGCACCGACGCTCGAAATCCGCACCGGCGCTGCGCCCGCGAACGCCGCCGCCGCCGATACAGGCACCGTGCTCGCGACGATCACCCTTCCGTCGGACTGGATGTCGGCGGCTTCGGGTGCGGTAAAGTCGCTGATCGGCACATGGCAAGACGCCTCGGCCGACGCGACCGGCACGGCCGGGCACTTCCGCCTAAAGCAGGGGGGCACCTGCCACGACCAGGGCAGCATCACGGCGACCAGCGGTGGTGGTGACATGGAGGTCGACAATACCTCTCTCGCCGCCGGCCAGCAGTTCACGGTGACCAGCTGGGCACTGAACCTCGCTGCCTATCTCTGAGGCGCGCAGATGGCTCTGCACAGGATCCCGCTGCTCGGCAACGCGCTCAGCAAGAGTGCGGCGGCCTATTGGGCGCCGTATTCGGCCTACAACGCTTCGACCGTCCGCGACATCGGCGTCTGGATATTCCAGGACGCCGCGACCGGAACCGTGAGCGTCGGCTTTGCCGTCCCGAAGAACTGGGTGGCGGGATCGACGAAGTTGGTGCTGGAATGGTCGTCCAAGACCGCCGCCGGAAACGTCGTCTGGAATGTCACGCACCGCGCCGCCGCCACGGCGATCATGAACACAAACACCTCGCCGGCATCGCGGACAGATGCGCTGACGACCAGCAGCAAGCCCGGCTCCGCCAGCCGGCTCGAGGAGGACGCGATCACCCTGACGGACACCGACTGGGCGGTCGACAGCTTCGTGGCGATGGATATCATCCGGCTCGGCTCCGACGGCAGCGACACGAAGACGGACAGCGCTGTCCTGTTCGGGGCCGTGCTCGAATACGCGGATAGCTGACGATGGCGCTCTACTGGGGCGGCACGAAAGGCGGCGCGGAGAGTATCGACTGCGGTAACGTCACGACGGGCGACACCACGGACATGTCGCTGGTCGCCTGGATCCGGCTGCCGAACAACTTCTCGGGCGCGGCCTCCGTGATCGACCGCCGGGGCAATACGGCGGCGAAGGAGCGGTTCTGGCTCCTCGCGCTCGGCGATAATGCCGGCAAGGCGGACTTCCGCTTTGTCCGCAAGTACGCGACGACCAACGCGCTCGCGATCACCGCGAAGGATTACGATACCGACGACGCGACCTGGTATTTCGTGGCCGGCACCCACTTGGCTGGCAACGCTCCGAAGATCTACGTCGGGACTCAGGTGACCGACATCGCCGAGGCCACCTATACCACGCAGACCGCTCCGGCGGGTGCTCAGCAGACCGGCGCTCAGCCGCTGAGCCTCGGACACCATCCGACGAGTGTCAGCACCGGCTTCGGTGGCGCGATCGCGGTCGTCGGTATGTTTGACGCGGAGTTGTCGGCGGCCGATCTGCGGGCCATGCGGCTCGGTGGGCTTCGGGCAATACTGACGCGCAGCGACCTCACCCATGCCTGGGTGCCGGCACTCGATGGCGTCAGTGGCTCCGTCTACGATATAGGGCCGCGATCGATCATCGGCGCCACGAACGTCAACGGCGCCATGTCGGGGTCGTTCACACAGATCGCGAATCCGGGCCTTCTGCGCGGTTTCCCGGCCGTCGGTCCGGCTGATTGGCGCCAGCTGGCGGTTCCGGCCGCCCCGACGGTGTCCGGCGGTGCGACGTTGAACCTGGCGCTGTCATCGTCAGCGGCGGCCGAGGCGCTGGTGGAGGCATCCTCGACCGGATCGCTTACCCTCGCCTCGTCGGCCACTGGGGTGGTAGAGGTCGAGGCCGCGGCATCGGTAGGGTTGGTTATTTCCTCCTCCGCTGCGGCCGGTGTGGCTGTCGAAGGTGCGGGTTCGGCAAGTCTGGTGATCAGTTCATCCGCCGCGGCGGCGGCGGATGTAGCGGCGACGGTGGCGGCATCGCTGGTCATCGGGTCATCGGTGACCGGCGCTGTCGGCGATGTGGGCTTGAGCGCCAGCGCGGCCCTGAGCCTTGTGCTGGCGTCGTCCGCAGCTGGAGTCGCACCGGTGGCGGGCGATACTGCGGAGAGCCTCGTTATCGGGTCTTCCGCGTTGGCAGGCGCCGATGTCGTGGCGGCCGCATCGGCTGGGCTGGTCATCAGTTCGTCCGCCGGCGCGGTGGTCGTCGTGACGGGGACAGCGGCCAAAGGCCTTGTTCTCGGGGCAATGGCAACCGGGAGCATCGCCAATAACGCGACGCTCGGCAACATCATCATCGCCGCAAGACAGCCGCCGCAGTTCCGGGTGCCGGGCGGGCGCGGATCCATGAGGGTGCCCGGTGGACGGGGCTCATTCAAAGCAATCGGGGGCAGAAATTGAGCAGGCCAGCACTCTACGTGACGCAGGGAAGTTACGGCGAAGCCTGGGTATTCCAGGCCTTGGACGAGATGGGGGAAAAGGTGGATCTGACCGACGCGACGGCCGCTTTTTTCTCGATGCGGTTGCGGGCGACGGGTGCCGTGAAATTCTCCCGCAAGACCGCTGAAGTCGGAAACGGAACTTACACGTTGCCGGACGGATCCATCAGGAGCTTCACACCCGCCGACGGTGTCCTGATCTACCGGCCGAACGCGGGCGATTCCGATGCCGATGTGCCGGGGGCGTTCGAGGGTCTCTTTGAATACACCCTGCCGGCGGGCCCGGTGAGAAAGCCGGGCCTCGGCTATCTCGATATCAACATCCAGCCGGCATTCTGAGGAGGACAGCAGATGACACTCGACAAGATCGACCCCCGCTACGACTACAACCCCGACGTCGCTCCTGCTGATGGGCTGCGCTCCACCGTCTACGACAAGACCCACGGCATCCTGTTCCTGACCTCGGTCGCGTCGATCGAGGCGGTAGGGGTCGGCGACTACCTCGTGACGATGCGGGCGAAGTCGATCGGCGACCTCGATGTTGCGACAGACGAGCCCACCGATCCTCCGGCGGATCCCGAGGAACCGGCCGATCCTCCCGTGGAGGAACCCGGCCCGGAACAGCCAGACGAGCCTGCGCCGGACGATCCGCCGGCTGGCGAGGATACCGCTCCGGGCGGGAATGATACGGTCTCCGGCGGCGGCGGCTCAACACCGCCCCCGGCCCCTCCTCAGACCGGCACCTATCGCGCCTTCGATGCGAACGAACTTGACGCCAAGGCCCGCGCGTTGCCGGCCGGCGAAACCATCGTCCTGGCCGGCACCGAATACGGCAACTTCGCCTTCAATGGCGTGAACCCGGCCAGCCCGATCACGATCATTTCCGAGCGACCACGCTCCGCGCACTTCCAGCGGATCACCTTCGGCAACGCGAAGAACATCACCCTTCGCGATCTGGCGGTCTGGACCGATGGCCCGGATACCTCCGTGACCATCAAGGAGTACGGGATCACCTCCTATGGCAACAATCCCGGCATCGTTCTCGACGGCATTCTGTTCCGGGCGGCGCCTGACAGTGACGACTACCCTGTTTGGAACCAGGCGCGCTGGCTTAACGAGCTTCTGGGCGGTGCGCTCCTCGGGGGAGCCAATTCCGCGATCCGCAACTGCATGGCGATTGGCGTTCGCTTCGGCTTCGGCCTCGGCGGCGTCGATTCGGAAATGGTGGGCAACCATATCGAGGGCTATTGCGGCGACTCCTACCGCTCCACCAATCACCGGCAGCGCACGATCGGCAACTTCTCGGGCGATGCCTTCCAGGTCGATGACAACCATGCCGACGCATTCCAGAGCTTCCTCGTCGGGGCGACCCTCACCGATATCACGGTTGAGGATAACATCTTCATGGAGTGGATCACGAACCCGGCGAACCCGCTCAGGGCCGCGCTGCAAGGTGTCAGCTTCCACAATGGCCCCTATGACCGGGTTTCGGTGAAACGGAACCTCGTCACCTCGTCCACCGGCAACGGGATCAAGATCAACCGGGCCTCGAACATGGAGGTGGAAGGGAACCGGGTGCATCACGCGGATTCGCCTAACCCGAACCGCTACCCGTGGATCGACGCGAACGGCTCCGGCTACGTCCGCAACAACGAGGCGGAGAAGTTCGGGCTCGCCTCGAACCTCGTCCAGAGCGGCAACGTCGCGCCGAACTACTCCAAGCCGATTATCCGCCCCGCGCGGATCTGGTGAGCGAAACCGGCTCGGGCTGGCCTCAAAGGCTGGCCCGGCCACGAAAGGGAAGGAAGAAGGGGAAGCGAATGCCACCGGATAATCCGAACGTCTGGGGCGAGGTCTTCTCGCCCCTCGGTCAAGCCATCGCCTTCTTCGGGGGGCTTGGCGGGCTAGTGAATGCCCTCGTTACCAGGAAGCCGTGGAAGGAGACGGTGCGCGTCGTGACGGTCGGTGTCGCGGTGGCATTCGGGCTTGGCACGATCAGCCCGCACATCCTCTCCAAGGTGCTTCCCGAGCTGGCCGAGGTGGGCGGAGCCGCGCTTGGCGTGCTGACCGCGTCCGCTTTCGTCGTCGGCCTGATTGCTGTGGCCCTGGTCGAGCGTGTCATGGGCCGCGCGACAAGGGAGGTCCGCAATGAAGATGGCTCTTAAGGACATCCGCCGCGATCCGGTCAGCCCGTGCAAGGACTTCTGGCACGTAATGCGCGTCGGCGCCGTGCTGACCGTGGCCGTCTTTCTCATCACCTGGGGCGTGGCGTCGTGCCTCGCTCCGCAGATCCCGTGAGGCAGAGATGACCTATTTCCTCGGATCAAGGAGCCGCGCCGAGCTGGCCGATGTCCATCCCGATCTCGTCCGCGTCGTCGAGCGTGCGATCCAGATCACCAAGACCGATTTCACGGTGCATGACGGCATCCGCTCGGTCGAAGAGCAACGCCGCTACGTGGCGGCCGGCACGTCGAAGACCATGCGTTCCAAGCATCTGGAAGGGAAGGCGGTCGATCTGGTGCCGTGGATCGACGGCAAGCCGCGCTGGTGGTGGGTGCCGATCTACGACATCGCCGCCGCCATGCTGACGGCCGCACGTGAACTGGACGTGAAGATCCGGTGGGGCTGCGTCTGGGACCGGCCGATGAACGACCTGGCGCCGCATGTCACCGATCTGGGGATGCTGGCCCTCGCGCTCAAGCAGGAAGGGCTCGACTACAACGAGCGTCACCCCGGCCGCGATTTCCCCGATGGCCCGCACTACGAGGTGATCGCATGACCGGCTTTTCCCTATTCGTCCTCGCGGCTTTCCAGATCTGGGACATCGCCCTGACGACCAAGATCCTGCGCGCGGGCGGGCGCGAGCTGAACGGCATCGTCGCCTCGATCATGGCGGCGGCCGGCAACGCATGGGGCGCGATCAAATACGCCGGGGCGATGGCGGCGGGAATCGCCCTGGCCCATTTCGGCTACGGGTGGGCGATCTGGCTCATCATCGTCGTCATGGCGAAGGTGGTCGACCACAACCTGACGGAGCTGCACAAGATCAAGGTGGGGGATCGGTGATGGCCCGCCTCTACGCCTTCGTCGCGGCCGTCCTCATCGGCGGAGCTGGCGTCTGGTATGTCGCGCACCTACGGGACGCCAATGCCGCCCTGGCGGCCGATGTGGCCGCGCTCGTGCGCGAGGCGCGGGTTCAGGCCGACATTGCCGCCCAAGCCGCCCTGGCGCGCGATGTGGCCCGCGCCGAGGCCGCCCGGCAGGCCGACAAGGCCGCCGAATACGACGCGATCCGAAACGCCATTGAAAAAGGGGAGAACGATGCGCCCGTGCCTGATTGGTTTATCGCTCATCTTGGCCGCCTGCGGCACGTCGCCCCGCGTTGAGACGCGGTATGTGGTGCCGGAGGTGCCCGCCGATCTTCGGGCGCCGGAGGTGGTGCCTGCGCGCGAGACGGACACTCTCAAGGGCGTGGCGCTCCTCCTGACCGACTATGACGAGGCTCTGGACCGCGCGAACGGCAAGATCGTGGCGATCGACACTATCCTGACCGATGCCGAGGCGAAGGCGGGCGTGCAGTAGACGGCGCTGCAAAACCTTCGTCGTCGTCACAATCAAGGGCGCAGGCGGCTTCCTTGAACTTGTCAACCTGTGGTTTATCGGCCAATCTTCAAGCCTCCTTTGAACTGAGCTTGGGCATTGAACGCTCGGCATTGAAATGAGGCCATGACCTATGCGTATTCTCGCTGATCCGGTTCCAATCGGGCGCATTTTCCTTGACCTAACAAACCCCCGCCATGTTGACCTAGCGACCGAAGACGAAGTTATCGAATACCTTTGCGACAAAGAGGATGTATGGTCGTTGGCGCGCGATATCGCCCATATAGGCCTTAACCCGCTTGAGCGCGTGGCGCTGGTTCCCGTTAAGGGACAGAAAGACGCATACACGATGGCCGAGGGCAACCGGCGCTTATGTGCTTTGAAGCTGCTGGCCGATCCCGACCGCGCGCCAGCGCGTCTTCGCAAGGGCTTTTCCACTCTTGCCGCACAACGAAGACCGCCCAAGAGCTTCGCGGCCGTCGTCTTCGACAATGACGAAGAAGTGCGCCCTTGGCTTGAACGAATGCACAACGGAGCGTACGACGGAAGAGGCCGCAAGGCATGGAACGCTGAGCAGTCGCAGAGATACAGCGGGAGCAACAAGAACAAGGTCGCACAAGCCTTTCTCGACTATGCCCAACATGAAGGTCTTATCTCGTCCGAGGAACGCAAGGGCAAGCTGACAACCGTTCAGAGGTTCCTAGGCATTGACGTCTTTCGTGAGGCGATGGGCCTCGACCAAGCGAACCCTGAAGACCTCGCCAGAACGCGGCCCAAGGCCGAATTTGACACCATCGCACGGCGTTTTATCCGCGATCTGGTTGAGGGCAAGGTCGTCAACTCGCGAATGAACAAACCCAAGATCATCGAGTACGCTCGCCCTTTGGGATCATTGCCAGGCGTCACTGCGACGCGGACTGAGCCCGAGTCGCTTGCGTCAAATGGTGACGGCACGAAGCCGCGAAAACGCACCAGAAAAACCCCTCGGAAACCCGAGAAGGTGCGTCATATCCAGTACGCCGACGAGATCGCTTCGGCATTGAAGGCCTACGGAAACCATAAGCTTGAAAGCCTATACCACTCGATCTGTACCGTTGAATTGGAAGGTCACACTCCCCTGGTTTGCATCGGCGTGTGGGCCTTCATGGAGACTTTGACAGCCTGCGCTGGCCGCCATGACGGCACGAGCTTCGACAGCTTCCTCAGCAACAATCGCTTAGAGGGGTATGGATTGACCGGAAAGACCATCAGGACTGCGATTAGGTCTGCCCTCACGCGCACCCAAGACTATGGTAACTCTACGAAGCATGAGGCTCTCGCGGCGACATTCAACGGTGACCAAGTCAACAATGATTTGAGCGTGCTGAAACCCGTGATCCTGAAATGCATCGAGGCCGCAGCCAGCAAACCCTGAGAAAGTTCTGGCCGAGCAGAACCAGGCTTGGTAGAACTCCTTGAAAACACGAAAGGGAAAGGGGTTATGGCATGGCTAGAGGAGCTTCACCGCTGCGGTATCCTGGCGGCAAATCATCCATGCTGAATGTGGTCTCGACGACGCTCCGCCTCAACAAGCTTGATCGTGGGCACTACGCCGAGCCTTACGCTGGGGGGTGCGGATTAGCCCTATCCTTGCTTTACGGAGGCTTTGTCGCCGAGATACACATCAACGATATCGACCCTGCCGTATGGTCCTTTTGGCATTGTGTGCTGAATGAGACCGATGCGCTTGTCGATCTGGTGGAGAAAACGCCTGTGACGGTCGAGGAGTGGCGGCGCCAGAGGGTGATCAACAAAGCAGGGTTGCTGAACGATCCGCTAGCGCTCGGCTTCTCAGCCTTTTTCCTCAATAGGACCAATCGGTCTGGCGTGATTGGCAGCGGCGGCATCATTGGCGGCCTTAACCAGACCGGCAACTACCTGATCGACTGTCGTTTCAACCGCGATGATCTCGTCCGCCGGATAAGGCGGGTCTCTCGCTATGCGGACAGGATCCACCTCTCAAACTCTGACGCCTTGGACTTCCTCGATTGCTGCGGGGCCACACTTCCGGAAAACACCCTGATGTTCATCGACCCTCCCTACTTCAAGAAGGGGCCGGAACTTTACACAAACTTCTACAAGCCGGACGACCACGCCACGCTCGCAGAAAAAGTATTGGCGGTTGGCTTGCCTTGGTTAGTCACCTACGACGACACACCAGAAATTCGCAGACTTTACAGAGATCGCCGCCAATACGCCTTTGGAATTAACTACTCGCTTAATGAGAAGCGAGTTGGTGCTGAGTTGCTGGTGGTCTCCAAAGGCCTCCGCGTCCCAAGTGATGTGCGAGATAATCAGGTCAACCGTCCGCAGTATCGGGGTTCCGCGCTTACGCTGGATCTTTCGGCGTGACCGCCCGCCGCACCTGTTCCAGCGCCTCCTCGCGCGTCTCAGACCGGCCTGACGCGGCGGGTATCACCCATGAGGCCCAGAACCAATCCGGCGCCCCGTTGCGGCCCTTCTCGTAGTAGACGCGCCCGACTGCCTCACCCTCACGAAAGACGGACCAGTCCTCGCCGCGCGGATCGCTGCCCTTGATGCGCTTGCGGGTCCACCGCGCCATGTCATCGCTCCATCGGGTCACGAAAGCATGACGGGGCCGGAATGGTACGGCCCCGTCTCCGATTGTCGTCGCGGATCTTTAGACGCGCTCGATCTCGTGCCGCGCCGCCTGTGCAAGGAATGCCGATCGGTTCATCTGCAAACGATCGGCAGCCTCGTCGATCGCCTCAAGCAGTCCCTGCTCCATGCTGATGTTCGCACGCACGGTTTTTGCCGAGCGTCTCACGACGGGCACATGGATCAGGAAGGCGCCGGCGGCCAGATCTTCCGCATACCCCTTGACGATGTCCGACACGGCGCGAGGCTCAGGATAGGCGTGGCCATCGTCGAAGTAGTCGTCGATCGCCGCGATCGCGTTCCGCATGATGTCCTTCTCCTCGTCCGCTGCGGCGAAGCAGTCGGGAACGTCCGGGAAGCTCACTCCATATGCGCTCCCCGGATCGTGATGGACAATGGCCCAGTAGTTCATCCAGTCATCTTCTCCTTTTCCGCCTTCCCATCCCGCGGTGCCCGCGGGCTGGATCAGATCCAGCCCGCTTGCTTCGCTATGTTGCGGGCTGTGCCGGTTGGCAGGTCCCGCTTCGGATGAGGAACGATCACCGTCCGTGTTCCTTTTCTTAGCTTCACATGCGATCCCTTCTGCGAGATCAGTTCGAAGCCTTCGTTCAGGAGACGTGCAATGATCTTTTTGCTATTCGTTTCCATGTGTATATATATACACAAATCCACCCGATACGCAAGCGGGTATGCGCAATATAATGCGCACGGTTTGACATCTGGAGGACTCCAGCCTTGAACATCGAACGCGCTATCGAGATCGCAGCAGGCGCCCATAAGGGACAGGTCGATAAGGCCGGCGAGCCCTACATCCTCCATCCGCTGCGTCTTCTTCAGGCCGCACGAACGGAAGACGAGCGGGTCGTGGCGGTCTTGCACGACGTGGTGGAAGACACGGATTGGACGATCGATCAGCTGCGGCGCGAAGGTCTGACCGACGTTCAGGCGGCGGCGCTCGACGCGGTCACGCGGCGCATCAGCGAAACATACGAGGAGTTCATCGAGCGGGCAGGGTCAAACGAGCTGGCGCGTGCGGTGAAGATCCTCGATCTGAAAGACAACGCGGACTTGTCCAGGATCAGTTCGCCGTCCCAGAAGGACCTGGAGCGGATGGAGAGATACCATCGGGCACTCGATCATCTGAATGGCTAGACGGGGCCGCCCGGGATCGCCAGATCAGGCGACAAACCGCCCGAATCTGATGGGGGGTGTCTCGATGTTGCGCCCCCTCGCCACCAACTCCATATTCTCGGCTCGTTTTGAATGGGAAACCCGATGTTTTTCAGTGGGTTGAAGTAATCCTTTCGGTGACGGGCAGTCAGGTAGGCTCCGCCGATGGGGGGGCGACCCGTCGCGGTGGGCGAACGCGTCCGAAGCTGGCACCAAGATCCATGACCTCTGGCGATGCCGCGATTCGAAGCCCGAAGCCATGAATGTGGCACAGTGTGACAAGCCTCTTTAAGCCCATGATCCCCGTGCCGCGACATGCCGCTACCCGTTCGCCAGGCGGTAATCCTCGCCGCGGCTTTCGGCCATGACGAGGCGTCCGTTCGGGAGGTCGTTGTCTTCGAGCTTGGCGGCAATTTCCTCTGGCGTCAGCTTGTACCGCCGCCACCGCCCGGCAAGCCTGTCGCCGAGAATGTGTGCCGGAACGTCGAGCAGGACGGCGATATCGAACAACGGTCGCAAGCGCGACCAAGGTTCCTGCCCGAGCAGAAGGTAATTCCCCTCGACAATGACGATCGGCACATCGGCCGCGATCATCCGCGCACCGGCGCGCGCGATCTCGAGGTCGCGGTCGAAAACCGGAACGGCGACGAAGGGTTCGTCGCGCGCGCGGATACGCTTGAGGGTATGGAACAGCCCGCCGACATCGAAGGTGTCGGGCGCACCCTTTCGCGGCCTCAGACCCGCCGGGACGAGATAGGTATCGTCGTAGTGATAGCCGTCCATGGGCAGGACGACAGCGGACCCCGCCTGCCGCGCGTCCAGCATCGCGGCCAGGTTTTCGGCTTGCGTAGATTTGCCAGATCCGGGCGCGCCGGCGAGGGCCGCGACGACACGCGCGCCCGCTGCCGCGCGCGTCGCGAGAAGGTTCGCGAGTTCAGAAAGCTCGATATATGGCGCCATCGAGAGGTCCCTCGGATCTTCGGATTCAGGTTCGCCGTGTGTCGAAGGAAGACAAGCCCGTCGCCCCCCGACTTGAAAACAATTGTCGCAAGTGTGGTATGGATCTGGTTCCCATCGCAAGCTGCGGGCCCAGGAGTTCCCGCGATATTTCCCCGAAAGACAGGCGAAGCGATGACCTCCGCGCGTCTGACGACTTCGCATGCAATTCTCCGGCAGACCGAAACTCATCACCCGCCGCCGCCCGAGACCGGTCAGCCGCCGGTCAACCGGCGGAACGCGGCGCGGCTGAGGAAATGCGCGCCCTGGGTATGCATCAGCGCATAGGCGGGGCCGTCGACGGGATTGCCTTCCGCCGCGTAGAACGGCGCCATGTCGGAGACCGAACGATAGGACCAGATCGGCGCGCCCGTCGCGGTGTCGAACTCGAACATCCGCCCGCCGAGGGTCTCGGCCACGAGTGCCCGGCTGCCGTCGGCGGAGAAATTCACGTCACCCTGCGCTTCGGAAAAGAGGTCGCCGCCCGGCTTGTCCGCATCGCGCGGAAAGAGCGTCGTCGGCGCCCCGGTCACGATGTCGAGTTTCAGGACCCGCGTTCCCCTGGCCGTGTCGATGCCGCCGAGATTGTCGAAGACCGCCACATCGCCGTCGGGCAGGACGCGGGGGCTGTGCTGGGCGACCATCGGCCCGGCGATATGGTGCTTTATCCGCCCGCTGTCCCGATCGAGCACGACGAGCGAGGAGGAGGAGCGGAGCGATACCAGAAGGTCGCCAGCCCGCGCACCCGGAAGCCGATGTGCGGCGGCTTCGTTCAGGAGCGCAATTCCGTTGACGTGGTAGGGATCGCAATCGTCGCGCACCGAATAGGCGAGGCCTTGCGCGTCGCTCATCCGGACGACGTCGTCCATCCAGAATTCGTGCAGCACCGCGCCATCGGGGGAAATCACGCGAACGCCTTCCTGAAAGACCGCGCCGTACTTGCACTGAAGTTTCTGACGTGTCGCGGCGACGGTGGTGGCGTCGCTCTCGATGCGCGCCATCGGCACGTAGACGCGGCCGTCATCGCCGACCGTCGGCCAGTGGTGGCTGCCGTCGATGCGGATCCAGTCGAGCCGTCCGTCCCAGTCGAAGCGGGCGACCGCGACCTGATAGGGAAACATGTTGCGCGCCTGGAAGGTCACGACCAGATGCCCTGCGGGGTCGAGCGCCGCGCCCTGGACATAGATGTTGCCTGCCTCGCGCTCGCCGGTGAAGCCTGCGAGTTTGTCGCGGTCGAAGAGGGCGGACGGATCGTACTGCCAGGAATGCAGCACCGTTCCGTCGCGTTCCATCACCCAGGCCATGCAGCCGAATTCGGGGCAGATATCCTGCCTGTAGTTGAAGCCGCCGGTCATCAGGATCACATCGCCCGCCGGTTCGGGCCCGAAAAGCGCCACTGGGTCCGGGGATGTTTCGTCGGGTGCGAGTTCGATCACGGCGTGGGGAAGTTCCGTGACTTCCATCTTCGAGAGGGCGACGACCCCGGATTCGAGGTAGACCAGTTGATGGTGCGGAAAGACCTTCCATTTCACCGTCGCAACACCCCAGGCGAAAGCAAGCGCCAGCAGGCCGAGGAAGAGGCCGATCTTGGGGAGTTTCTCGGCGAGGTTGTCACTGTCCGCGACAGATCGACGCCAGAGGTCAGCAATCATGAATCCAGTCCATTTGTTGCCACCCCCCGTATAAAAGGTAGCGCAAACAGGCTGATAGTGTGCCAGTAATCCGCTAATGCTGCGGAATGTCGGCGAAAATTCGCCAACCTGCTTGAAGTTTGATCGGTCCAGGCTGCCGATTTTCCGGGCGCTCGCGTGGTTTTTGTTGTCTGTCGCCGATATTGGTTATAAAATTTTACCAATTTGGAGAATTCGCATGGATATGCCGCGCCCCGACGAAACGATCCTTGCCCGGCGGTCGGCCATCGCCGCGCGGCTGCGCGAGGTTCTGCCCGCCGATGCGGTGATCGACGATCCGACCGAAACGCGCGCCTATGAATGCGATGCTCTTTCCGCCTACCGCTGTCCGCCGCTCGCCGTCGTCCTGCCGCGCTCGACAAAAGAGGTCGCGGCTGCGCTCAGGGTCTGCCACGCCGAAGGAGTGCCGGTGGTGCCGCGCGGTTCCGGGACGTCGCTCGCGGGCGGGGCGCTCCCGACGGCGGACAGCGTGATCCTCGGCATCGCGCGGATGAACCAGGTGCTGGAGGTGGATTACGACAACCGCTTCATCCGGGTCGAGGCGGGGCGGACGAACCTGTCGGTCACCGGCGCGGTCGAGGCCGACGGGTTCTTCTATGCCCCCGATCCGTCGAGCCAACTCGCCTGCGCGATCGCCGGCAATATCGGCATGAATTCGGGTGGTGCGCATTGCCTCAAATACGGGGTGACGACCAACAACCTGCTTGGCGTCACGCTGGTCACGATGGGCGGCGAGGTGCTCGAGATCGGCGGGGCGCATATGGATGCGGGCGGGCTTGACCTTCTGGGCGTCGTCTGCGGATCGGAAGGTCAACTGGGTGTCGTCACCGAGGCGACCTTGCGCATCCTGCCGAAGCCCGAAGGGGCGCGGCCGGTGCTGATCGGTTTTGACTCGAACGAGGTCGCGGGGGCCTGCGTCGCCGACATCATCAAGGCCGGTGTCCTTCCCGTCGCGATCGAATTCATGGACCGGCCCTGCATCCGCGCCTGCGAGGACTTCGCCCATGCCGGGTATCCCGACTGCGAGGCGCTTCTCATCGTCGAGGTCGAGGGGGCGGAGGCCGAGATCGACGAGCAATTGGGCCTCATTCGCCAGATCGCCATGCGGCATGCTCCGGTCGAGTTCCGCGAAAGCGGGTCGGAGGAGGAAGCGAAGAAGATCTGGCTTGGCCGCAAGTCGGCCTTCGGGGCGATGGGGCAGATCAACGATTACATGTGCCTTGACGGGACGATCCCGGTCTCGGCCCTGCCGCTGGTTCTGCGCCGGATCGGCGAGATGAGCGCGGAGTTCGGGCTCGGGGTTGCCAATGTCTTCCATGCCGGCGACGGCAACATGCATCCGCTGATCCTGTACGACGCCAACAAGCCCGGCGATCTGGAGCGCTGCGAGGCCTTCGGGGCGGAAGTTCTCAAGCTGTGCGTCGAGGTTGGCGGCTGCCTGACCGGCGAGCATGGCGTGGGCATCGAGAAGCGCGATCTGATGGCGGTGCAATATTCCGCCGCCGATATCGAGGCGCAGATGCGGGTGAAGGATGTCTTCGATCCGGGCTGGCTTCTCAACCCCGCCAAGGTGTTTCCGCTCGCCGCGAGTGCCCCGCGTCGTGCCGCCTGAGATCGCCCCGGGGGCGCTGCCCCCGGACCCCCGGAGTATTTTCGAACAGAAGAAGATCATGCGGTCAGGAACGGAAGAGGAGTTGAGCGCGATCATCGCCGGGGCGAACGGCCCCTTGCGGATCGCCGGGGGCGGGACGCGGCCGGTCGGGTGGCCGGTCGCGGGCGATGTCCTCGACGCTTCGGGGATCGCGGGGATCCGGCTCTATGAGCCCGGCGCGCTGACGCTGGTCGCGGGGGCGGGGACGCCGCTGGCCGAGGTCGAGGCGGCGCTGGCCGCCGAGGGGCAGCGGCTGGCCTTCGAGCCGGCGGATTGGCGCGGGCTTCTGGGAACGTCGGGCGAGCCCACGCTGGGGGGGATGGTCGCGGCCAATATCTCGGGGCCGCGGCGGGTGCAGGCCGGGGCCGCCCGCGACGCGCTTCTGGGCGTGCGGTTCGTCGACGGGACCGGGGCCATCGTGAAGAACGGCGGACGGGTGATGAAGAACGTCACCGGCTATGACCTCGTCAAGCTGATGGCGGGGGCCTGGGGGACGCTCGGCGTTCTGACCGAGGTCAGTCTGAAGGTGCTGCCGGCGCCGGAATCCGTGGCGGTGTTGGTGCTGGAGGGGCTTCATGACGGCGACGCGCTCAGCGCGATGACCGCCGCGCTCGGTTCGCCCTATGACGTGACCGGTGCGGCGCATGGGGCGATGGGGACGCTGATCCGCATCGAGGGCTTCGCGCAGTCGGTCGCCTATCGGAGCGAACGGCTGGCGGTGCTGCTCGGGCGGTTTGGCCCCGTCCGGGTCGAGACCGCGGCGGAGACCTGCCGCACGCTCTGGCGCGATGTGCGCGACGTGGAGGCGTTCCATTCTGCCAAGGGCGATGTCTGGCGCCTGTCTGTCCGACCGTCCGATGCCCCCGACCTCGTGGCGCGGGCCGGGGCGCGGGCGGTTCTTTACGACTGGGGCGGCGGCCTCGTCTGGTTGCTGATGCCGGAGGGCGAGGACTTGCGCGCCCGGTTGGGTCCCTTTGCCGGGCACGCGACGCTGATCCGCGCGACCGAGGAGGTGCGCCGGCGGATCGCACCGTTCCAGCCAGAGCCCGCTGCGATCGCGGCAATTTCGGCGGGGCTGCGCGCCAGGTTCGATCCGAAAGGCATTCTCAATCCGGGGCTGATGGGCTGATGCAGACGACGTTCACGGAAGAGCAGCTTCGCGATCCGGGCATCCAGCGCGCGAACCAGATCCTGCGGACCTGCGTGCATTGCGGGTTCTGTACCGCGACCTGCCCGACCTACCAGGTCCTGGGCGACGAACTCGATTCCCCTCGTGGCCGGATTTACCTGATCAAGGACATGCTGGAAAATGGCCGGCCGGCGGATGAAAAGACGGTCAGGCATATCGACCGCTGCCTGTCCTGCCTTGCCTGCATGACGACCTGTCCGTCGGGCGTGCATTACATGCATCTCGTCGATCATGCCCGCGCCTATATCGAAAAGACCTACCGCCGGCCCTGGCGCGACCGCGCCCTGCGCTGGGTGCTGGCGCAGGTTATCCCCTATCCGACGCGGTTCCGGCTCGCGCTTCTGGGGGCCAAGATGGCGCGGCCCATTGCGCGCTTTCTGCCGGACGCGCGGCTACGGGCGATGGTGGCGATGGCCCCGAAGCAGGTGCCGCCGGTGAGCCGCAATGACGATCCGCAGGTCTTCGCCGCGACCGGGGAGCGGCGGATGCGGGTGGCGCTGATGACGGGTTGCGCGCAGAGGGCGCTCAATACCGATATCAACGATGCGACG